>JBBQPY010000020.1:0-43465 GCA_038216735.1 Chthonomonadales bacterium
AATATGCTCCGCCGATCATCAAAGATGTGATCATCGGCAAGACGGTGGAAGAAGCGCAAAACGGTGTCGCATGGGGCGAGACGGTAATGGGCGCACAGGCGGGCATACGGATCGAAGGCGTAAAAAGACGGTTTGCGGCAGGGGAATATATACCGCTAGCAATCTTCCTGCGGAATACCACGCATCACAAGCTAGCCATAATTTACGCTTTGAAAGCGCCTCTGATCTGGGACAGTGTTGGAAACCCTCTGCAGAATACTCAGACCCAACTGACGGCTACGGGTCTGCCCGGCGCGACGCTAGTGATCCTTTCTCCTGAAGAGACACTTTGGGAGACGTCACGGTTTTTGATTTCAGGCGACAAATTGAAGTCTGGTGCGTACAGCATCGGGGCTGCATTTCTCTACGGTATACCCGCTGACGCTCGTTTCGGATCGGGTGATGTTCGGCGGCGCAATGACTTTCCCGGTTTCGCGCACGCACAATATCTGATGAACCAGAATGCGCTGCGAAATCGAACATGGACAAATATGCGAGCGGTCATCAATCGATCGAAGCGATCCTATCAGATTCGTGCTTTGACAGTGAGCGCGGATGCGTTCATGACATGGAGTCTGATGAATGCACCGCTCCCAATTCTGAGCGCCATCAAGGAAGATGATAGTTTTATCTGGACGCAAACAACGAATTTCGAGGTCGTCACAAACGCCGATATACTTCCGAAAGGACGCTGAGAGTTTCCTGCTTTGAGACTGAACTCGCCATCACTCGCTCATGCTCAAAATTTAAGTTTCGTATGCAGTACGAATCATTAGATTATTACTATGAGTCGGGAGGAAACATCGTGGGTTTTAATATGATCTTTGTCTTCACGAACGAGAAGGAAACGATGCTGCAGCAGATTGGGACAGGTTTAAAGCTGATGGATGCGATGTATCGCTTCGAGTGAGGAGTACTTTCTTCACGGCAGCAAACTATTAGGGCAAGTGGAAGTATGGCGACCAGAGCAAAAATACTTCAAGGAATGGATTCGAGGCGCACCGGAAAGGTCTCAAAACAAAATTGAATCACATGAGGTGCGAGTGGCAGAAGTTTTTCGTGTGTTAGATCGGGCTACAGGGATATTGTTCTTCAACGTATTGTGGGAGGATCGCGATCGAGAAGAGACGATCCAGCTCTATCAGCCCCTTTAGGAATGGCTATTCGCGCATCGAGACGGACTGCTCTATATCGATGCGGACGGGTTCTGGAATGCGGACGGATTGTATTTGCCAGATAAGTTTTAATAAGAGTTTTGCACCAAATTTTTATGCTATGATTCTACCTAACCGGTCTGAACATTGTCGAGGACGTATAATCGTACACAGGAGCCATTATGAAACCTACTCGCAATCCGATCGCCGCGCTCGATATGATCCAGCTTTGTCTCACCGTTGTGATGGTTGTCACGACTTTCCATCGTCGTGATATGGCCATCGACGCCGAACACGCTCAAAATGCTGCCCTGTTCCGCATCGCCGTACTGCTGATTTGCATCATTGGCACGATCGTAGTACAGTCGATCAAATACGTGATCAAGCGAAACTTGCCGCCGATTACGGCTGGCAGCCCGATGCAAAACCAGTATCAGCCTCTCCCCGGACAGCGCGAGATCAATATCACTTACTACAGCACACGGGCAGCCAACTAGCGCTGTAACCTGTATATGATGTTTCGCTTGCCTCAAATGTACGGCTTTTTCGGGATTTTCGGTCTGTTAGCCGGTTACTTTCTCGCGGTATGGGTCTATGGCCTGAACACAAGTCTTGCGCTGATTATGGTACCGATCGCCTTTATTGCGGGCATTGCGGCACCAGCGCTATTCATTTGCGCCCTGATATGGTGTGCCCTAACATGGTTCGAACTCAAGATGCGGTTTCCGACTCCGGACAAGCTATTTGTCTGCACCTCTGTTCTGACGGCAGACGGCTTCTACGACATCGCTCCGGACAAGACCAAATTTGTTCCCTGGAGTGGATTTAAATCACTGCGCGAACACGATGGCGACATCTACTTCTCTACTTCCGGTATGAACGGCAGCTATATCCCCCGTGAAGGGTTCTACAATCTGGCGATTGCAAAGCAGTTCTATCAGGATGCGGTCGGGCTATGGAAAAGCAACGGAACCGTCTGGCCCGATGGACCTCCCGGTCAGCCATAGCAGCGGGATAATTACTCGAACCGACTGTACAAAAACGATTTCAGAAAAAAGTTTCGCATTGCCTTTCCGGTTTACTTATGCCTGTGGTAGTCTGTATGAGAAGCTCGCAAAAATGAGCAGAGGAGCAACCCACGCGTCCGAAGTACGCTCGGCAGAACACCCGCTAGCACCGGGTTTCAATCAGAGAAATCAACGAATTGGGAGAAATCAACGAATTGGGAGAAATCTAGCGTATGCTGCTGTCGGACCTTATCAAACAGGGTAGTGAGAACACACCGCAAAACACCGCCCTCGTTTTCCGAGACCAATCGATGACCTATGCGGAACTGGCGGTCGCGGTGGCGCGGTTCGCGGCTGGGCTGCGCTCGCTCGGCATCGGGCAAGGCGACCGGATCGCGCTGCTGCTGCCGAACTGTCCCCCTTTCGTGCTCGGCTATTTCGCTGCCGGGCAGATCGGCGCAGTCGTTATACCCTCGAATCCTCGCCTGAAACCGGCAGAGTTGGAATATATCTGGCGAGACGCGCAAATCAAACTCGTGCTGACCGCCGCCCCACTGCTGCCAAATGTGCAGGCGACGCGAGCCGGGCTGCCGACGCTGAAGCACATCGTTTCGATCACGCCACAGTCGGAACCGCCCGAGACATTGCCTGCTGAGAGTATAAGCGGCATGCTCTATTTTACGGACATAATGCTGCGTGGCGCGGCGGCTCTTGCCGAAAATAGCAGTCCTCCACTCCCTGCCGTGCGAGAGCATGACTGCGCAGTGATCCTGTATACTTCCGGGACGACCGGGCATCCGAAAGGCGCGATGCTCTCGCACAGAAACCTGACTCGCAACGTCGAGCAGGTGCGGGCAGTGCTGCATATTACGCCCGACGATAAGTTTCTGACCGTTCTGCCGCTCTTCCACTCCTTCGCGGGAACTGTCTGCATGAACCTGCCGCTCGCCTGCGGGAGCGCGACGATCCTGCTCGAAAACTTTCATCCGGCGCGAACTGTCGAAGCGGTCGAGAAGCATCGCGCGACGATTTTCCCAGCGGTTCCAGCAATTTTCAATGCCCTGCTCCAGTATGCACAAGCCTACCCATTCGACACATCGAGCGTCCGCGCTTTCGTCTCCGGGGGAGCGCCCCTCCCCGTCACAATGCTGAATGCACTGGAAACGAAGTTCGGCGTGCCAGTGCTCGAAGGCGACGGACCGACGGAGTGCAGCCCGGTAACATCGGTCAATCCGATCGATGGAATTCGCAAGGTCGGCAGCGTCGGGCCACAGCTTCCTGGCGTTGAAGTGGCCATATTCGATGAGGCTGACATGCCCTTGCCCGTCGATGCGGTGGGCGAGATCGTCGTGCGGGGCGACAACGTTATGCTCGGCTACTTGAATCAACCGGAAGCGACGGCGGAAGTGATGACCGGTGGCTGGTACCACACCGGCGATATCGGCAGCATCGACGCCGACGGCTACATTTTTATCCTCGATCGCAAGAAGGACATGATCATTACGGCAGGCTTGAATGTCTATCCGCGAGAGATCGAAGAGGTACTGTTCACTCACCCTTCGGTCGCCGACGCCGCCGTGATCGGTCAGGCGGATGCGGCACGTGGCGAGGAAGTCGTTGCAGTCGTGATTCTTCGCGATCAGGCAGTCGCTACGGAGCGCGAACTGATCGCCTACTGCCGCGAGCGGCTTGCAAATTATAAGGTTCCACGCCGTCTCGTGTTTCGCGACTCTTTGCCGCGCGGCAACACGGGCAAAGTCGTCAAGCGGCTGCTGCGTAAAGAGATGGAAATGGAGACTGGAAAGGTTACTGAATGACAAGAAACAGAACATTTACCAACGGAGAACCTGCTAACGCCGAACAGCCTTATTCAAATCATACCAATTCATCCTCACCCTCAAACCCTTGTCCCGAAGCTTCGGGACAGAGGTAGGCAATGCAGATATTCTGCCTATAAGTACGAGTTCAAGGCAGGGCGAGTAATAACTTCAAATCAATAGTTGACATATTGATCGGTTGTTGTTATACTGCACGTATGTTGTCTGTGTTATTATTTGTGTAATTGCATTCGGATTTTTCGTCACTCCCGGTCGTAGACTACCAGCAGGGGACCTTGTGATACAATCGGCAGTGACTGTTCCGACAGCGAATGGCGAGGAGACTCTGCGCAATTATGCCCGTCTGCTATGGCAGGGACGTGGCCTCCTGTTCGCATCTCTGCTGCTGTTCATTTCTGTTGGCGCAATTGTAGTTGCATTCACTCGCCCTACCTATCGCTCCATCACCCGTCTGCTGCTTGAAACTCGCACAACGCCTATCGCGCCCCTCGATCTCACCGATTCTCTGCCCTCCGCCTTTCCCGCTCTGCCTGTACGTGACCTTGCGACGCAGACCGAAATGATTCGATCTGAACCTATACTGAACGATGCGTATCGGACTACGAGAGTGCCGGACGGGAGCATCCATCTCGATATACATCCACTCCCCGGCACCGATATTATCGAGATTCAGTTCGATTCGGATTCCGCCAATAATGCCGAAAAAATGGCGACTGCTCTTCCCGCCGTTTATCGGGACGATTTGGAACGCGCACGCCAGACAGATAATCGGGCGGCGCTGAAAATGGCAAACCAGCGACTGAACGTCGAGAATATACTGCTCGATAAAGCCGATAAATCTCTGCTTCGCTTCAAAGACCTTGCCCACATCGCCGATCTCAAAACGGAACGTGAACAGTCTGTGCTTTCTGCCGCCGCAACGCGCGACCGGTACGAACGATCTCTAGAAACCCTTTCTGGCAATAAAGCGCGCCTCGCAATGCTTCTCAATCTTCACTCCTCGATTCCCCTCTTCCGTGAACGAACTGCCTACGCTCCCAACCTCGAAATCCCTGCTGCCCGCGCAGAGATCAATACGCTTCGCACATTACGAGCCAAACTGCTGACGCTTTACAAGCCATCTCACATTCAGATTATTCAGACCGATGCCGAGATAGCCGACCTGGAGAAGCGTCTGGGTGATATGCCAGTCCTGACTGCCTCGACGACCCAAGTCGCCGATCCCACTCGTGGCGACATCGAGGATAAAATCGCCATCGGGCGGGTTGCAGTGGCCGAGGCTGAGGCGGAACTGTCCGCGGCAAAAATGTCTGTCCAGTTTCAACAGTCCGCGCTGGATCGATATACAGGATTGGAAAGCAAACAGCAAATATATCAACGCGAATTAGATCGCCATCAGAGCATGGCTTCTCTTCTGACTCGAAACGTCGAAACATTTCAGCAGCGCTCGCTGACAGCGTTCCAGCCTTTTACGATTTTGCAAGCGGCATCCCGTGCACAAAAGATTGCGCCAAACGTGCCGATTTATATGGTTTCGGCTGCGCTTATCGGTCTGCTCACCGGTTTTAGCCTGATATTGCTTCGGGAAATGCTCGCGCCTGCGCAGAACGAAAGAGCGAGTGAAACTGAAGCGCAAGTGGAGATCGGCACGACCGGGCTGGCAAAGTCGGAACTGGATTTCGAGCGACGGGTAGAGGCAGAGGTCGAGCGAAGTCTCGCACGGCGAAGCACTTTTCACGATGCCGAGGCTGAATCGCTGGCAGTCGTGCGAACGCGAGAAGGCGCGATAATCAAAACGCCTCCATCGAAGCCAGTCAATCGATAGAGGCGCTGGATACTGTGCCCGGCAACGCTTGATCGCATTTGCTCCCCTCGCTTCGTGCGGAACAAATCGAGAGGATAGAGCGTTGGGGGCGAGGTCGACCCGCTTTCCCATGCCAAGAGAGAAACGTCAGGGGAATCCGATGCCGCACAAAATAGGCTGCTCGCATTACGAAACAGGTAAATCCGTCCCGCTAGCGGCGCTTCGAGCGCTGTGGCTGACCCTGTTGCTGCTATCTTGTGGCATCGCGCCCACTGCTGCACAGCAGAGAGACATCATTCCGGGCGCCGAGGACGTGCTTGAAATCGCAGTGCAGAATCATCCCGACCTCGACAAAATAGTCATGGTACTGCCTGACGGCACGTTCACTTATCCCGCAATTGGCACGGTTTCGGTCGCTGGCAAGTCGCTGAAAAGCCTCACGGCAGAGTTACAAATTGCTATCGACCGAATGTACAACAACGCCATGGTCTCGATCAGCATACGCGAAATGCACTCGCAGCGTGTGCGCGTGATCGGGGCGGTCAAAGCAGCAGGCTCCTATCAAATGCAGACGTCGTGGCGATTGCTCGACGGGATCGCGGCCGCAGGTGGGACGACTGCGGGAATGGCGCATATCGCGGGGCGCATCGTGCGCAGCGGCACGAAACTGATTTCGATCGATCCGAAGTTCGCAGTCGCTCATCCCGACACCGATGCCAACCCCGTGCTCGAACCGGGCGATCTGATACTACTCGAGGAGCGCGAACTCATCCGCGCGACCGTCTTCGTGATGGGACAGGCAGCGCATCCGGGCGCGACGGAACTCGCACCCGGAATGACCCTGCTCGGTCTGCTCGCGACCGTCGGCGGACCAACCGAACACGCCGCCCTGGTACAAGCCCGTATTCTGCGCGGCGCAAAAGTGATACCTGTCGATTTGAGCCCATTGCTCGCTGGCAGAGCAGAACCAGCCGCAGTCTCTTTCGCGCTCAAACCCGGCGATGTACTTTTCATTCCCGAAATCGAAGAACGCATCGCCGTGATGGGACGAGTCAATCGTCCCGGAGCCTACCCGATCCCAGAGCACGGTGGTCTGCACGTGCTCGATGCGCTGAACCTCGCTGGAGGCGCACTCCCCAACGGCGATACACGGCGTATCGGAATCGTGCGTACGATCAAAGGCGTCACGACCGTACTGCCCGTCGATCTCGAACAGATGCTCAAAAAAGGCGATATGCGCGCGAACTGCCTCTTGCGCCCGAACGACATCCTCTATATTCCTCCACAGGGCACACGACGATTCGGCTGGACAGACGTAATCGGCACGCTCACACTATTAGATTTAATAGGTTTCCGGTTTTGAATTTCGGCAGGGAGTGCCCTATCAGAGGGGCTTTGCTTACTGCGCCGAGAGCCAGGGTATGAACATGAGGAAGGTGGCGAAAGTAAGATGCGACTCAGTGCCTACCTGCTCGCCGCCGACCCTGCCCATCTCGAAAAGAGCGTTGCCTCCTACTATAGCGTCGTCGAAAAGATCATTGTTTCGTACGACGAGAACGCACAGAGTTGGACGGGCGAACCAATACCAGTACGAACCTGCCTCGCGCGACTGAGCGCAATCGATACAGCGGGGAAGATGCGTTTCGTTCCCGGCAGCTATTTTCGACCGCAGCATTCGCCAATCGAAAACGATACTTTCCAGCGGCAGTGCGCTTTCGATCTCGCAAGCGAAGGCGCTGACTGGGTGCTTCAACTCGATACCGACGAAGCGTTGCCCGACTTGCCGGAGTTTATGGCGTGCCTTTCGGAAGCGAATAGACTCGGATTTGAGGGGATGGAATATCCAGCGCGATGGCTCTATTGCCAGGTTGGTAAGACAGGTAAGAATCACTATCTCGAAGCCTGCGGACGTTTCTGGCAGATTGCGGCCGGGTATCCGGGACCGGTCGTAGTGCGTCCCGGCGCACAGTTCCTCTGTGCGCGGCAGTGCCATTCGGCGCTCTACCGGGTCGACTTTTCGCGCCGAAATACCGATCCATGGCATGCCGCCAGCGTGCCCGTGCACCGCGTGATTCGCGCGGATCAAGGTATTCACCACTATGCCTGGGTGCGAGAGGCCGATCAACTCGCCAGCAAAGCAAAGAGCTCCGGGCACGCGTATGAACTCGACTGGCAGACCGAACTGCGCGACTGGGAATGGTGCGGGCATCATCCATTGCTCGCTGCGCTGCGGACACCATTTCTGCGCCGCAAGCATCGCCGTCAACTGCGACTCGTTCGGCTTCCTGCTCTGACAATGCAGCCAGAAGAGGCTTCCTATTCTCCCGATAACGAATCAAACACACGCCCATCGGGACATAACAGACGACCATTCCGCGACTCGTCTCCCACACCAGAAGAGCGAGAATGACGTAGGCTCGATACGATTTTCGGTCGTGATCGCGACCTGCAATCGGCGGGAGTATGTGCTGGAAGCGCTCCGCAGCGTGAAGGCGCAGACCTATCCGGCGGCTGAGATCATCGTTATAGTCGATGGCAGCACGGACGATACGGCAGCCGCGGTCTGCCATGCTTTCCCGGATGTCGTGCTGAGCGAACAGCCTAACCTGGGTCCCTCAATCGCGCACAACACCGGCATCGCCGTGGCAAAATATGAGTGGGTCTGCTTTTTGGACGATGACGACGTCTGGCACCCGGATAAGCTATGTTTTGCTGCCGCACACATCCACGCGCATCCCGACTGCAAAGCGCTGCGAAACCCGGTCTGGTTCTTTGCCGACACAGAGGACGGACCGCAAAAGCAGTATGGATACGATCGAGATTTCGTCGCGAAGACATTCGCCGAGTGCTGTAGGGCAGTCGAACGCGGCGATCCCTCCTCCAATCGCACGGGCTATCTCGACATCGAAGGCGACAGTTTCCGCCTGCTTCTGGAGCAAAATCGGGGGGTGCTTTCGTCGTCGATCATCGAGCGCGAGACGGTGATTCGCGCCGGAGGTTTCAGTCCCTCACAGCAGTGCGGGGATGATTGGACGTTGTTCCTTAATGTGGCGCGTCTGTGTGAATGGCATACGCTTCCGCAGCGTCTCGGATTTTCGAGACTTCACACGCGGCAAAATACAAATGACGCCGCCAACGGACTCTGGACGCTCTGCGGCATCGTCAACGCCTGGTACACAGGTCGCCCACTGATCGAGAAAACAAGGGGATTAGAATTTCTGCCTGCGCTCGCCGGTTATGGAATCGCCTATCGTGAGGCAGTGCAGCACTACCTGTGGAAAGCCCTTCGCCGCCATGAATTTCGGCTGGCGTTACGTATTCGGACTGCAGGATGGCTGCTGCTGCCCCGCCTGAACGACCGTCTCTATACCCTGCTGCCACCGCCGCTGACCTGGCGCATTGAGCGACTTCGCCCTGTAGTAAAAAAATGACTTCGCCCGGTGGCGAGAAAGCGATACCGGCTCGTATGACAGCCCCGACCGCACCGCAACTCACAGTGACTGTAATCGTTGTGACGCTCGATCGACCAGCCTACCTGCGCCGCTGTCTGGAGTGCCTGAACGCACAGACACGGCCGCCAGCGCAAATCATCGTCGTCGATGCGTCCGCAGATTCCCTCTCAAAGCAGGTTGTACAGGATTTCAACGAGCTCCTGTACCTACGAAACGACGCGGGAAGCGGAAGCATGACACTTTCCCGCAATATCGGGCTGCGCGGCGCTACAGGCGAAATTGTTGCATTCGTCGATGATGACGCTTATGCACACCCTGGCTGGCTCGAAAATCTAGTCCTGCCCTACGGAAAGTTAGATGTCGGCGCGGTTGGAGGTCGCGCCCTCAATAATCAGCCGGGCGAGGAGTCAACTGGCGTCACCGAAATCGGACGTTTGCGGAGCGACGGAACCTTAACCGGCAACTTCGCTGCCGATCCCGGAATGGCGATCGAAACTGACCATATCATCGGCTGCAACATGTCGTTTCGGCGCATTCTGCTTCAGGCGATGGGCGGGTTTAACGCTGACTATCCCGGCACCGAAGTGCGGGAAGAGACCGATCTGTGCCTCCGTATTCGGGAAACTGGCATGAAAATCGTCTTTCAGCCGACTGCCATCGTCACGCACCTCGCCGCGCCACATGCGGTCGGTAAGCGGTTCAATACGCGCTATACCTACTATCATGAGCGCAACCATCTTCAGCTGCTCGCGCGCCATTTCGGGCTGTTCAAGTCGATCGTCTGGAGATACCTGTTTCGCTCTGCGCTGGCAAATACCATCGAGTTCCTGCATCGACTGGCCAGCTGCTTTACACAGTTACTCGGCGCTATTGTCGGCACGTTCGTTGGGCTGGCTGCCGGGTTTCGATTGAATTTGCGGGAACAAAACCGATCGATTCGAACTGCACACGCCGCCATCGCCTCTCCCGAGGTTTCGGTGGAAGCGAGTCGCGGAAATGAAAATGTGCCGGTCGCTCTCCAAAAGGATCGGCGATGATCGGGACACAGGCTCCCTACAGTGAACCTGTAAAATCAGGCATTAGAAATGCTGATGACTCCGTTCAGGAGATACCTCAGCGTCTTGTCTGGATCGACGGGATGCGAGGGATCGCGATCGGTATCGTGCTGCTCTGTCATGCGGGAGTCTGGGCAGGAATACCGGCTGAAAGCGGGCTATCACGATGGCTGGCGCTCGGGCGAGCAGGCGTCGATCTGTTCTTTGTGTTGTCGGGGTTTTGTCTTTTTCTGCCGCTGGTGAGTGTAAAGGGAAACGTCTCAAACAGTGGTTCAGGCAGTGTTTCAACCCAGGAGACGCAGCAGTATTCGGCTCCTTTTGCTCCATTTAACCTGCAACGCTATGCCCGCCGCCGATTTCTGCGTATTTATCCGCCGTACTTCGCCGCCTTGCTCCTGACACTCGTTGTCTCCTCGCTCGTCTTTCGATACGGAGGGGCAAGCTGGTGGAAAGTTCCCTTTCAGTCTTTGTTACCTCTCAACAACAAATCTGGCGTCGATGTCGGCGCGCATTTGCTTCTGATACACGGCTTCTTTCCGAATTACGGACATACGCTCGACGGAGCTTACTGGTCGTTATCGGTGGAGATGCAATTTTATGTGCTGCTCCCGCTGTTGGTCTGGCTGGGAAGACGGTATAGAGTCGGTTGGGCAATCGGTACACCGATCCTCGCAACGGTTTTTTATCGCCTGATTTGCAAACGGTACTTCCCCGAATTTCTTCTTACCGATCTCGGAAACGAAATCTGTATCAGCCGATGGGCGGAATTCGGCGCAGGTATGTGGGCAGCATATTTTCTGAAAACATCGGGCGCCCTCCTGGCAAAGCGCACTGCCCAGAGGAGGATTGGTTTCGGGGAAGATGCGGGGTGTTCGCGACGTATAAAATTACTGCCGTCGATCACGTTATTTGCGCTGGCTGCAGCGATTTGCATCGAGCGTTCGCGAGAGCAGTTTTTCCTTTTACCCCTGTGCTGGGCAGCGGCATTCGGACTGCTGATGGGACTGGCAAGCATTGAGGGAACCGCGCTGCAACGGGTTTTGAGTTTTCGTCCGCTCGTAAAGATGGGCACAATTTCGTACAGCCTCTATTTACTGCATGGCACTGTATTTCGCCTGATGAGCATTCTGCCATCCCGAGCTGGATGGTCGCTTTCGATGCGTGAAATCTATTTTTGTGGCATTGGGCTGCCCGTTACCATCCTGCTCTCGATCGTTTTTTATCGCTGCATCGAGCTGCCGTTCCAGCGTTCCAGGGACAGCTTCAGATCTCGAAATCCGGCTCCTGTTTTGCCTGAAGCTTCTCTCGATTCTGTTTTCAAATCCGTTGTCGAAACGACGATTACATGACGTCAGCATGCTTACCCGAACAGCTGAAAATCGCGATGATTTCGCTGTACCTGCCAGGCGAGGAGAAAATGGGCGTCGGCTATCAGGCGCATGGGATGGCAAACGCGCTGACCGATCGCGGGCATGCCGTGACGATGTTCAGCCGCTGTCGGGCTCCCGAAGACGCACTCTATACTACTACGACAATTCCGGTGGGTTCGAAACTGACGACATTTCGCTTCGCCTGGAACCTGCGTCGCATCGACTTCAGCAGCTACGACATCGTTCACGCGCATACGGACGACTACTTTCTCCCACGCAGCAAAAGGCCTACAGCTACTGAAAGTGACGAGAGTGGCCGGCGAAAAAGAATTCACAACAGCAGTCGAGTTAATATGCCGCCGCGTGTCCGAACGATGCACGGCTCCTGTCTTCAGGAAGCAAAATATATTCGGGGATTCCGCGCGCGAATGCGTATGCTGCTGCTCGCGGCAGGTGAACAGAGGGCGGTTCACACCGCTGACCGCACCGTTTGCGTCTCACATAATACGCTCCTTTCCTTTCCATCTCTACGCGCCGCTCATAACAAAATGATCCCGAACGGCATCGATTTGAGCGTTTTTCATCCGCTGAGCAGCACCAATTCCGCTCACGATTCAGAAGAGGCGCAAAGACTGCAAAAGACGCCTTTCCCTTCGATCCTATTTGTGGGTACCTACAATAATCGCAAGCGCGGCAAGCTGCTGATGAATATATTCGCCAGTGAAGTTCTACCAGCACAATCCGAGGCACAGCTATGGATGGTGACGGACGATGCGCCCGAAGCGCCAAATGTGACTGTGACAGGACGCATTCCGACCGCCGAACTGGCTGACCTCTATCGAAAAGCGTGGGTCTTCTGCCTGCCAAGCAGCTATGAAGGCTTTGGCGTGCCCTACCTCGAAGCGCTCGCTTCGGGAATCCCGGTCGTCGCGACTCCCAATGTCGGCGCGCGAGAAGTCTTGTGTGAGGGCAGGTACGGGCGGATCGTACCGGAAGACCAGATCGGGGCGGCGATTCTCGACCTGCTTCAAGAGGCACGAGAGCGGCAGCATCTGGGGGAGCGCGGTCTTGCACGAGCGCGCGAATTCGATTGGAACTGCATTATCGACCGGTATGAACAGGTCTATGCCGAGCTACTCAACCTCTAGTCAGCACAAAAAGACCGCAGGCAATAGAGCGCATTTCCAGAACGCATTCTGGCGTCGATGAACCACGATGGGAGCTTTGATGAAGCCAACACTGTGCATGATACACGAAGAAATTGGACAGCAAAGCGCGATTGCGAAAGTGGCGATGGCGGGGGTGTGCGTCGCTCTGGAGTCCGGCTATTCAGTGACAGTTATCGCGCAAAAACTGGACAAATCCCTGCAGGCAAGCGTAGAGTGGCTGCCGCTGTACAAACCGCAGCGTGTTTTTCTGTACCAGTGGCTCATCGCAAGAAAGGCAATTCTAGCGGCGCTCGGCGGCAGAAAATTCGACATCGTTCATGTTCATCAGCCGCAGGTCGCCGACCTAGCCGATCTGATGCAGTGCCACTTCCTGACGCGCTCCGCCTACGAACACAACGCTCTCGACCGACCGGACAACCTGCGCTCCACGCTTTCGCATCTACAGCAGCGTGTCGTAATGCTCGCTGAGGACAGATTCTGGCGAAACTTTCCGCCCTCCACACATCTGCTGTTCTGTTCCGAGATGCTGCAGCGCGAGCACGAGCGCCTCTATGGTAATCCACTGCTGTCACGGACGATCGAAAATGGAATAGCTCCATTCCGCCTCCCGACAGAATCGGAACGGGCAGCAGCGCGCAGTCGTTTTGCTCCTGAGGCGGGCAAGCGGACCATCGTTGGCTATCTCGGAGGCGCAGTAGAACGTAAAGGCTGGCGGCAGATGGTTGCCGCGTTGACTCCCGAAGACGGAATCTATCTGCTGATCGGGGGCCAATTTACAGCGAACCTGAACTTATCGGCACTGCCAGGATGTCATAACGGCATCGGAATCGTCACCGATCTCGACGCTTTTTATGCCGCTTGCGATGTGTTCATTGTGCCGAGTCTTTTCGATCCGTGCCCGCTCGTGGTGTTCGAGGCAATTGCGCGGGGCGTACCGGTCATTGCGACGCGAGGGGTCGGGAGTCTCCCGACACTGCTCCGCTACCGGGCAGGCTATGCATGGCAGCCGGAGGATAGTCTTGCGGACCTGGTGCATTTTGCCGCCGAAACCCGTGGCGCCTGTCGCGTCGGAGGTCAGCATATTGCGCGCGAGCAGAGCGTTGCAATTCAAACCGCAAAGGTGCTTGCCACTTATGAACAGATACTGGAGGAGCAGCTACACACTCGAAATGCACCCGGCACCAAATTTGAGAAACGAGCAGGTAGAAGGTTCGGCGCTGGCGAAAGTAGTTCAATCGGCGCTGGCGAAAGTAGTTCAAAGTGTATCGAACAGCAGATCAGCGCGGGCAGCATAGAATCGTAACAAAGAACTGTAACATAAAGAACCGCAACAAAAATGGATCGCGATCTACAAGACATTAAAGAAGAGGTGCGGACACGCAGCGATATCGTCGAGATCGTCAGCCAGCACACGCGTCTGAAAAAGTCGGGCGCAAACTGGACCGGTCTCTGTCCGTTTCACGCCGACAAAAAACCTTCTTTCAGCGTCAGCCCGATCCGACAAAGCTACAAATGCTGGTCGTGTGGGGAAGGTGGTGACGTCTTTACCTTCGTGCAAAAGAAAGAAAATCTGGATTTCGTCGAAGCGCTGGAGTGGCTTGCGCGGCGGGCGGGCATCCCGTTCGAGCGCAAGGGCCTTAGTCCGGAACGCGCCAGCGAACGCGAACAGATGTACGAGATGAACCGGCTCGCCGTACAGTACTATCAGGATCGGCTGGCGCGCAGTCCGGAGGCGCGCGACTATCTTGCTGGTCGCGCAATACTCAAAGAGACGCAAGATCAGTGGGACATCGGTTATGCGCCACCCGACTGGGACGGGCTAACCGGGTTTCTGACGCAGAAGCGCGTGGATCTCGATCTCGCAGCGCGACTTGGGCTTTTGAAGACACGCAAAGAGACAGGCGGCAATTACGACACATTTCGAAACCGCATGATGTTCCCGATCCACGACGTGCAGGGGCGCGTGATTGCGTTCGGCGGGCGCGCAATGGGCGCAGTAGATCCGAAGGCAGAATTTCAAGAAGCAAAATATCTGAACTCGGAACAGTCGCTGCTGTTCGACAAATCGCGCACGCTGTACGGGCTATTTTTCGCTCGCAAAAAACTAAGCGGCGAGACGCCTGCTGTCTTCGTCGAAGGCTACATGGACGTGATCGCGACGCACCAGGCGGGCTTCACTCAGTGCGTCGCGACGCTCGGGACCTCCCTGACGGAGGATCATGCCCGCCTGCTGGCACGCTATAATCCGCGCGTCGTGATCTGTTATGACGGCGATGAGGCAGGCATCAAGGCGACACTGCGAGGCGCGGTGACATGGGAATCGATCGGCATCGAACAGGCGGAAGTGCGTGTGGCACGGCTCCCCAAAGGGGAAGACCCCGACTCGCTGCTGAAGCGCGGGGAGACAGCTGCCTTTCAGAAGGCCCTTGACAACGCAATTCCGAGAGTCGATTTCCAGTTGGAACTTGCGCTCAAACGCCATGACCTCGGCACCGAAAACGGACGTGATAATGCGCTTGCGGAACTGATTCCGATTCTCGCTACGGTTCCCTCCCTCACGCAGCGCGACCGTTTCGCGCAGAAGATCGCCTACCTTCATCCATCCCATAACTACGACATCGGGCGGGCGATCACGCAGATACTTGCCGATGTCGAAACCGTTGCGCGCCAGATGCGAGAACGCCGCACACCTCGCGATGATGGTTATCCACTGACAGAAAACACAAATCGGGGCACGCTCGGAACGCAGCCACCACCGAATTCCTATCGTCCTGCCGAACAACGTCCGTGGAGTAACGGGCAGCCGACCTGGCCGAACACACAGGGGATTGTACGGCGCGGCGACAATGGAAATGGCGGCTACAAAAAGGAGGGCTACAGTGGAAACGGCGGCTACAATAATGGTGGCGGATACGGCAAAGGAAAACAGGGGCGCTACCGTACAGGACCCGTCGGCGATCCTACCCCGCCGCCCCTCGATGCTCCCCTTCTTACTGGCGTCGAAAAAGCCGAACGCCAACTGCTCCGTGCGATGCTCAGCCCACAATGGCGCGTTTACATATTAAGTCGCATTCAGGAAGCGTCTCTCGTCACCGATTTCGGCAAACGCATGTTTGCCTGGGCTGCGCGAACCCCCGCACGGTCGGACGGCAGTATCGATCCGCTTCCATTTCTGCGTCAGGTCCAGGACGAAGAGGCAGAACAGCAAATAGTCGATGAAAGCCTGCGGGATACCGACTCGAGTTTTCGTGCTGACGACGGCGCTTTCAACGATGAGAACCCGCTTGCCAGGAACCCCTCTGGCTATACGACTCGAATTCCCGCAAAATTCTCGAATTTTATTAGCGAGATCGTAGAGGATTCACTGCTGCTGGTGTCGAACGAACTTCTCAATGAGGCAGCGATCACCGACTGCCTACGCCGTTTGAATACAGAACGTGACCGCCGCGAGTTGTCTGCCCTGCAGCGACATATCGCCACACTGCCGCCCGACCAGCAGTCTACTGCCATCGAACAGTATCATCAGAAAATGCGCATTTTGCGTGGCTCGCCCCCCGCCGCCGAAGAGTAGCCCGTCGAGACAGTAAGACCTGCCAGCGGCAGGCACTCTGTGGCACTCGAACTGCGAAGCCGCATACGTCGTTTTCTGCACGGAAGGAGAGTGTTAGCGTGGGAGTGATCAGCGAATCCATCGGCTCGGAATCAGTCAGGGGGACGGAGGAGTTACGCCTGCTGGTCGATCGTGGCAAAGACCGCGGTTTTCTGACCTATGACGAGATCATCGAAAGTCTGATGCAGGAAGATTTCGATGTCGATCAGATCGAAGACCTGCTCGAAATCTTCGCGCAGGAAGGAATAGAGGTCATCCAGAAGCTGATACCGGTCAAAGAATTCGTGTTGCCGATGCGAATTGAAGATATTCCTACCTCGGATGTCGTCAAAGACCCGGAAATCATACAGGACGACATCAGCTACCTCGAAGGATTGCCACTCGATGATTCCGTACGCGCATGGCTGCGCGAAATCGGTAAAACCCCACTGCTATCGATCGCGCAGGAGATCGTACTCGCAAAGCGCATCGAACGTGAACACGAAGACCCCTGCTCCGCCAAACGCGCCAAAGATACTCTGACACAGGCGAACCTGCGCCTCGTCGTCTCGATCGCCAAACGCTACAGCGGGCGCGGGATGTCGTTCCCCGACCTGATTCAAGAAGGCAACATCGGCTTGATCCGCGCTGTCGAAAAGTTCGACTATCGTAAAGGCTACAAGTTCAGTACGTACGCGACGTGGTGGATCCGGCAGGCGATCACCCGCGCGATCGCCGACCAGGGGCGCACGATCCGTATACCCGTTCATATGGTCGAAACGATCAATCGCCTCGTTAAAACCTCGTCCCAGCTCCTCCAGCAGCACGGGCGCGAACCCACGCTCGATGAACTCGCTCGCGCGCTCGATATGCCTGTCGAACGTGTTTCGGAAATTATTCGCGTCGCGCCAGAACCACTTTCTCTGGAAACGCCGATCGGCGAAGAGGAAGACAGCCATCTCGCTGATTTCGTCGTCGATCATGATGCGCTGTCTCCTGCCGAAGCCGCTTCCCACATGATCTTGCGCGAAAAGATCGAGGACTGCCTCGACTACCTGACGCTGCGCGAACGCGAAGTGCTGATGATGCGCTTCGGTCTCGAAGACGGCTGTCAGAAAACGCTCGAAGAGGTCGGTCGCCACTTTTTGGTGACCCGCGAACGCATCCGTCAGATCGAAGCCAAAGCCCTCAAAAAACTCCGCAGCCCGCGCTGCAGCCGCCACCTCCGTGCCTGTCTCGAATGGCAGTAATGATTCGAGACTGTCCGCCCTGCTCGCGGCGAGGCGATATTCCTGCCTGTAGCGCTGCCCATGCTGGCAGCATCCCCTTCCTGCATTCTCAGGCTAATCCGTATCGCTTCGTTCTGAATCCCATTGTCTCCCATAGAAATGGGAATCCATCCTGCCTGCACTACAGCCCAATTCACTTGTCCAGCAAAATATAGTCACTACTTTAACAGACACGATCACGAATACTACTGTACCAACCGCCGAAATTACGAAACAAGCCGCGCCACGCGCCTACGCACTCGATGTGCTGCGCGGCGCGGCAATTCTGCTAATGATCTTTTCGGGCGTGATCCCCTTCGATATGCCGTTGCCCGTCTGGATGTACCATGCGCAGGAACCGCCGCCTTATCACGTTTTCAACCCGAAACTCCCGGGGCTGACCTGGGTGGATCTGATTTTCCCGGTCTTCCTGTTCGCGATGGGTGCAGCGATCCCGCTTGCCCTCAGCGCGAGGCTGGATCGCGAAAAAAGTAGACTGCGCACGGTCGTCAGAATTTTCGAGCGCGGAGTGCTCCTCGTCTTTTTCGCTCTCTACATCCAGCATATCCGTCCCGAAACGCTTGCGAAATCCCCACATACCTCTACATGGTACCTTTGCCTCCTGGGCTTCGCTCTGCTGTTTCCCCTGTTTTCGCGCTATCCGAAAAATTGGAGTCGCCCTGTCGCCCTCAGGATTCGCCTGATCAGCTACGCACTCGCAGCGCTGCTTCTCTCCCAGCTTCGTTTTCCGAAAGGGGGAAGATTTTCACTCGATCGTGCAGATATTATCCTGCTCGTGCTGGCGAATATGGCGGTTTTCGGCTCTCTGATCTGGCTGGCGACACGTCGCAGTTTGCTGGCGCGCCTCTCCCCCCTCGCCGTGCTGCTCGGGATGCGGCTTTCGCAAACGCCAAAGGGATGGGTACATTCTCTCTGGAACTGGGGACCACATGTTTTTGGCTGGGATATGTACTGGCTGTTTCGCTGGGAGTTCGTCTGCTATCTATTCATCATTGTGCCCGGCACGATCTGCGGTGACTTGCTGCTCGAATGGAGCCGCAGTAAGCAGAGAGAGGACGAACAGTCTGAAGTGGGTCAGACTGAAGTACAACAGTTAGAAACTAAGCAGTCCGGAAACGTAACGGTAGAGCCATTCTCCAGCCGGTCGCCGCCTGCTGAAGATTCGGAAGGACAGAGTAGTACAGATGAGGCTCCGCTACGGGAAGTGACTGAAAGATCCGATGGAAGTGAAAGAACAGTTCGATCCTGGCAGAAACGACAGCTTGCGCTCCTTGCCAGTCTATGCCTGCTGATAACTCCGATCGCGCTGGTCGGGCTTGAAACTCGTCGGCTGCTCCCAACGACCCTGACACTATTCGTAGGAAGTATGCTCGCGATCTTGCTGGCACAAAACCTTGCAGGCGCGACAGGCAGGCTGGTGCGGGCATGTGTTCAATGGGGAGCGTTCTGGCTCACGCTCGGGCTGACTTTCGAACCGTTCGAGGGCGGCATCAAAAAGGATCATCCGACGCTGAGCTACTATTTCGTGTGCACAGGTCTCGCGCTCTTCTCGCTGAGCGCATTGACGATCCTGCTCGTCGAATTCAAAAGTCGGCGCTGGTTCTCGCTGCTCGAAGACGTCGGCAAAAACCCGATGATCGGTTACAGCGCGATGTCCAACCTCATCCTGCCGTTGCTCGCGCTGACGGGTCTCGACCTTCGCCTCGCAGATATGCTCTCGACTCCATGGCAGGGCGTGCTGCGTGGTGCACTGGAAACACTGCTGCTCGCGCTTGTCGTACGGCTTTGCAGCCGCCTCGGTATCTACTGGAAAACATAACCTGCCCTCACCTCCATGCCTACCCATTCCGTTTGTAGAACTTCGGTTGAAACCTCGGTCGGAAATTGGAAATCCCACCAGATTTCATGGATTCGCGCGTCAAATACAAAAGCTGCCGGTACTATCAATCCCTCATTATAGTACGAGAACGGGGTAGTGCCTCTGCTCCCCCTCTCCCGAATCGTCGGGAGAGGGGTTGAGGGTGAGGGCGTATTTCAACTTCCCGTTTGCAGGAAAACTATCAGCCGAGCAGCTTCAGGTAGATCGATGCATTGTTCTTGGCAGCGTAGAGCGCCGAAACGCCCGTCTGCTGGAGGAGTTGGAGATTTGTCAGATTCACCGCTTCCGACGCAACATTCACGTCCTGAATACTCGATACGGACGCAGAGATGTTCGTCAGTGCGTTGCTGAGATAGTTCGTGGTAGTCTCCAGCACGTTTTTCTGAAAACTGCCGAGCTGCGCCGCCTGGGTACTGATCTGGCTCTGCGCCTGGGCGACGATGCTCAACGCATTGTTCGCGCCAGACAGAGTAGTGACGTCGATCGTTGCCACCGATTGGCCTGCAACAGCAGTTGTTCCGAGATTGGAGGCGTTGACGCTGTTGAACGTGATGTTCGCCGTCTGTCCCGCATTCCCCCCGATCTGAAACTGAAGTGGGTTTGCGGAGACCGTAGCGACAGCCTTGTTTGCAGTTGCCGTCGTATTGCCGCCCGGTGTCAGCAGGATCGAGTTTCCGTAGTTGTCGGAAATCTGCAGCCCACTGTCCCCAGCTCCCTTACCCCCTGTGAAAGTCGATGTAACAGCGGCCGTTGTAGCTCCGCTCGTTACGGTCGCAACGACCGAGACGACTGCATTCGTGCCCTGAGTCGCCTGACTCACTCCGTTTGTGATCAGACTCGCGCTTTCCGAATAGTTGAGTTTGTTATTCGTTCCTGTGGCTTGCTGCGTCAGAATGATCTTACCGCCAGCAAAACTCGCAGAAACTCCCGCATTGCTGTTGTTGACTTTGTCGATCAGGGTCTGCACCGTGTCGGAACCCTGCACTGTGATGGCCTGTCCATTGAGTACGACTGTGCCCCCTGCGCCGAGCGTGCCGCCGTTGACAGTCGATAGCAGCGAGGCAGTGCTTCCATAGTTTGAGGTGCCAGTGACATTGGCAACGGCAGCCGTCGTCGTGACCGTGATCGTGACATTGCCCCCCTGGGTTACCGAACCATTGAACGTGCCACCGATCGAAACGCCACCGACCAAAGCGCCGTTACTGACTGCTGCCGAAGTGCCAGCCGAGCCGTCGAGGAGATTCTTGGAGCCATACTGTGTACTGGAAGAGATCAGATTGATCGCCTGAATCGCGGATTGAATCACTGTTTGATCCGCCTGTGCCGCTGCAGGGTTGCTTGCGCCGGTATTGGCGGCGTCGAGTGCGCTGGTACGGATCGTATTCAGCAGCCCGCTGATTGCCTGGACTCCACCAGAAGCCGTCTTTACTTCGTTGGTTGCTTCCTGGGTATTGGAGATCGCCTGGGTGATGCCGTCTACCTGGGACTGAAGCAGATTCGCGATGATTGACCCTGCCGGGTCGTCCGCCGCGCTGTTGATGCGCAGTCCCGAACTGAGCCGCTGAATGGACTGGCTCAGTTTCGTATTGGTGATGCTCAGATTATTTGATGCGGTCAGCGCGTCGATGTTGTTATAGATCGAGAAAGACAATTGGAAAACCTCCGTGCGAAATCGATAGTTGTTTAGCGATCGTTGCTAACAGTTCTGTCAACGCAGCTTACTTCCTGTAGTCGGCGTCGTACTCATTTGCTGCCCGATTGGGCGGGCTTGTGTCGGCGCGGCTCCTCTTTTCCCGGAACCCGCTTGATCGTCACAGGGCAGTTTTTCCGCAGGTACTCGTTACCTACTGTCAGCAGATGTGCTGGGATTAGCTGCCACAAATCCGAAGCCGCAATGAAACCGGCAGGTCTACCAGTTAGCGTCTCTAAGCAGTTATTACAGGTTAATAACAAACTTCAGTCATATAGTAGAGAACCAGCATATGTAATGTGCCGCGCATTACACGAAAGCAGGCATAAACCGATTGGTGTTTGATTTCATTCTGTTCTGTCTCTCTTTTGATTTTTTGTCCGGCATCGTAAGATGTCGGACATTTTTTCGTTTCTAAATTGGTAACTATTCATCCTGCCTTCAGTGTCGCACTTACAGGCAGAATATCTGCATTGCCTCCCTCTTCCCGAAGCTTCGGGAGAGGGGGTCGGAGGTGAGGGTGAATAGTTGCCTGTATTTTTTCGCTGATATATTTTTCTTTTCCATCGAATTCGTTGTCGCAGACGCCCTCTGTACTCTCCGTTTCGCCCAGTAGTTCAGTACGGTAGCGACGTTTCGTGGTAGAATAGGTGACTATTCACCATCGCATCAAAAAATGGGGCTAAAACTCCGGTCTGGAGTTGCGAAACCCGCCTCTGCGAGTTGAATGCAAAAGATCCTGCTTTTGTCTCCACCGCCCACGAAGCTTTTGGATACGAAGTTGGGAATTCAAGAATAGCTGCCAGCAATCTCGGACAAAATGCCACGATGCCCCATCAACTCACTCCGCAGCAAGAACAAACCACTCTGATTCTCCTGCGCCTCGAAGCGAGTTACGGCGTCGCGATTCCTCCCGCGCACAGGGATCCACTGGACGAGCTCATCGCCTGCGTACTGTCGCAGTCGACTTCCGATGTGAACTCTTTTCGGGCTTTTGATAGCCTCAAAACTCGTTTTCCGAACTGGGAAATGGCGGCAGAAGCGCCGGTGGGCGAGGTAGCCGATAGCATTCGCAGCGGAGGGCTTGCCAACAGCAAAGCGCCGCGTATACAGGCGATCCTGCGCTCGATCGCAACCCGACATGGCGCGATGAAACTCGATTTTCTGGCGGAATTGACCGATGAGGAGGGAATGGCGTATCTGATCGACCTGCCAGGTGTGGGACCGAAAACGGCGGCGATCGTACTCTGTTTTGCGCTGGGGAGACCGGTGCTTCCGGTCGATACGCACGTGTTTAGGGTTGCATGGCGATTGGGCTTGATCGAAAAGAAAATAGGTGAGGCAAAGGCGCATTCGGTCTTACAGGCACAACTGCAGCCGGAGTTGTCATTTCGGTTTCATGTCGCGTTCCTGACGCACGGCAGACGAGTTTGTAAAGCGCCCCTCCCGAACTGCGCGGCCTGTACGCTGACCGATCTATGCCGATATTATAACGAAAACGCGGTTGTTCAGTCTCCAGTTCTTCCTTCCAAGGTGAGAGCTTCGACGACAATCACAACCGGTCACAGCAGCAAGAATGAATAGAGAATCAATCAATATACACGACGTGCCAACGATGCTGACGCCGGACCTACCGGCGTTAATTCTGGCGCCGATGGATGGCGTGATAGATTTCGCAATGCGCGCTGTGCAGAGTGAAATCGGCACGTTTACGTACACTGTCTCCGAATTCGTACGCATCAGCAGTGAAATTCCGCCTCCGAAACAGTTCCTGCGCTATGTGCCTGAACTGCGGAACGGCGGACTGACGCCGGGCGGTCTGCCCGTACAGGTGCAGATACTGGGCGGCGACCCGGACCGGATGGCGGCGTCGGCTGTTGTCGCCTGCAATGCAGGTGCGAAAGCGATCGACATCAACTTCGGTTGTCCGGCGCCGACGGTAAACCGTCACGATGGAGGCGCGTCTCTGCTGAAGCACCCGACCCGTATTCGGGCTGTCGTCGCAGCGGTTCGCGCTGCCGTTCCTGCCGAATATCCGGTCTCTGCCAAACTTCGATTGGGCTGGGATTCGATCGACTCGATCTACGAAAACGCGGAGATGGCGGCAGAGGGCGGCGCGTCCTGGCTGACAATTCACGGTCGTACACGGATGGAGGGCTACAAGCCGCCTGCGCACTGGGAACCGATCGGGCTGGTGCGTGAGCGGGTCGGAATACCAGTCGTCGCTAATGGGGACATCTGGACGATCGAAGATTTTCGGCGCTGCCGTGAGGTGACGGGCTGTGCGCATTTTATGCTCGGGCGCGGCGCGCTGGCAAATCCTCTGCTCTCTCATCAGGTTGCTCGCGAACTCGGCATTATTTCCCAGACAGTCTTTGAGGAGAAAACCGACTCGCTGGAATGGGCTTGTTTGCTGCAGCGGCTCGTTCACTTTATGCGCCTGGCGGAAAACACGGTTCCCGCGCAGACCGTGCCGCGCATGAAGCAGTGGCTGAAGATGGCAACGCTGTACGGGGGCTTCCCCGGTTTTGAGTCGATCAAACGAGCGCAGACCGTCGACGAACTTTTCCAGAATTTGCGAGACCTGGCGCCTGTGCCTACGCCCTTACCCCAGCCCCCTCTCGAATAAAGTGGTCTGTTGGGCTCCTGATTGTCTGAACCTTGAGTAATGTGACTGATAGGATTCAATGCGTGACTATCGCTCCACACTGGCAGCCTTTATGATGGAGTTAGAGCCGTGGCGCTTAGAGAAGGGCACGGAATGCGACGCTGGTCATTCCAATCACAACAATCACTCAAATTAAGGTTCAGATAAACACGCGAACAGTCAGCCTGCGCCCCTTCGTATAATTGAAGTGGGCGCTTGCTTTTGACCGATACCTGTATATCGAGGTAAAATAAACGTTCATTAGCGCAGTATTATGGTGATTTTTTTATTCGGGCGGAAACGGGGACGGCATGACGAGCGACATACGAGAACATCTACAGCAGCGGATACTGGTGATCGATGGCGCGATGGGCACACTGATCCAGCAGAACCATTTTGCCGAGGCGGATTATCGGGGTGAGCGGTTCGCGACGCACACCACCGATCTGAAAAATAATAACGAAGTCTTGATGCTTTCGCGCCCCGACGTCATCGAAGCAATCCATACCGACTACCTCGAAGCGGGCGCGGACATCATCGAGACGAACACGTTCAACGCCAACGCGGTCAGCCTCGAGGACTACGACCTCGTTTCCTATGCACGTGAGATAAACCTCGTCGGAGCGCAGGTTGCACGTCGGGCAGTCGATGCCGCGCTTCGCCGCGATTCGGCTCGCCCGCGTTGGGTAGCGGGTTCGCTCGGACCCTGCACACGCTCTGCTTCCGTCGTCGTAGATGTCTCGCGCCCCGCCTACCGTGGGGTGACTTTCGACCAACTCGTCCGCGCCTACACCGAACAGGCGCAGGCGCTGCTATACGGCGGCGTCGATCTGCTGCTCTGCGAGACGGTCTTCGATACGCTCAATCTCAAAGCCGCGCTTTTCGCGATCGAAACGCTTTTTGCCAACGGCAGCCGCATCGTGCCGCTGATGGTCTCGCTGACCGTCACCGATCTTGCGGGCGGAAACCTCTCGGGGCAGAATCTGGAAGCGATGTGGAACTCGATCGCCCATGTTCCGCTGCTCTCGGTCGGACTGAACTGCGCCTTCGGTCCCGACCTGATGCGCCCCTTCATCGAAGAGCTTGCGGCAATCGCGCCCGTCTATATCTCAGCCTATCCAAACGCCGGACTGCCCGACGCGCTCTCCGAAACAGGCTTCAATCTCACCGCAGACGGTATGACGCCCGAACTGCGCGAGTGGGCTGAAAACGGCTGGCTCAATATCGTCGGCGGCTGCTGCGGAACGACTCCAGCATTCATCCACGACTTTGCCGAAGCGGTACGGGACTGCCCGCCGCGACCGATTCCGATAATTGATTCGTTGCTCAGACTGAGCGGCACACAGCCGTTCAACGTACGCCCTGAAACCAATTTCATCAATGTCGGCGAACGGACGAACGTCACCGGCTCGCCGAAGTTCGCGAAACTGATCCTGTCAGACAACTACGAAGAGGCGCTGTCGGTCGCGCAGCAGCAGGTGGACAGCGGCGCGCAGATCATCGATGTCAACATGGACGAGGGGCTGCTCGACAGCGAGCAGGCAATGACGACGTTCCTGACGCTGATCCAGGGTGAACCCGGCATCAATCGCGTCCCGATCATGGTGGACAGCTCGAAGTTTTCGGTGATCGAGGCGGGACTCAAATGTCTGCCCGGCAAGGGCATCGTCAACTCGATCTCGCTCAAAGAGGGCGAGGACAGGTTCAAAGAGCAGGCAAGGCTCGTGCGTAGGTACGGGGCGGCGGTCGTCGTGATGGCGTTCGATGAGACGGGTCAGGCGGACACCACCGAGCGTAAAGTGGCGATCTGCCAGCGCGCTTTTCGCATTCTGACCGAAGAGGTCGGCTTCCCGCCGCACGACATCATCTTCGACCCGAACATCCTGACCGTCGCGACCGGCATCGAAGAGCACAACAACTACGCCGTCAACTTCATCGAGGCGACCCGGCAGATCAAGGCAGTTTGTCCCGGCTGCAAAATCTCCGGCGGAGTCAGCAATATTTCGTTTTCGTTTCGCGGCAACAACGTCGTCCGCGAGGCGATGCACTCCGCGTTCCTGTACCACGCGATCCAGGCGGGACTCGACATGGGTATCGTCAACGCCGGAATGCTCGCCGTCTACGAGGAGATTCCGAAGGATCTTCTGGCGCTCGTCGAAGATGTGCTGCTGAACCGCAGTCCGGACGCGACCGATCGACTGCTGACCTTCGCCGAAACTGTCAAAGGTCAGGCGGGGCGAACGCTCGTCAAAGACGACGCATGGCGGGACGCATCCGTCGAGGAGCGGCTGTCACATGCGCTGATCAAGGGCATCGTCGATTTCATCGAAGCCGACGTCGAGGAAGCGCGGCTCAAATATCCGAAGCCGCTGCATGTCATCGAAGGTCCGCTGATGGACGGCATGAACATCGTCGGCGACCTGTTCGGGGCGGGCAAAATGTTCCTTCCGCAGGTCGTCAAGTCCGCTCGCGTGATGAAGCGTGCCGTAGCAGTACTGCTGCCCTATATGGAGGCGGAAAAAGCGGCAGCGGGCGATTTCCGTACGGCGGGCAAGGTGCTGATGGCGACGGTCAAGGGCGATGTCCACGATATCGGCAAAAACATTGTCGGCGTCGTGCTGGGCTGCAATAACTATGAGGTGATCGACCTAGGCGTGATGGTTCCCGCCGACAAAATCCTCAAAGCCGCGCGCGAACACAATGTCGACATCATCGGGCTGAGCGGGCTGATCACGCCCTCCCTCGACGAGATGACCCATCTGGCGAAGGAGATGCAGCGCGAGGGCTTCACGATCCCGCTGCTGATCGGCGGCGCAACGACGAGCCGAGCGC
The DNA here is from genome assembly GCA_038216735.1 of Chthonomonadales bacterium. Classification (GTDB taxonomy): domain Bacteria; phylum Armatimonadota; class Chthonomonadetes; order Chthonomonadales; family Chthonomonadaceae; genus JBBQPY01. The sequence goes on from JBBQPY010000020.1 coordinate 26,815, forward strand.
ACACCGCAATCAAGATCGCGCCGGTCTATGAACACGAGGTCGTTCACGTCCTGGACGCCTCTCGCGCCGTCGGAGTCGTCAGCAGCCTTCTCTCCGACGATCAGCGCGCGGGCTATGCCGCCGCGAACCGTATCGAGCAGCAGACTCAGCGTGAGCAGTACGCCGCCCGCCGCGTCGAGCGGGCAATGCTGCCACTCGAGGAGGCGCGTCGCCGCAAGCCGCCGCTCGTCTGGCGTTCCGAAGAAGTCGCTGTTCCGGATCGTACCGGCGTTCATGTGCTCGACAATTACCCGTTGGAGGAGTTGGTTCCCTATATCGACTGGACGCCTTTCTTTCACACCTGGGAGCTGCACGGTCGCTACCCTGCGATCTTCGAAGACGCGATCGTCGGCGAGACGGCGCGTAAAACTTTCGAGGATGCACAGGCATTGCTGGAGCGAATCATCTGCGAGAAGCGTCTGACGGCACGGGGTGTCTACGGACTGTTTCCTGCAAATAGCGTCGGCGACGACGTGGAAATCTATACGGACGAGTCGCGTGAAACGACGCTGACGGGATTCCATTTCCTGCGTCAACAGATGGATAAACAGAGCGTCGGGGGTGTTAAGTCGGCGGGCGAGGAGCGCGATTCCGTCAACTACTGTCTGGCGGATTTCGTCGCGCCGCGAGCGACCGGCATTCGGGACTATATCGGCGGGTTCGCGGTCACGACCGGACACGGCATCGACGAACTAACCGCAGAATTCCGCGCCGCAAATGACGATTACAGCGCGATTATGGCGGAGGCGCTGGCGGACAGGCTCGCAGAGGCGTTCGCGGAACGCCTTCATAAAATCGTTCGCGATGAGTGGGGCTACGGCAAAGCGGAACAGCTCTCGCATGAGGAGTTGATTCGGGAGCGGTATCGCGGCATCCGACCGGCGGCGGGCTACCCCGCCTGCCCCGACCATACCGAAAAGCACGAACTGTTCGACCTGCTCTGCGTCGAGCAGCACACCGGAATCACGCTCACGGAAAGCTTCGCGATGCACCCCGGCAGCGCTGTTTCGGGACTTTATTTCGCGCATCCGCAGTCGCGCTATTTCCCCGTCGGCAAAATTGAGCGAGACCAGGTGCTGGACTACGCCCGGCGCAAAGGCGAATCTGTCGAATATATTGAAAAATGGCTCGCTCCGAACCTCAACTTCGACCCCGACTAGACCGATATTCGATTCAGACAACGCCCTCATCCCAGGGTTAAAACCACGATCCGTCTGGCAATGCGGGTACCTGGGGTCATAACCCCGGTCCGACTGGCTAAAGCAGAGCGTCCTTCGGACGCGATGCTAATTCGAGTATGCCCCGTTCGGTCTCAGTCCGCGAAGGCGGACTTCGCAGTTCCAGACCGGGGCTTCAGCCCCGTGTACTGCGGACTTCGCAGTTCCAGACAGGGACTTCAGTCCCCCGTGTCTCAGGACATTTCCAGACCACAACGTCGGTCGCTAGTGAGAAGCAATCAACGAAAATGCCGCGACCACTCGTAGTTGGAAATGGAAATATTCTGGTTGCGCTGGATGCGGATCTGTCGATACGTGAGTTCACGTTCCCCTATGTCGGGCAGCAGAACCATCTTTTCGGAAACAGTATTCGTATCGGGCTATGGGTCAGCGGCCAGTTTCGCTGGCTCGATGACTGCGGCTGGCGGTGTTCGCTGCGCTATGAGAGCGACACACTCGCGACCAACGCTGTCTGCATCCATGACGACCTCGGCATCACGCTGACGCTTTCCGATTGCGTCCTCCACGACCGCAACATCTTACTCCGCCGCCTTCGAGTCACGAACCACTCCGACCAAACCCGCGAAATCCGTCTGTTCCTGAACGCCGATTTTAACTTGAACGAGTCCGACATCGGTGACACCGCGCACTTCGAGCCATGGTTGGATGCAATGATCCACTACAAGCGCGACGTCTATTTTTTGATTGGCGGCGCGTCCGGTAGCGAAGGCATTTTCCAGTATACGACTGGCGTCAAAGGTTTTCGCGGAGCAGAAGGAACCTGGCGCGATGCGGAGGACGGGTGGCTCTCTATGAACCCTGTCGAGCAGGGTTCCGTAGATTCGACAGTCTCGTTTCGGGCGGGAGTTGGCGGTCAGTGCACGGCGGAGATACAGTCGTGGATTTGCGTGGGGCATACATTCGGAGAGGTTTCCGGTCTGTTGTCGGAGCTCAAAACGGACGGTTTCGATGCGCTGCAAGAGGAAACCTCGAGGCACTGGAAAGCATGGATGGGAGACCGTCTGGCGTCGATCTCATTGAATGGCCACGAGGAAACCAGTCGTGAAATTGGACAGAAAACTGAGCAGCAGTCCGACCCGATAGAGGCACACACGCAGGATTCAGGCGATCCGCTGGTGAGTTTGCCGACACGAGTTGCTGAGGTCTTTCGTCGCAGTCTTCTCGTGATACGGACACAGATCGACAATCGTGGCGCGGTCATCGCCGCCAATGATTCAGACATTCTGGAGACCGCTCGCGCCCACTATTCCTATATGTGGTCGCGGGACGGAGCACTGGTCACTGCCGCGCTCGACCAACTAAACTGCCAGGATATCACGGAGCGCTTCTTCGACCTTTCGCGCCGTTTGCTGCCCTGCGCACGTCCGATGCTGCTGCATAAGTACGATCCATCCGGTACTGTCGGCGCGACCTGGCATCCGCATATCATCGACGGGAAACACGACCAGCCTTTCCAGCAGGACAGCACCGCCCTCGTGCTCTTCTCGTTAGGGCAGCACTGCCGACGGTACGGCGAAAGCGCATTCACCCGCCGCATGTATGATGAATTCGTTGTGCCGGCCGCCGATTTCATGCTCAGCTATCGAGACCAGAGTACCGGTTTGCCGCTGCCTTCTTATGACCTGTGGGAAGAGCGGCGAGGCGTCCATGCCTACACGTGTGGCACGGTTTATGGAGCATTTATCGCTTCAGCGGAGATGGCAATAACCTTCGGGGATTGCGAGCGAGCCGTGCAGTATATAGATGCGGCAGCTAAGCTGAGGGAAGGAATCGGCGACTATCTATGGGATGAATCGGTGAACCGATTTGCGCGACGCGTAATATTACACGAGCACGGCAGCATCGAACGCGATCTAACTATCGACTCCGCTCTATACGGACTCTTCGCGTTTGGTGCCGTGCCCCCTGCCGACCAACGAATGCGCTCCACTATGCAGCAGGTTCAAGCGCGTCTCAGCGTTCGGACGGAGATCGGCGGTATCGCTCGGTATGAGAACGATTACTACTTTCAGCGCAGCGACGATATCGAGCGCGCAGCGGGCAATCCCTGGATAATCTGCACGCTCTGGATGGCACAGTATCATCTCTCTTTATCGAAGGCGCTCTCTGATCCAGCTTGCTCCGAATACTGCCTCCACGAAGCAATAACCTCCCGCGCCGAGGCACTGACCATGCTTGAATGGGCGTCGGCTCGCGCGACCGAAAGCGGCATTCTCCCTGAACAAATTCACCCCTTCACCGGCGAACATCTGTCGGTCTCCCCGCTCACGTGGAGCCATGCCGAGTTCATCCGGACGACGCTTCTCTATCTCGAAACTCCTGCCACTGTCTCCCCTGGGCCTGAAGTTTAGCGAGAGGGAGTCGGAAGGTGAGGGGCATATTGCTGGGTTGGCGATCAAACGCCAGTCTGTGTGATGCGCCCACCGGTAACGGGGAGGTAAGTACCCGTCACATAGCCCGCCAGTCTGCTCAGGTAAAATACGCAGGCATTGCCGATCTCGTCCGCGCTGCCATGCCGCTTCAGCGGGATCGTTTTCGCGAAGTTTTTGCTGCCTTCGCTCTCAGTATCGACCTTCTCGTCCGCCATCCAGCCCGGTGCGACCATATTGACCGTGATATTTTCCGGTCCCAGTTCGACTGCGAGCGAGCGTGAAATGCCGACCATCGCTCCCTTGCCCGCCATATACACTGACCACTCCGCCGGGGCCATGTTCCAGAGTTCGGTCACGATATTGACAACCCGCCCTCCCCCCTGCGATTTGAAGACGGGACGTGCCGCCGCAATCGTGTTCAGCACTGCCTTGCAGCCGAAATCGAATGCCGTTGCATAGTCGTCGAGCGTCGAGTCAGTCAGCGTACCATGCTGCCGCCCTCCGATCGCGTTGTTGACGATTCCGTCGAGTCTGCCGAATTTGGCAATGATTTCAGAAACCATCGTATCGACTTGCCCTGCGTCGCGCACATCGGCACGAAATGGGGCGGCTCTGCCTCCCGCATCCATGATCTGAGCTGCGACCTGTTCCGCCTTCTCCTGGCTGTTAGAATAGTTGACAGCGACGACAGCCCCTTCGTTTCCTAGAACACGCGCAATCGCAGCGCCGATGCCGCGCCCTGCCCCCGTCACCAGCACCACATTTCCGTCAAGCAGTCCTGCCATAATCGCTGTTCCCTTCCTTCCGTTAGTCTCGAGTTAATGCCTCGCAGGCTTATCGCCCGATTTTTTGACCGATACCGGAACTGGCGCGCTGACATCGTTGCCATCGACCTTTAGCGTTGTCTTCAGGATTTCGCTGCGCTTCCGTTTCCAGACGCCGCCTGCGGTGATCCAGACATCACGATAGTCTGTTACCGAATCCAGTGCGTGGGTTTTGCCTTTCTGCTGGAGATCTGCGACAATTCCGCTGAGCGTAGATTTTACTTCCAGAGTTGCTTCGCTGCCCTTAACGGTCAGTTTATTGATCTTAAAACTCGATTCCGTCACTTTCTGTAGAAAAGACATCTGCTGGCTGAAAGCGGCTTCGAGCTGCTGTCGCGTCACGATCTGTCCAGTCTGAGTTTTGATTGTGAAATCAGAGGTCGTCACCTCCAGAATCGTTTTGAGGGTCTTGGTTTTGTAGCCCTGAGTAATTTTCGCATACTGCCCGGCAATCGCTTTCTTGACTGCCGCGTCTTCCGCGTTCGCCACATTCATCACACCCGGCGTCATTATCCCCACTGTCACCGTGCAAACCAGCGTTTGGAGTCTTCGCATTATATAGGTTCCTTTGTGTTGCGTTTATCAATTTCATCAGTACCTGAAATCGCCATCGAATTTCGCCGTTAGATCAGGCGCACTTGAAAAGCTTGTCGATGTCGCCCAATCCCTTTGTCACTCTGCGCTGAATTCTTCCAGATAGGCTTCGAGTTTTGCTGAGGTTTCAGGAAGCCCGCGGGAAGTCAGCATCGACAGATATTCAGTGACAGTCCGTGAAGGATTTTTGAGCGAAGCGCGATGCCGCCGCGCCGCGCTCAGAAAACGAGCAGGGTTCCTTGCGAGCAGAGACTCCAGAAACGAGTCTGGAGACACGGCGCTAACACGATACGAAGCCAATCTATTTCTGGGAAAATCACGCAGATTGAATGTGACGATCACCGCCGCGCCAGCTTCTATAGCTGCTGCCAACACATGGCGATCATTCTCATCTGGCAGGACGAGGGCAGGTATTCGCCATTCATATCCGCGAATCAGGCAATTGGGATCGATCCCGTCCATTAGCTGCCGCGTCCGCTCCAACTGTTCCGGTAAAACATCGGGACGATCGTTCAGAACGTTTCGTATCCACTCGTTATGTATCTCGTTCGTCCAGCGCGGCTGATAGGCGCGAACGACAGCAAGCCACATCAGAAGGTCCCGCAGGCCTGGCGGGTACAAAACATTGGCATCGAGAACGGCAATCATTTGTAAAGACCGAGTCGCTCAGTCTCGCTAATCAGTTCCTGCATTATAGTTTCGCGTCGGGCAATTTCCTGTTGTTCGGCTTCTTTGTAGCGAAGTAGATCTTCGGCACGTATGCGACGGCGATTGCCCACTTTACGATAGGAAAGAACCCCTTTGTTCAGTAATTCCTCGATCAAATAGGGGCGGGAAACCATCAGGAAATCGGCAGCTTGCTGCGTGGTAAACTCTTTCCGAACTGGCGTGATCGTCACGCCATTGCCTTTCCCCATTTCCGTAAGAATTCCCAGTAACGCATTCATTACGGAAAGCGGCAACGTCAGTTTTGCCTGCTCATTATCCACGCCAGTAAGTTGGAGGTGCGCTGCTGCGTCACGAAAAGCAACCGGGCCAAGGAGAGAGCTGAGCTCTCTGGCAATTCGGACTTCTTGATCGGTTGGCAAAATTGTTTCGGCTGCACCGGACATCGACTTTCTCCCTGTTGCTTCGTGGAATGCATAGCTTTGATCAATATACCATCTATTCGCATTATCCGCAACAATCGAAGCTATTACATGATCTCGCCTGCAGGTATGTCATGAACACGGCCGCACAAATAGTGTCAGGCGCGCTTGAAGAGCTTATCGATGTCGCCGAAACCGATCGTGACGACGATCGGGCGACCGTGCGGGCAGAGATAGGGATTTTCTGTCTCGGCGAGCTGTTCGAGCAGTCCTTCCATTTCGGGAATCGTCAGTGGATCGCCCGCCTTGACTGCCATTTTACAGGCGTTGGTAATCGTGACGTGCTCTTGCTGCACGAGCAGGCGGCGCGAAATCGTCTGGTTGACCAGCTCATCGATCATGTCGCGCAGTATCCGTTCGTAGGGCTTGCGAGTCAGCATCGCAGGTATTGCGCGGACGACAAAACTCTCTTTGCCGAAGGGGGCGATCTCCCAGCCAGCGCTCGCAAACGCCGCACAGTGTTCGCCGAGCAGCAGTGCTTCACGCCGTGCCAACTCGAGTGTCAACGGGACGGCTAAGCGCTGAACCGGTATGCCATTCGCGAACCGCTTGATGGTCAGCCGCTCGTACAGCACGCGCTCATGTGCCACATGCTGATCGATGACCGCAAGACCGTCCGGCGTCAGGGCGATGATATAGGTGTTCCGTGCCTGTCCCAGCACCTTGAAATCGCGCAGTTGGTCGGCAAACGGGCGGGGACGAGGGGTCGCCTGTATCTCATCCGCACCATCGGTCGATGGCTCCGAGGACGAACTTAACATCGAATCGGAGGGGAATGCCGAAGCAAAAATCCCGCCCGCTTGCGAGTTGTCGTCGCCTGATGCATTATCGCCATCCTGGATAGCGTCGCTCGTATCGGACTGCGCGGCGAGCGAAGCCAGAATCGACGCCGCGCTCATCGGCATTTCGTCGTTCATGCCCGAGTCTTGGCTGAACTCCTGACTGAATTCGGCTGCGGAACCAGAAGTTTGTGACCTACTGTTGCCGATCGACTCGGCGGTAGACGTATATCCTTCAGACGACGGCGCCGGTTCGCTGAAGCCGCGATAGTCTCGCAGCGGCATCACGGCCTGTGCACCACCGTTTTCGATTTCACTGCTGTTAGCGCCCTGTGCTCCCGCACTTCCGGACGTGAAAGCGAAAGCTGGCGTAGAAACCGAACCCGTCATACGCGGCACGATCCCATAGGCGAGCAGCGCATTCTTGACTGCCTGGCTGACGGCATGATGCACCTCGCCATCCCGCGTGAACTTCACCTCCGTTTTGGTAGGGTGGACGTTCACATCGACGAGGTCGGGCTGGATTTCAACGAACACGGCGGCGATCGGATAGCGGCTGTCGGGGGTCAGGGAGCGGACGGCGTCCTCGAGAGCATGACTGAGCAGGCGGCTTTTTATCGGGCGGCGGTTGACGAAAAATAGTTCGTGGGAGCGACCGGGGCGCGAAGTGTCGGGTGTCGCCATCCAGCCGGAGACGCTCAGGCCGAGACCGTCCTGATGAATCGGGATCAGTTTGCGCGCGATGTCACGCCCCCAGACCGCCGCGAGGGCAGCGAGGGGTTCGCCTGTTCCGGGCGTCGTAAAAACCTCGTGACCGCCGTTGTGCAGGCGGAGCGAAATCTGCGGATAGGCAGCGGCGAGGTGCCCGACGATTTCGATGCAGCGGGCTACTTCCGAAGGCGTGCTTTTGAGGAATTTGAGACGGGCTGGAGTGTTGTAGAAAAGGTCGTTGACTTCGATCGTCGTGCCATCTCGCGACGCGACTTCCTCGATCGAAACGATATCGCCGCCCTGAACGCGCAGTTCGATGCCGCTCTCGCAGTCCGACTGTTTAGAAGTCAGGGTCATTTGTGAGACGGAGGCGATCGAAGGCATGGCCTCGCCGCGGAAGCCGAGCGTACGGATCGCAAACAGATCGTCTGCGCTGGAGATTTTGCTGGTCGCATGCCGCTGCAGAGCGAGCACCGCATCATTGCGAGTCATGCCAAAGCCGTTGTCCACAACACGAATGCCCTGCTTGCCGCCTTCGATTAGCGTGACGGTAATCTGCGTCGCACCCGCGTCGATCGCGTTCTCGACAAGCTCTTTAACGGCGGAGGCAGGTCGCTCGACCACTTCGCCCGCCGCAATTCGGTTGGCGGTATTTTCGTCCAGCAGCATTACGCGATCAGCTGGCATAATAGGATCCTATCGATTGTCTGGTGCTTTGTCTCAGTGGATTTTGTTGACGTAGGCGATCAGTGCTTTGACGGACTCTTCATCCTGGATATTGCTGATCTCCCAGTCGCTGACATCGAGCGGCTGTGTGATTCGCCCCGCCATCGATACCTGATGATCCAGAAGCAGCACTACATGCTCGTTGACATGGTCATGGGACCATTGAAAGAAGCGCGAACGCCCTTCGGGTGTCATATAGAGATGCACGGTGTAGGACTTACCGGTAAATACGGTTGCCGGGTGCTCATCATAGGAGGCGCTGCTGAACTGTGCGCCGGTCAGGACGACCGGGCAAGTGTGCGCTACGCTGTCGGCGGTCATCGTCTTGACATGCTCGACCTCTTTGCCGCTCCCGCTGCCTCCGCCATCGCTGTCGCTTTTCTCGCCCGGGTCTGCCTTTTGTCCGGAATATTTGTCGAGCAGCGCGCCAAGCGTCGTATGCTCAGCGCCACCTTCCTTTTCCGTTCGTTCCACGGTGATCGGCATGTTGCGGGAGAGAGATTTGTAGGCTCCCGGCTGATTCATCTCTTTCGCGACACTGGCGCGCACGAAGGGTTCGAGCATCGCATAGCCCGCCTGGCCATCGACATCGAGCGCAGCCTGAATCGCACTGGCGTTTTTTTCATTGCACAACGGACTGTTGTGCTCATCGAAAGCGCGGTTCCAGCCTACTTCGGTCAGCGCAACCTTGGAGGATTTGTTTTCGGTGATGATTTTGAACGTGTTACTGTCGTAGTTTCCGCGTGAATTGAGGGTGCCGACGACGGTCAGTCCTGCCATATCCGGCTGCAGCGGTTCCCAGTGTTTGCTGAGGAGCTGTTTATCCATCGCGAAGCCCACTGCGTACCAGACGACCGCGATCGCAATCAGCGACAGGATCAGCGTACGCGTCCCCTTCTCGCGTGTCAGCGCCATCCGCAACGGAATCATTCCGCCGGTCGGAATCGCCTCTTGTTCTTTCGGAAATAGACCCATTTTCGCGTTGTCCTGAGTGTCGGATTAATGCCAGATTGAGAAGTCCGCCGACTGACAATAGTCATGCAGAGGTCGATTCTGTAGCGCTTATGAAATCAATGCAGAATTTTTCGCAAGGCGGCGAGCAGTAGATCGACATTACGCTGTGTTGCCGATGCGCCCATCGTGCCGACGCGCCAGAGTTTGCCGCGCAGTTCGCCGAGCCCGCCGCCGATTTCCAGACCGTACTCCGTCAGCAGTCGCTTGCGGATCGCCATTTCGTCGGTGACGCCTTCGGGCAGGTGAATCGCATTGAGCATCGGCAGACGGTATCCCTCCTGCGCGAACGGCTGAATACCCATCTCGTTCAGACCTTCGAGCAGCGACGCGCTGACCGCACGGTGGCGCGCAAACCGCGCTTCCAGTCCTTCTTCGGTGATCTCAGAGAGCGCTTCGCGGAACGCGAACAACAGATTGACCGGTACCGTATGATGGTACGCATGGCTGCCGTCGTAATACTCGCTCAGCAGGCGCCAGTCCAGATACCAGCTCAGCACGGGCGATTTGCGCGCCTGCGAAACAGCAAAGGCGCGTTCCGAAACCGTGATCGGCGAGAGTCCGGGAGGCGCGCCGAGGCATTTCTGTGTCGCGGAATAGCAGGCGTCGATACCCAGCTTATCTATCTCTACGGGTATTCCGCCCAGAGATGTTACCGCGTCTGCCAGAAAGAGCGCATCGTGCTGTTTGGCGAGCGGTACGATCTCTTCGAGCGGCTGTCGTATACCTGTCGAGGTTTCGGCGTGAACGCAGCCGACCAGTTTGACCTTAGACAGTTTGTTCAGAGCGTCCGCGAACTGCTGCGGCTCGATAATTCTGCCCCACTCCCCTTGGACTTCAGTCACATTCGCGCCGAGCCTTCGACTGATCTCGACCATGCGGTTTCCGAAGAAGCCGCACACCCCAATCACGACATTGTCGCCGGGTTCAATCAGGTTGGCGAGGCAGCTCTCCATCCCCGCCATTCCGGTGCCGGTCAGCGGGATCGTGAACGGGTTGGTTGTCCCGAAGACGGTGCGCAGGTCGGTCCGTAAATCTTCCAGCATCGTAAACAGTTCCGGGTCGAGGTAGCCGATCGGAGCGCGACCGAGTGCGTCGAGTACGCGAGGAGTGACACAACTCGGACCGGGTCCGAGGAGGATGCGCGGCGTGGGAAGCGCGGCAGGCATAGACGATTCTCCTTCAAGCTATTTGATACTGACTGGATGCCGAGTCAGATTGAGACTCGAGTGCGAGCAATAGTATTTGTCACTCTCGTAAAATTCGGAAATCCGGCAATCTTCGGGCGATTATTTACATCGCCAGAATATTGTAGCCGCCGTCCACATGAAGCACTTCACCGGTAACGCCGCGTGCCAGTTTGCTCATCAGGAATGCTACGGCGTCCCCTACCTCATCGGCATCGACGGTGCGGCGCAGTGGAGCGCGCTGGGCAACGTGGTCGAGCATCGCGTCGAAACCCGCGATCGCACCGGCAGCCAGGGTTTTGATTGGACCGGCGGAAACGGCGTTGACGCGGATATTCTCTGCGCCGAGGTCGGAGGCAAGATAGCGAACGCTCGCCTCGAGCGACGCTTTCGCGACGCCCATAATATTGTAGTTCGGCACGACTCGCTCTGCGCCGAGGTAGGTGAGCGTCACGATGCTGCCTGCGCCGGATGCTTTCAGATACGGGCGCGCCGCCCGCGCCATCGTGATAAGGGTATAGACGCTGCTATCATGGGCGAGGTTGAAGCCCTGCTGGGAGGTGTTCACATACTCGCCTGCGAGGTCGTCTTTGTTGGCGAAAGCAATCGCGTGGAGTACGCCGTCCAGTGTGCCGTCAAAATGAGTATTCAGTTCAGCGAACATTGCCTCGACCTGCGCGTCATCGGTCGCATTGCACTGCAGGATCGGAGCTGTAATCCCCGCTTCGGCTATCAATTTACCGACTCCGTTGGCTTCGCGCTCTCCAAAGACGGAGAATGCGAGTTCCGCGCCTTCCCGGTGCAGCGACATCGCCGTATGCCAGGCAATGCTCCATTTGTTACGCGCGCCGCTAACGAGTATTTTCTTGCCTTCGACAATTCCTGCCATCGTCAATTCCTTCTTCCTGCGGTAATTTCTGCTGCGACCACGCTTTTGTGATCAGAAAACCACCCGTAAAATGCCGCTTCGAGCGCTGGATATGCCCCTATTGTACCCCGCTTACGTGTTTTTGCTCCCTCTGGATACAAACAGTCCGCGCCCCGAAACGGGGAGCGGACTGCCGATTTTTGGTCCTTGCGATTGTAACCATGACTGTGTGCGTGCGCCACAAATCGGCCCGAGGCAACATTCTATTCTGATTTTCGCTCGGCGGTAACGAGGCGCAGGACGGCTGCCACCGCCTCGGTAACGGCGGTCTCAACTCGCCCGCCCGGCTCACGGCGCAGCCCGACTTCCACGGTGCCGTTCGCCAGTCCCTTACCAACGACGACCTGCACCGGAATGCCGATCAGCTCCATGTCCTTGAACTTCACGCCGACGCGCTCTTCGCGATCGTCGAGCAGCACATCCACGCCTTGAGCCTGCAGCGCGCGGTAGAGCCTCATGCCCTCTGACATTTGTGCTGCATCGGGCGTGTAGGCGATGATGATCGCGACTTCGTAGGGCGCGATATTGATCGGCCAGCAGATGCCGTTCGCGTCGTGATTGGCTTCGATCGCCGCGGCAATCGTTCGGCTGACGCCCAGTCCATAGCAGCCCATCAAGATCGGATGCTGCTCGCCCGCTTCATTCTGGTAGACCGCGCCCATCGCCGCGCTGTACTTCGTGCCGAGCTTGAAGATATGTCCGACCTCGATACCGCGTGCCTCCGTAAGATGCCCGCCCTCGCAGCGTGGACAGGGATCGCCTGCGACCGCGGTGCGGATATCGCTCTGCAGGGTGAACTCGAAGTCGCGCCCGACAACCGTATGAGTACGATGTGCATCCGCCTGATTTGCGCCGACCACATAGCCCGCTTCGGTCGCCAGTTCGTTGTCCAGATAGATCGGAACCTGCACTGCCAGACCGACCGGACCCGCGAACCCAACCGGCGCGCCCGTCACGCGCACGACCGTCGCCGGGTCTGCCAGTTCGACGTTCACCTTGCCGACAGCCCGCGCAAATTTGGGCAGGTTGAGTTCACGGTCGCCGCGCACGAGCGCCGCAACGGGCTCGCCATCTGCAAGGCACAAAATTGTCTTGACGACCTGCGCTGCGCTGACTTTCAGGAACGTCGCCACCTCCGCGACCGTGTGCGCCCCCGGCGTCGAAACCACTTCGGATGCGGCTGTTTCCACCGTGACATTCTGCGCCGCGATCGGGACTTCCGCGCGTTCGGCGTTCGCCGCGTAGTCGCACTTATCACAGCGCAGGACAGTATCCTCGCCACTGTCGGTCAGCACCATGAACTCATGGTTTTCGCTGCCACCGATCGCGCCGGGGTCCGCCTCGACCGCCAGATATTCCAGACCGCAGCGTCGAAAGATCCGCTCGTACGCTTGATAGTTTGCGCGATAGATCTCGCTCAGCTGTGCGTCGCTCGTGTCGAACGAATAGCCGTCGAACATTGTGAACTCGCGGGTGCGTATCAAGCCGCCGCGCGGACGTGGCTCGTCGCGCTCTTTGGTCTGAATCTGGTAGAGGTAGAGCGGCATCTGCTTCCAGGATTTGATGGTGCCGCGCACGATGTCTGTAACCACTTCCTCATGCGTGAAGCCGAGGAAAAAGTCGCGCTGGTTTTTATCTTTCAGCGCGAACAGCACGGGCACTGCCGATCTACCCGTTTCGTCGAGCAGCTCTTTGGGAACCAGCACCGGCATGTGCAGCTCCTGCCCGCCGAAACTGTCGATCTCTTCGCGTACGATTTTTGCGATCTTTTCATGGACGCGCCAGCCTAGCGGCAGGTAAGAATAGATGCCAGCAGCGACGGGGCGAATGAAGCCGCCGCGCACCAGCAACTGGTGGCTGACGAGTTCGGCATCCTTGGGCACTTCGCGCAGCGTGGGCAGAAACAGTTGTGACGCTCTCATAATGATGCTCTCATAAAACGGGTAACCTTCCCAATCTCAGAATTACGTCGATATCAATACAATCGGCCGCCTCCGGCGAGTTGACCGAAGAGTTCAAAAAATGACAGTGGCTTAAAGCGAAAAGTTGCGCGTTTCGTCCGCATTTCACGCTGCAGGATTCGCGACGAGCCGTATAAATTCCTGCGTACCCGAATGAATGGGGCCGTGAACTCGCGCCTCTGGCATCGCCGCGTCGCGGGCGAATGCAACCAAAATAGTGTGTGCGGACGTATTGGTATAAAGAAATTTACCAATACTTAGACAATGAAAATACCGCTGAAGATTGCCGCGTAAAACGGTACAATAGTAATGTCAGTACGTTGTGTCGATGATGACAAAACAGTAAATAAACCGGTACTTTTGGAGGGATTTACAATGCTGGCACGGGCAGTTCTCCTGCAGATGGCGGGTAATAAGAAGATTGAGTCGTTCGCCCGAACGAACCGGTTGGCGGCGAGTATGGCAGCGCGATTCATCGCTGCCGAGAAGATCGAACAGGTCACCGCGCCCGTCCGCGCCCTCAACGCGCAGGGTCTGACGGTCTCGCTCGACTTCCTCGGCGAGAGTGTGACCACCGAACAGGAGATCGCCGTCGTCGTCGATACCTACCTGCGCCTGTTCCAGCATATCCGCGCCGAGAATCTGGACAGCAATGTCTCGATCAAGCTCACCTCGGTTGGTCTCGACCTCGATCCGGACATCTGCTTTCGCAATATGGCGCGTATCCTGAACGCCGCAGGTCCCGATCAGTTCGTGCGCATCGACATGGAAGGATCCACCCATACCCAGCGTACGCTCGACCTGTTCTGGCGACTATGGGAGGGCGATGAGCCGCACAAAAACACGGGAGTCGTGATCCAGTCCTACTTGCATCGCAGCGAAGCCGACATCGCTACAATGATCGAAAAGCAGGTGCGCGTTCGACTTTGTAAGGGTGCGTACAAAGAGCCTGCGACCGTTGCGTTTCAGGAAAAGTCGGAGGTCGATGCGAACTTCGTCAAGCTGATGCAGCAATTGCTTCTGCATGGCAACTATCCCGGCATCGCGACCCATGACGGTAAAATGATCGACGCGACGAAGCAGTTTGCGGCAGAAAACAAGATACCTTCGGCTCGTTACGAGTTCCAGATGCTGTATGGCGTGCGGCGCGATGTGCAGCAGCAGTTGCGGCAGGAGGGCTATAATGTGCGGGTCTATACGCCGTTCGGCGACCACTGGTATCCCTACATGATGCGGCGTCTTGCGGAGCGTCCTGCGAACCTCTGGTTCGGTCTGCGGAGCATGCTCGGCAAATAGCGGCTTGACTTCCCGCTCAACGTACCATATAATAGAGATTGTGAGAGAGCTTTGTGATGTGAGATAGGTTCGGGGCGTAGCTCAGTTGGTAGAGTGCCTGGTTTGGGACCAGGATGTCGCAGGTTCGAGTCCTGTCACCCCGATGTTCCGTTTTTGTCCGTAGTTAAAGCGTATAATTCTACCTATCGACTTCCGCTTTACAGTGTTTCCTCTACCTATTCAGATCGGTGTCAAATAGTTACTCTGCAAGAACCGTTTCAACCGGAAGGCATTCCGTAACTAACTTGAAAATAGTCCCCTGACCGGCAAAGAGATCTTTCTTTGCCGGTCGTTTTCTGTCTACTCCTCCGCCTTCCATGCCTTATGGCACAGCCTCAAGTTAGAGGCATGTTCTTTAGCTTCCCCGGTCTTTTTGTCATGAAGTGCTCGTCGATAGCGCTTGTATGTGTGCAGAACGTATTTCTTCAAATCGTTTACTCCCGAAGCCTTGTCTGGTTCATCGAAGTCAACATACCCCTTTGGCAGGGCGTCTTCTTGAGCGGCGGAAAGCAAGTCATTGAAGTCGTCTGGGGGCTCTTCTTGTCGCTCGGGTTCAGACGCGATTTTCGGGGTAGCTATCACAGCATCGGTCATTGTCACCGAAAACAGTTCCAACAGGCTATACAATGGCATAAGACCGGCGCGCGGCGCGTGATAGAACAGGCTTCCTTTCCTGCCCATAGCTTGAGACCAGTCCGATACCTCTCTATGCGGAACGAGGGACATAATGGCGATAGACTCCCCGGCGGCGTCGAAGAGGCACGGCAGATAGTAGTTTGCGGGCGGGGTGCGGGTTAGGTGCTGTTCCTGATTGATTGCCAGCGCGTTGTAGCCAGGGCGCGAAGACTTGACTTCAATCCGATAGCCATTCAGTACCAGGTCAGCCTGCTTGTCCGGTCGGTCACTGACCAATGCAGATGCTGTAATCACTCCCTGCGCTTCCAGCCATTGCCGTACAACGATTTCTGCGAGTGAACCGTAATAGTCGCGAGAGTAGTTCCCTGCGGCTCCCGCATCCTGATTTGGCTTGCGTGTAGAGTTATTGGACTCCACACGCTGCTTTCCAACGATTTCCGCCATTTCTTTCTGCGTACCCGTAACCGTCAGGACAAGCGCCTTTCGCTCTAATGGCAGGGCAGGCAATTGCGGAGGAGTTCTTTCGTTAATTTCGTTTCTTTCGTAGCCTGGAAGAGTTTTGCGTACGATCTGAAGATAGCGATTCATTGTCCTGCCTCCCGCTTCGCCGTCCACAGTTCTGTAGGACGTCCCCCGTTTTCACCAGGTCGCGAGTCGCAGGTTATCAGTTGTCGCTCTGCCAGCGAGTGTAGTGCCCGCTGCATACTGCCTGCCTTGGCATTGTTCCCGAACAGCTTGTGCATTTCCGTGCGGGTCATGCCTGCCGGGTTGTTGCGTAATGCCCGCAGGAGTTCATCAGCGACGGGATCACCGAGTGCGTCACCAAAGATGAACGTAGCAGACTGTTCGGCATAGTCCCACACCGCGAGTGCAGCTTCCAGATGCGCCCGCCGAATTATGGCAGATTGGTCGAGCAGCGCAAAGAGGCAGGACAGACGCAGCGTCTGCGCCTCTGCCCTCGATATCACGGCACCGAGTAATCCGGGAACGTCCCGCGTCAGTTCAGGGTAGACATCGTGCCACATCGCTTTCGCCTCCTCGTCGCGCTCCATACGCTTTACAGAGCCAGCGAACCGTATGGCAGTTATCAATCGGCATTGGAGAGATTCGAAGTCGTCCTGTGGGACATTCCCCCCGTCTGGTAATAACTTCGAGCGTTCGG
>JBBQPY010000021.1:0-42820 GCA_038216735.1 Chthonomonadales bacterium
CGGCGCGTAACGCTCGTGGGTGATCAGCGCGGCGGTATCCTGACACAAGCCAGTCTGCTGACAGTAACCTCGAATCCGACGCGCACCAGCCCGGTGAAGCGTGGGAAATGGGTGATGGAGAACCTGCTCGGCACGCCGCTCCCGCCCGCGCCGCCAAACGTTCCTGCGCTCTCCGACGACAAAAAAGGTCCGCTCGTCGGTACACTCCGTCAGCGTATGGAGCAGCACCGCGCCAACCCTGTCTGCGCGAGCTGTCATGCCAATATGGACCCGATCGGGTTCGGCATGGAGAATTATGATGCTGTCGGTAAGTGGCGAACGGAAGACGGAGATGCGAAGATCGATCCGAGCGGGGTACTGCCCGACGGATCCAAGTTCAGCAGCCCGACACAACTGAAGCAGATACTGCTGAGTAAGAAGAGCCAGTTCGTTCATTGTCTTTCGGAGAAGCTGATGACCTACGCGCTCGGCAGAGGCCTTGAGCGCACCGATAAATGTACGCTGGACGGCATCGTGACCGCCAGCGCGAAGCAGGGCGATCGCTTCTCCTCACTGGTTGCCGGAATCGTTCAGAGCGATCCGTTCCGAAAACAGCGCGAGAGCGGTCCTACCAAATAATCTATAAGGCGAGTATGAAAACCCGATCCCTCTCAAAAAAGTAATTTTCCCCTCTTGCCGGAGCATCGGGAGACGGGATCGGAGTAAGGGATCGAACAGTAAATCGAGTGAAAGCCGAGTCGAAACTCGGAGGAGCAATACGAAATGTCTTTGGAACCGTTATCGAGACGAACCTTTTTGCGCGGCGTTGGAACTGTAATGGCGCTGCCGATGCTGGAAGCTATGCTTCCGATCGGCGCGCTGGCGCAGGCTGCCAATAAAACACGTATCAACCGTATGGCGTTTATCTTCGTGCCGAACGGTATGAATATCCAAAGTTGGACGCCTGCCGCCGAAGGCGTACTCCAGCTGACTCCTACGCTTCAGCCGCTCAAAAACGTCAAGGACAAGATTTCTGTGCTCTCCGGCCTGGCTCAGCACAACGCCTTCGCGCTCGGCGATGGCGGCGGCGATCACGCCCGCAGCGCGGCGACGTGGCTGACCGGATGCCACCCGCGCAAAACCGATGGCGCCGATATCAAAGCGGGGCTCTCGGTCGACCAGTTGGCGGCTTCACGTGTCGGTAAGAAAACTCCTTTCGAGTCACTGGAACTCGGCTGCGAGCGTGGCGCACAGTCCGGCAACTGCGACTCAGGTTATAGTTGCGCCTACTCCTCATCGATCTCATGGCGAGGCGAAAGTACTCCGAATGCACACGAAGTCGATCCGCGCGCGGTGTTCGAACGACTGTTCGGTAACAGCGACCCAAACGAAACCGCCGAGAGCCGCACACGCCGCCAGAGCATGAAGCGCAGCGTCCTTGACTTCGTTTTGGAAGACGCCAACAAGCTTAAGAAGCAGCTCGGAAATAAAGACAAGAACAAGCTGGACGAGTATTTTACCGGCGTCCGTTCGATCGAAGACCGCCTGGTGCGCGTCGAGAAATTGAACTCCAACCCGAGTTTCTCCGGCAAAATTCCGGCGGGTATTCCCCAGGATATGGGCGAGCATATTCGGCTGCTCTGCGATATGATGACGCTTGCGTTCCAGGCGGACCTCACACGCATCTGCACGATGATGATCGCAAACGACGGCAGCAACCGCAGCTATAAAGACATCGGAGTCGCGGAAGGTCACCACGATATGTCGCACCATGGCGGCGATAAGTACAAGCTGGCACAGGTCGCGAAAATCAATAAGTTCCATATGGAGCAGGTCGCCTACTTCCTGGAAAAACTCGATAGTATCCATGAGCCGGACGGCACGCTGCTCGACAACTCGATGATCGTCTATGGCGCGGGTATCAGCGATGGCGATCAGCACAACCACGACAATCTGCCGATTCTGCTGGCGGGGGGCGGTGCGGGAACGATCAAACAGGGGATGCATCGCCGGTTCGCGCAGGACACCCCCTTGAACAACCTGTTCCTGTCGATGCTGGATCGCATGGGTGTCCATGCCGAAACGATCGGCGACAGCACCGGCCGCATCACGACTCTGATTTAACTCGACTCCCAGATCAATCTTAGAACGACTTCTTGCTTCGCCCGCCTGCTAATCTTTGTCTCGCGAAAGATTGGCAGGCGGGCGGATGCACACAATCTCGAAAGCAAAACTGCAATGAGCTACAGAAATACGCTTGCTGTCAGCTTGTGGATTGGCGTAATGATGCTCAAGATGCAGGGAACAGCGATTTCTGCACCATTACAAGTCGAGCAGCCGGCTGCCATTTTGTTTACGGCAGCGCAAAACGGTGATATTCGTGACGTCAAGGTGGCTTTGTTCGACGGAACGAGCCCCAATGTGCGCGACCGCTACCAACGCACTCCCCTGATGTATGCCTCAAGCGAAGGTCATATCGAGACGGTTATGCTTCTGCTTTCCCGCCACGCCAACCCCCGATTGAAGTCGTTCGACGGCTATACTGCGCTCATCATGGCGGCGTCTAAGGGACACACGGAAATCGTCAAAGCTTTGCTGGCACACGGCGCAAATCCCAATGACAGGAATAAAGACAAAGTTCCAGTCCTGCACTTCGCCAGCGCCGAGGGAGGGAATGCCGATGCAGTGGCAGCGCTGCTTGCCGCTGGCGCAAAGCCCGATGCAGTTGTCAAAGATGGGACGACCGCATTGATGACGGCGGCTCGATGCGGGCAAAAAGCGATTGTGGAACAGTTGCTGGTGAAGGGCGCCAATCCCAATCTGAAAGATAAAAATGGCGTCACCGCGTTTAGTATGGCGATGAAGAACGGCTTTCCTCTTGTTGCCAACCTGTTGCGCTGCGCCTCGTCAGAGCCGCGTCATCCAGAAAGCAATTCTGAAAAAGAATAGCTCCCGAGCATTACAGCCACCTCCGCATCGAGAGGGGAAGAGCAGGAGAAGGAACGGATGATTTTAATCGAAGCGGCCGCGACGTCTGCTGGAACGGTAAGAATCGCACGCGCGGAACCGACTGATCTGACTGCGATTCTGGCGACTTTCGATGACGCCGTCGCATGGCTCGGCGCAGAGAGCATTGCAAGCCAGACGACCACGCTGTCTGCCGCAGAAGTTCCGACGGTGGTCGAGCGGCTGCGGCTGTATATCGAAAACGAACTGTTTTTACTGGCGGAGTATGAGGGTAAACTCGTCGGGGCGCTCGCGATGAGCGCTGTGCCACCAGCTTACTGCTGGAAAGACGCGGTCGCAGGTGATGCAGTGTATGTTCATCCTTTCGCCACCGAAAGCGCAATCGAAGGGGTTGAAGTCGACGCGCTGCTGATCGATTTCGCGTGGAGGTATGCACTTGATCAGGGGAATACTCTGCTGCGGCTCGACTGTTTTACCGAGAGTACGCACGATGTTTCGTACTATATTCCGTCTTATATTCGCGATGGATTCGAAACGCGGGGCGAGTTTCAGATCGAAGGCTGGCAGGGTATCATGTTCGAGAAACGCCTGACGCCCGCACATTGACTAGCTTCGAGTAGACTGCTGGTCGGTTAGCAAATATTTGATGTCACCGCAGACGCCGCTTCGGAATTGAAACAAGCGATCCACTCTCACAAAACTTGGCTGAACGGACCATTACCCTCCCGCACCGATCTTGCCAAGCATGACGCCGAGAGCGAAAACGATTCCACCGCCAACGATAACCTGCAAAACAGTCTGCGCGAGCGGGCTCTTCATGTACTTGTAGCGAATGAAAGCGATGATCAGCAGTTCGACAGCAACCACAATATAGGCGGTGCGCAGCGCTATCGTGAGGTTGGGAAGCAGAAACGGCAGCGTGTGCAGCATCCCGCCGATCGTTGTCGCGAGACCCGTGATGACGCCGCGTATCCAGGGGCTTCCACGTCCAGTCACAGAACCATCGTCCGAGAGTGCTTCCGCCAGTCCCATACTGATACCCGCGCCAACGGAAGCTGCCAGCCCGACGAAAAAAGCTTTGGGCGAACTATGCGTTAGTCCTGCTGCGGCGAATAGCGGCGCGAGTGTAGAAACGGAACCATCCATCAGTCCAAGCAGCGCAGGCTGCACTTTTTGTAATACGAACTCCGCTTCCTGAGATGCAGACGGTTTAGACTGCGCTACAACCGCTTCTGCTGAATCGACGGACATCTGTGCTCACTTTCTCTACTTCCTACTCGACCGCTAAATTCATTCGCATACCCGAACCGACAGCGGACACCGATTCGCTACGACATGCTCCAATAGTGCATAATAACAACTGCCCGAAACATTGTCTTATGCCCTACATCAATCAAAATAATTGCCCGACAGACCACGCACCGGTATCGCGGCACGGCATAGCCGCCGCTGAAATGTCGGGCACTGAAATGACTGCTCAGGCAGTCGTTTTGTTCTCTTTTCTACGGTCGAATGACTTCATTCCGCTGCAGAGTGCGGCCGCACAGCGACCTGATCTACCGGCAGGAAGAACATTCACAGTCTTTATCGCAGTGCGTCGCAGCGGTGCTGGTCAATGGCACGATTCCCATGACAATGAGGGCGCCGCGCCGAAAACAGAGAACCTAGCTTGACGTGCCCTTGCAAATACTCGTTACCTCATCTGGTCAAAGTCTACTGGCAATAGGTAACTATTCACTCTGACTTCAGATGCGCACTAACAGCCAGAATATCTGGATTCGCTCCCGTTCTTCCCGAAGCTTCGGGAGGGGGTTGGATGATGAGGGGAATAGTTACGACAATAGTAAGCTTCGACTTCAGTGCACGCTACTTGGAGACCACACTCTTTGATTGATATGAAATCTGATTCAGAAAACTTGTTGCAACCCAAAACCACCGTACGCATCGGAATCATCGGTCCGAGCTGGTGGGTTAAATTCTGGCATCTTCCCGCGCTGCAGGCGCATCCGAATGCTGTTATCACCGCTGTCTGTGGTACGAATGAACGCGATCCTGCCGAGCTGGCCGCGACCTATGGCGACGCGGCACGCGGCTGGACAGACTACGAAAAAATGCTAGATGGAACGCCTCTCGACGGCGTGATCGTCTGCACCCCGAACGACTTGCACTATCCGGCGGCGATCGCGGCGCTGCGTCGTGGCATTCATGTGATCTGCGAAAAGCCAGTCGCGATGAATGCTGCGGAGGCGGCGGAGATGGCGCAGATCGCCAGTGAAAAGGGTCTGGTCGGCATGACCAATTTCCCCTACCGCGACAATCCGGCGGTTCAGGCATTTCGGCAGAAAGTCGCGGAGGGCTATCTCGGTATTCCGCTCCATGTTGCGGGCGAATATCATGGTGGCTTTGGTCTCAACGGTCCTCCAGGCTGGCGCGGAACGACTTCGCGCAGTGGCGCTGGGATACTCGCCGATCTCGGCTCACATCTGATCGACCTCGTACGCTTCATTACGCAGGACGAATTTGCCTCCGTCTGCGCCCATACCCTTACCGTAATTCGCGAGCCGAATTCGGCGCCCGATCCGACGCCGGTGCAACCAGTCCTGCTGCGTACCGAAGATCCGCGAACGGGCGATAGGAACGACGACTCTTGCGCCTTCCTTGCCGAGTTCGCATCGGGCGCGCAGGGGATTTTCCACACGAGTTGGGTAGCCTACCAGGGAGCGGAAGCGCAGCAGCAGTCGATCGAGATTTTTGGCACCAGGGGCCGACTGCATTTTCTTGCTGATCACACCGGCACGCTGTTGCGTGGCAAACGAACCGACGAGACGCACTGGCAGGAGTTCGAGATCGAGGGCACGGTTTCGCCGCGCGCTGGTCAGGAAAATGAAGACATCTTCCGTCCCGGACGCCTGACTCCGACGAATACGACCTATCGCTGGATCGAGGGGATACGTATGGGGCAGACGCACGTTTCTCCTGACCTGACTGACGGCTGGCACGCGCAGCAGGCGATCGACGCAGTGCTCACGGCGAGTCGTGAACGCCGTTGGATCGATCTTCCAACCAAAATATGAGCAGTCGTTGACACGAAATGCGTATCAATGTGCCAATAAAAACCTTGACAAAAATCTTCCTACATTCTATACTCTTAGCCAACGGAGCGCAGCGTCGCTATCTCCCTCACGGTCATTCCCCTTTGTTTGTCCGCAGGCACAACGCCGTCGCCTGATACCCTGATTTTTAGAAGTTTTTCAGTTTCGATAACTATTCGCCCTCTCTCGAAAATGTAATTTTGCTCCCCTCTCCCGAAATTTCGAGAGAGGGCGTCGGGGGAGATGCTGCATAGTTACGTTTTGCAAATCCAAGTTACCCCAGAAGGAGATTCCCCTACATGACGCCGAAAGACGTAATCGACCTCGCAAAAGAAAAAGAAGCGCTGGTCGTAGACATCCGCTTCACAGACCTGATCGGTCAGGTACAGCACTTCTCAATCCCCGCCACTGCGCTCGATGAAGACAAATTCGTCGACGGTCTCGCCTTCGACGGCTCGTCGATCCGCGGGTTCAAGGCGATCAATGAGAGCGATATGCTGCTGATCCCCGATCCGTCCACCGCCTACATCGATCCTTTTACAGACGTCACCACGCTCAATATCACCTGCGATATCGAAGACCCGATCACGCGCGAGGTATATAATCGCGATCCTCGCCAGGTGTGCCGCAAAGCCGAGCAGTATCTCCAGAGCACGGGTATTGCCGACACAGCCTTCTTCGGTCCGGAAGCGGAATTCTACATTTTCAACGACGTGCGCTACGACCAGACCCCGCATTCGGGCTACTACTATCTCGACAGTGACGAGGGCATCTGGAATTCAGGGCGTGACGAAAAGCCGAACCGTGGGTACAAAATCCCCTACAAGCGCGGCTATTATCCGACTCCGCCGCTCGACAGCCTGCAGGATTTGCGTACGGAAATGATGCTCAACCTGATAGAGTCGGGCATCGAAGTCGAAATGCAGCACCACGAAGTCGGCACGGGCGGTCAGTCGGAGATCGACTTCAGGTTCGGACCCCTGCTTCAGACCGCCGATAACCTGCTGAAGTTCAAATATATCGTCAAGAACACCGCCTTCCAGAACGGATATACGGCGACGTTCATGCCCAAGCCGCTCTTTCAGGACAACGGCTCCGGAATGCACGTCCACCAGTCGCTCTGGAAAGACGGTAAGCCGCTCTTTTACGATGAGAAAGGCTATGCCGGACTCTCGGAGATGGCGGTTCACTACATCGGTGGGCTATTGAAGCACGCCCCCGCACTACTCGCTTTCTGTGCCCCGACGACCAATTCGTACCGACGGCTCGTTCCCGGCTACGAGGCGCCCATCAACTTGATCTATTCGGCACGCAACCGCTCGGCGTGTATCCGTATTCCGATGGTCAGCAAGTCGCCGAAAGCCAAGCGTGTAGAGTTCCGCGCGCCAGACCCGTCCGCGAACCCGTATCTCGCCTTCTCTGCACTGCTGCTTGCCGGCTTGGACGGTATCGAAAACAAGATAATGCCGCCCGCGCCGATTGACAAAGACCTCTATGAGATGGAGCCTGCGGAGCGCAAGGGGATCGCGCAGACGCCGGGCAGCCTTGAAGAGAGCCTTGCCGCGCTGGCAGCCGACCATGAGTTCCTGCTGAAAGGCGATGTGTTCACCAAAGACCTGATCGACACCTACATCGAATACAAAACGGTGCAGGAGTTGAAGCAGGTCGCGCTGCGCCCGCACCCGTACGAGTTCCACCTCTACTACGACGTGTGATCTGCGTCATCTGGTTACGCGGTTGATTTCGATTGCGATCCCGCAGAGGAACGTCTCTGCGGGATTGCTTTTGATTTAAATTCGAATTATCGCGTAATTTTCCATCTCCTCTGACAAACATCCTCACTTCCTGCTTACCGAGACCTGGGAGAAGCAAAAGAGTTGAACAGTCGAAATCAACAAGATAATCGCCAACGCGTGAATATGGCGGTATACGCTGAAAAGCGCGTATCAGTTTTCACTGATAGAGCAAGCATATTAATGTCTGAGAAATCTCTGATAAACAAAATCATTAAAATATTGCGAATATGCTGCTGACAGGTTGACAAGAGACGCTGTTTCTGTTATACTGCGGTTCAATCTGGCAT
The DNA here is from genome assembly GCA_038216735.1 of Chthonomonadales bacterium. Lineage (GTDB taxonomy): Bacteria > Armatimonadota > Chthonomonadetes > Chthonomonadales > Chthonomonadaceae > JBBQPY01. The sequence goes on from JBBQPY010000021.1 coordinate 8,122, forward strand.
GAAACGCAGCCATGGGATGATCCTTATCCTCTGCGTTGCACTGCTGGAACCTTGCTGTCAGGGCTGACAGCGCCACATGTTTTCTATTCCTTCCGCAACGGTGTTGTTGCACGTTCCGTACAGCGCAGCGCAACGCCGGTCCTCACACCCAACACGAGAACCGACCGATTTCAACCGCAAAAGGTCTTTGCCGATCGTCTCTTTCTGTCTCATTCAGGCGGTAAAGTCGTGGTCTGGCAACTGCTCCTGTACGTTACCGCCTCGTCGCTCACATTACAATTGCGTCGACATCAGCCGTGCTGACAATGGCAAATTCTGTCATCACGCGGGGCTATGTGACGCTACTGTCGCTCTCTCAGATTTTTCCTGGTTGACTTCTCATAACTGGCACTACAACTACATAACTTAAAGGACATAGTCAATGAAGCGTTCTCACTCGAGTATTTGCCGTAAGACGCGCCAAACGGGACGTAAAACCAAATCTGGTTCCGAAGTCTGCTTCGATTCCAGTGCGGGACTCTCTTGTCCTGGAATCGATGTGCAAGGCGGCCGGAAAACTCTGTCTGCACTCGCTTCGTGTTTTCTGCTGGCAGTCAGCACAAGTGGCGTATCTGCTAAAATCGCACCGCTGGATCAGCCCGCTTCGCCCAAAAAACAGGATATTGCTCCCGCTCCAGTCACGAAGCAGGACGATACTACCGCTCCGAAGAAGTCGGATGATGCAGCCAAGCCCGACGATAAAAAAGAACCTAAAAAGGAGGTCGCGCCAGCGGCGGCTGCCGGTCCTGCGCCCGGCAGCATCACCTATTCCGGGCTGCTGGATTGGTACTATCTGCTCAACGTTCGCGCTCCGAAATCCGGCGCAGGCGGTCCCATTGTCACCCCGAGCGGCGAGAAGATCTCGGCTGACAACTTCGGCCGTTACTTCGAACTCAACGATCGTGAGCCGAGTTTCGCGCTCGGCGAACTCAATATCTCTCGCCTCGCCAACAAAAGCTTCCCGCTCGGCATCACAGCGACCCTGACGGTCGGCGACACAGCACGGGTGGTCCACAGCACAGAACCGGGCGGCACCAGCTCCTACTCTGCCATCCAGAACCTGTTTCTGACCTATACAGCCAGCGTCCATAAACGCGACATCGCAATCGATTTCGGCACCTTCGTCACACCCTTCGGCGTTGAGGTGATCGAGAGCAGCAGCAACGACAACTATTCGCGCTCCTTCGATTTTTACTATGGCATTCCATTTTATCATGCCGGGGTGCGTGCGACAACCGCGCTTACTCCCGCCGTTACGCTGCAGGCGGGCGTCGTTAATGGCTGGAACAACAATGCCGACGACAACGATGCCAAGAGCATCTACGGACAGCTCACGTGGAAGCCAAACGCGAAGTTCACGCAGATCATCGGCTTTATCGGCGGCGCAGAAGGCACGGGCGCATACGGTTCAGCAGTCAAGACAAAGGGTGGCGGCAGCATTACGACCAACCTGCTCGACGTGCAGTCGATCTACCAGATCACACCGAACACGAAGATAACGGGCTGGGTCTCCTATGCGAACGGAGCAGGCTCTGCCAACGGCGCACACCTTTCCGGTAACTGGCTTGGGGTCGTCGGCTACCTTCGCCAGCAGCTGACGCCGCGCATCGGTCTCTGCTTCCGCGGCGAACAGTTCGAGGATTTCAAAGGCGCAGGTACGCTGCCAGGCGCTTCCGGGAGCGGCCTGCGTTTCGGACTCGGCTATGTGAAGCTGCAGAGCTATACACTTACGGCGGAGTATGCTGCTTTCCGGGGACACCTGCTTTCTCGTCTCGAATACCGGCACGACACGGCGAACCAGGCGGTCTTCGGCGCAGGAGGTAGCTCGGCAAAAGACCAGGATACGATCTCGTTTTCGCAGGTGTACAAATTCTAAAGCAATGCGCCCTCGATCGGAAACACGGGACTGAAGTCCCGTTCTGGAAATGTGACGCCCGCCAGATGACATTGAAGAGGTGGCTGAAACCGGACGGATATCTGCTCTCGCGTCCGCAGGACGGCTGGAGGACCCCCACCAGAGACGGTAGTTTCCAGCCACCGTTATCGCGCCTGAAGTACGCGGCGGAACGCCAGCCAGACTTCGATTTCAACCCGAAGACCTGGCGCAACTTGGCTGTATGAATTGTTTTGATGATTTTAGGATTGTGATTTTGTGAAGTGTGATTTTAAAAGGAGAACGTTGATATGACTGTTCGACCGACTGAACGCGTCAACAAATTTGCGCGGCTGTTCAAGCGGCTGCAGGATCCCGAGTGGCGACGCTACGGCTATACGATAATTCTGGGCAAGGCGAGCGCGCTCGCAATCCTGCTGATGGTGTTCTTGCTCGTGGCAGCGTTCACTGGAACCGCCGCACATGCCGACGATCCAGTGCTCAAAGGCAACGATATCGTTAGCCCGATCAACACAGTATGGACGCTCGTCGCGGCGTTCCTGGTTTTCGGAATGCAGGTCGGCTTCACGATGCTCGAAGCCGGTTTCTGCCGCTCCCGCGAGACGGTCAACGTGCTGATGGAGTGTATCGTCGACACCTGCCTCTGCGGCGTGCTGTTCTATGCATTCGGTTATGCCTTCATGTTCGGACACGGCAACGGCTTCATCGGTAGCGGCGATGGCAAGACCCACACCTGGTTCTTCCTGCAGAATGTTCCCGCGACCTATGAGACGACGGGCGTCGCTCTGCTCGCGCACTTCCTGTTCCAATTCGCGTTCGCCGACACCTGCTCGACGATCACATCGGGAGCAATGATCGGGCGTACTGGCTTTGTCGGCGATTTGCTCTATAGCGTCGGCGTCTCCGGCTTCATCTACCCCATCATCGGACACTGGGCATGGGGACCGGACGGCTTTCTCGCGTTGATGGGCAGCGCGCCCACAGTGGCAGGAGACCCACACCACTTTCTCGAATGGCTTGGAACGGGCTTCCACGATTTTGCAGGCTCGACTGTCGTCCATACGATCGGAGGTGCGGTCGCGCTCGCCGGTGCGATTGTGCTGGGGCCAAGACTCGGACGCAGGTTCAAGAGAGATGGTGGCGGACCAATGCTGCCTCACGATTTGGTGATCGCTGCCACCGGCGGGCTAATCCTCTGGTTCGGCTGGTACGGGTTCAACCCTGGCTCGACACTCTCGGCGATGGACTTCCAGGGCATCGGACGTATTGCGACAAATACGACGCTCGCTGCTTGTACAGGCGGGCTTGCGGCGATGTTCTATGCTTTCCCTCAGACCAGAAAATGGGACCTCGGCTTCACGGTCAACGGGTTCCTTGCAGGTCTCGTCGCGATCACCTGTCCCTGCTACTGGGTCTCCCCGACGGGCTCGCTGGCGATCGGTGCGGTTGCAGGTGTAATCGTCGTAATGGGCGTGAATCTATTGGAATGGTTCCGAATCGACGACCCGATCGGGGCAGTTCCGGTCCATTGCTTCTGTGGTATCTGGGGTACTATTTCGCTGGGGCTATTTGCTACCGGTCAGTATGGCTTGACGGGTCCGACTGGCGCGGATACCTCGGCAGGTCAACTGCTCAAAGGGCTTTTCTATGGCGGCGGGACTACGGTGCTCAAAGCGCAGATCATCGGCAGCGTGATCATCACGCTTTCGACCTTCTCGATTGCGATGCTGCTGATGTGGCTGGTCAATCTCACCGGGCAGCTACGGGTCTCGAAACAGGGCGAGCTCGAAGGACTGGACGTGCATGAGCATGGCATCCCTGCTTACCCCGAGTTCCTGCTGACCCCATCGGCGACTCCGCACGGTCAGTCCTCGGCAGTAGTGCTCGCGCCCTCCACGCAACCCGTGGTAGAATCGACGCCTGTCTGACCTGCCCTCACCCTAACCACTGCAAGTGGCGGGGAGCCTTGTCACCCTCCCGACCCCTCTTCCGTTTCGGGAAGAGGGGAAGTGATGCAGAGTGACGAGTCGGAATAAACGGTCGCGCTGAAATAAGATAAATAAGATGACAGAAGACGAGAGGTAGGACATGATTAAAGTCGAAGCGTTTATACGTCCGCAGAAGCTCGATGATGTGACAGCCGCGCTGCACGAAATCGGCGTCTATGCGATGTCGATCAGCGATATACGCGGCGCGGGAAAGCAGAAGGGCATCACGCAGCACTATCGCGGCACGGAGTACACGGTCAACCTGCTGCCGAAAACGAAAATCGAGATAGTTGCGCCAGACGAACAGGCACATCAGATTGCCGAAATAATTGCCGAGAAAGCGCAGACCGGAGAGATCGGTGATGGGAAAATATTTCTCTATCCCGTCACAGAAGCGGTACGCATTCGCACCGGTGAAACTGGCGATATCGCCGTTTCCTGAAGCATCGATTTGTGCGTTCAATATCCGCCCCTCTTTCAGTAGAAAGAGGGGCTTTTGTCTGAATATTTATTGATCGGTGATCCCTCCAGCAGATGAAAACAGTCCAATCGCGAAGAGTTATCATAAAAATTCATATATTTTGCCAATAATCGCATTTTAGCACTTGACAGGTGCATAAAGGTTTGCTATAATCCCTTGTAAGTAATGAAGAACCGGTTCTTCATTGCATTTAACACGAAATATTTGGGGCACGCAATCGGTCAGAAGGTCGAATATGGATAGATCGGTTGCAACCCTGACGGATGTAGCGCGGCTCGCAGGCGTGGGTAAAGCGACGGCATCCGCTGTGCTGAACAGTTCTTATGCCAACACGCGCGTTTCAGAAGCGACCCGGCTGCGAGTAATACGGGCAGCAGCCGAACTGCGCTATCAGCCCAATACGGTCGCTCGTTCGCTCTCGAAACGCAGCACCGACATACTCGGTTTCTATCAGCTCAATCAGCGCATCCGTTTTGGCGACCCGTTCGTTGGCGACATCATGAGCGGGCTGCAGCGCGGCTGTCGCAACCACGGCAAAGACCTGCTGATGCATATCGGTTCGGAACGCGACTCTGCCGCCGACCTCTGCGCGAAACTCGCGGGCGGGATGGTCGATGGGCTTATTCTGATCGCCGATGCGGACAACGCGCTCGCCACAATGCTCGCCGATTCGCACCTGCCGGTCGTCGTAATGACCAATCCAATCGACTGTCTGCCAGGCGTCGCCGTGGACGATGCCGACGGAATGCGGCAGATGGCAGAGTACCTCGCGAAGCGCGGGCACAAGCGTGTTCTGTATCGCAATGAACGTGAGATGCCTACTTCAGGCACGCGGCGGTATGCGAGCTTTTGTGTGGAGGCTGCCAGACTGGGAATTAGCGTCGAAGACTCGCTCTCGCTGGGGCTGCCGTGCAGCGATGATACGACGCTCGTGGTACAAAGCCGCGATGAGATCGCCCGATTTACGGCTGTGGTCTGCTGGAACGATTATGATGCCCATCTGGTCATCGCGCGTGCGGAAAGCATGGGGATGCGGGTGCCGCAGGACATCGCGGTAACGGGTTTCGATGCGTTTCTAACGACAGGGCGCCCCGCCTACCATCTGACGGCGGTGCGCGCCCCCTGGGAAGCGGTTGCGGAGACGGCGATTGCGCATCTGCTCCGGCAGATCGCTGGCGATAAGATTCCGCAGGAGATGCTGCTTCCGGTTCAGCTTGTCATCGGAGACACCGCTTGAATGTCTGAACCTTGATTTTTGTGATTATAAAGGTGCGGATGATTTTCAGAGTGCGGACCAGAGCCTTTCTCCCATCGCCGAGCTGCTCTCCCCAGCCAGAACGTTGCCGGTGTGGAGCGGTAATCACGCATTTCATCACAATAATCATGTAAATCAAGGTTAGACAATTGGCTGGGGTGAGAGGGGTGGTGAACCCGGCACTATTTTCACTACGCATTGATCGTACTATTCCCGACAATTGTTGGTAAATACGAACTAAGGAGTATTCACATTGGCTGGTAATTCTAAAGGCGGAATCCCTCCTGCACTGATCGCTGTCGCTGCCGTACTCCTGATCATAATTGCAGGATATATCGGGTATGCCACACTGCTTAAACCAGCAGCGGCTGCGCCGATGGATAAGGCAGCGGAACAGCGCTCCGACTGGATCAAGACACTTGCCAAACAGAGCGGTGGCGACATGAGCAAATTGAGCAAGGAAGACGCAGAGAAACTCAATACGATGACAAATGGGCATGCCGCTGCAGCACTCAAGGACAAGCTCGCTGAGAATTGAGATTCAGCCCTCATCCCAACCCTTCTCCCTACCATTCGTCCCTCATTAGGGAGAAGGGCGAATACAACAGAGTGTAGTAGCTCCCCACTTCAGTTCCTCTCCTTCTTAAAAAGAGGGGTTGAGGTGATGTCTTTTCAGGAATTGGCATGGTTTCCATGCCATAGGAAGGTAAATGCGAGATTCTGGTCTTTGCGCACCTTCCGACAGTTGTTATCTCACTCGCCGCACGATACAGTGGCGGCACTTTACTTAAACGGAGGCACTTGTAATGGTTTCCAGAACCAATCCGAATCCCAAAAAGGGGTTCACTCTGATCGAACTGCTCGTCGTGATCGCAATCATCGCTATTCTCGCAGCAATTCTCTTCCCGGTCTTCGCCCAGGCTCGTTCTAAAGCACGTCAGGCATCAGGCACCAGCAACTCTAAGCAGGGCACGCTTGGAATCTTAATGTATGTGCAGGATTATGATGAGCAGTTTCCACGCGCCGGATGGGAATGCATGGAACCTGGGCAAGGTACGCCTCCCCTTACTGTGGAGAATGCCTGCGGCGCTACCAACTGGATAAATGTTACCGGGCCGTATATCAAGAACACAGGTATTTTTACCTCGCCTGGCGACGCGAGCAAAGGTTCTGTTGGCAATGCGCCTGACGGCAACATTAGCCTCCTAATCAACGACCTGTTGTCTCACAACATGGGTACGACTAACGGATACTCGGATATTAACAACAAGCAAGAACAGCCAAGCAGTGGCCTTTCACTGGCAGTTGTCAACGCACCCGCCGACTGCGTGATTTTAGCTGAGGGACATGGCGGCTGGGATAAAGTGAGCACTTCCAGCAGCGCCGCAGCGCAGGGCAAAGACATCTCCGGTTCGACCGACATTCACAACCGATGGCATCGCGAACAGACGATATCTGGCGCTCAAACCTTCATTCTCGCTGGCAAATCCTATGGCGACTGGGGACAGCGCACCACCGGCGCGCCGTTCTATAACGGCGGCGGCATCATTTCCTATACCGATGGTCACGCGAAGTACATTAAAATGGCCGACGCTAATGGCAATCCGATCCTCTGCTCGACGCTCAAGTGGACCCAGCACATGGATCCGCAGCAGAGAAATGTCGATGCGGACGGATGCACCGCTGCTGACAACCTGCCCGGCGGCGGTCCCGGCAACTGGGACTGACATCGCGCTTTTGCCCTCACTCCCAACCCCTCTCCCTGCCATTCGTACCTCATCAGGGAGAGGGTGATAAGAAATTGCTGTAGTGCCTCAATATGTACAGACCGGGCGAATCATCGTCCGGTCTGTCCTCCGTCTGGCGAAGAGCTATTTAGACAGTCAGCCCTCATCCCAACCCTTCTCCCTACCGCTCGTTCCTCGCTAGGGAGAAGGGCAAATACACAGCGCATTGTCTCCCCCTCTCCCTAAGGAGCTTGCGACTGGCAGGGAGAGGGGGTCGGGGGTGAGGGCTGATAGGGTGAGGGTTTGAGCAATGAGCAGGAATTGTCGGGTGGAAAATCAAAATTGAGCGATAATGAATAAAGCCGCACAAACCAGCAAATCAATACCAAAAACCGTATCGACTAAAAGCGTGGGACGGGGCAGAAGTCAGGGACTCAAAGTCCTGCTGCTGACCGCGCTGATTGCTGTCGCCGCTTTCCTCTGGTCGAAGCCATGGCGCGAGGAGCGGACACTGAAAGCTGCCTCCTTTGATCAACTGCGCGCAGCCTCTAAACGTGACCCAGATAATCCGCGTGTTTTCTATCATTTAGGCGTACGACTGCGCGACCTGGGTCAGATCGGTCCGGCACGCGCCGCCTTCGAGCGCGCCGCGCAACTCGACCCGGACAGCGAAGAGATATGGCTGGCGTGGGGAACGACTGCCGCTGCATTCGGCAGCGCGCAGGAGGCGTACGCGACGCTGAGCAAATGCGCCGAAACGCACCCGAAAAGCGCGAATTCCCATCGTACACTTGCGCTCTTTCTCTACGAAAATCATGCGCTTCAGAAGGCATATGAAGAGGCGATCGCAACCACCAACTGCGACCCGAAAGATGCGAAGGCATGGCGGCTGGCAGGGCTGGCCGCGCTTCAACTCCAGGACCTCAAAGGATCGGAACAGGCGCTGCGCCGTGCCGTCACGGTCGACCCGAAAGATTGGCGAAGCCAGTCCGCTCTCGGCAGTACGCTCCATACGCTGCACAAATCGGCAGATGCCCTTAACTGCTATCGGGAGGCAAATCGACTGGCGCCAGATATCGCGCAGACGACCCTCGACCTGGGTCGATCACTCGCCGAAGCTGCCCGCACGCCTGCCGAAATGGAGGCCGCTCGTCAAACGCTTTCTCATGCAGTTGAACAAAATGCCAGCTTTCCCGCGCTGCTTGCGCTTGGACAGCTGCTCGGCCGCCAGCAGAACTGGAAGGAGGCGAAACCGACGCTCGAACGGGCTGCTGAGATCGCGCCAAACAGCGCTTCCGTTCACTATGAATTAGCATGTGTCTATCGGCAGCTCGGCGATACTGTCGCTGCAACACGCGAAACCACGCGCCACGATGAACTCAAGAATTTCGAGGAACAGAAGCTGAGCCTCGGCGCTCAGGCGCGTACTGGCAAAGACTCGACCGCGCGACTGCATCTGGCGCGGCTCTATGTCACGCACAAACAGTATCATGAAGCGTTGATGGAGTATCACAATCTGCTCGTTCACGCTTCCGACAAGGAGATGCAAACCAAGCCAGCGACTGTGTTAACTGCGAAGCAGGAGTTGGCTGCGCTCGAACAGGGGCACCCTGAAGCGCAGTCCGTCCGCCAAGACGCAGAGCCAGGGCCAGTCGGCAACGATAAGTCCATGATTCCAACAGCAGACTTGGTCCGCGACGCAGAAGCGATGCTTGCTAAAAACCGTTTTCCAGAGGCAGAGAATGCGTTCCTGACAATCGTCTATCAGGATACCACTTCAGGCAAGGCATTCGAAGGGCTAGGCATTGCGCTCGCAATGCAGAACAAGAGCGAACAGGCGTTCCGCGCTTTCGACAGAGCGCTTAAGCTGGATCCGAAGCTGCCTGATGCGCAGTACAATCTAGCACACCTCTATTATCAGCAGGGCTTCACGGACGAGTCAGCGCGGCGTCTGGAGACGCTGATCAAACAAGTGCCAGACAACCCGGAGTACCTCTACGGTCTCGCTGGCTGCTATCTCGGTGACCCTACACGCTATTTACAAACGGAAGCGCTGCTGCAGAAAGCGATCACGATCGGACCGATAAAAGCAGGATACCTGCGGATGCTTGCCAAAGTCCAAATCGATCTGAATCGCAGTGCTGACGCTGAACAGTCCTATCGCCGTGCCATGGCTCTCGCGCCGGATGAGGGAGACATAAAAGTGCTGCTTGCTGCATTTCTGCTCGACACACAGCCTTCTCTATTAAGGCAGGCAGAGGCAGAGCAGTTGTTCAAGCAGACGCTCTCTACCGCACCGAACAACTCCGACGCGCTGATGGGCCTAGGACAGATCGCGCTCAGCCGCGGCAATGCAAAAGAGGCGGTTACGCGGCTGGAAAGCGCTGTTTTGCACAATGCAAACCTCGCAGCAGCATGGTATCAGCTCGCGCGCGCCTACGATCGGGTCGGAGACAAGCAGCGTGCAGAAGCAGCCCGGAAAGCCTTTCATGATATCACGACCTACCGCACAGACCTCAGCCATACGGAAGAACTCGCGCGTACCAATCCAAAAGACCCAAAATTGCGCCTCAAACTGGCACGATTATATGCTACCGGCGGTCAGAACGCGCTCGCGATCAACCAATATCAGGTCTATATGAGCCTTGATCGCAAAGATACGACGGCACATAAAGAACTCGATGCGCTAATCGCGCGGCTGAAGGCAAGCGGTAAGATGCCCTCGATGGATGCGCTCAACAGTATGCTGCTCGCCTCGATGAAAGCGAAATAACCTCACCACCCAATCCCCTCTTCTCTCCGTTCGTACCTCACTTAAGCGAGGGGGAGAATGTGCAGGAAACTTATCGGTTCTGTCACCCACTCTCAACGAGCCTGCGAGTGGCGAGGAGAAGGGTCGGGGGTGAGAGACAGATAAAGAGGACGAATGATCGACGGTCGGATACAGGAACAGAATACGCTTTTCGCCGAAGAGAGGCAGCAGAAGATACTCGATCGGCTCAAGCGACAGGGGAAGGTTACCGTCGAAGAGCTATCGCTTTTACTGCGCGTTTCGCCGCCTACGATTCGCACCGATCTGTCGCGCCTCGAAAGTCAGGGTCGTCTGCGCCGCACACATGGCGGCGCAATCGCTCTCGACAGCACGCTCTACGAACCACCCTATGCCGAGCGGTCTGTCCTGCGCCAGTCCGAAAAGCGCGCGATCGCCCGCGCCGCTGCTGCCCTCGTCCATGATGGCGAAACGATCCTGCTTGATGCCGGAACGACTTGTTATGAGATCGCCCTGCTGCTCAAAGAGTTTCGGCGTCTTACGATCGTCACCAATTCGCTCGCCTCGGCGCAGCTGCTCGCAGAAAACGATGCTCTGGAAACGATACTCGTTGGCGGAAGTGTGCAGGCAAGCCGTCGCGCCATCCTGGGACCGCTCGCCAGTCGCTTTCTGGAGTCGATACAGTGTGACCGCGCTTTCGTCTCGATGAACGGCATTGACCCGCAGGCAGGCTTTACTGTGATCGACTTCGATGCAGCGCAGGTTAAGCGCATGATGATCGAAAAGTCAGCTCATGCCGTCGCTGTCGCCGACTCGAGCAAGATCGGGCAAGTCGCCTTCGCAAGTGTCGCGCCGCTCGCCGCTGCCGCACTGCTGATCACCGACAGCGAAATCTCCGTCGAAGACCGCCTTGATCTCGAAAGCGCTGGACTGCGTGTCCAGACCGCTGACTGAGTCTGGCTCAAAGTCAGGCAGGTTCCCCTGTCAGCGCAAGAAGCTGCTCGACGAACTTCGCCTGCTTGGTGCCCTCTTTGCCTTTCAGCCACTGTGTGAAAAGTCTGCGGCTCTCGCCAGCCAGAATATCGCCGATGATTTGCGGGTCGCTGCTTTCCGGACTTTCCGGCGCTTTGACGCGGCTGGTGCCGTTGTCCGCCGGCGCTTTCAGCCCATACAGCACAAGTTCGACTCCGACCTCCATTGCCGCCCCCAGACACATGACACACGGCTCGAGCGACGAAACAAGAATGATATCTTTCGCGTCCGGAGGCAGCGTCGATGGCGTCCCATCTGCGGCGCTGGAATTCATGAAGGTGACGATTTCGGCGTGCGCGACCTTTGCTTTGAGACCATTGTTGCGGTTGTATCCCCGCGCCACGATTGTCGGATCGCCGCCATTATACAGCGCGACCACGCAGCCGATCGGCGCCTCACCGTCCTCCATCCCGCGTTCCGCTTCCTTCAGCGCCTCACGCATCAACTGCTCCTGCTGTGCCTGCGTCAGCTCTATCCCTGCCATTCTCGCCTCCAAAAACAAATTTGCACTCTATAAGACTTTGTCACCTTCGCGTGATGCCAGCAGCTCTGGCCTTCTTATCGAGGCACTGAACCGCCATGTCTATCGACGCTCGCACCGGAAGTTCCGTTCCCAAATCGCCATAAGCGGATCGATTGCATATATGAATTCAAAAATTCTGTGAACATGAGTACAAGAAACCGATAAAGCGGGTAGAGTAACAAAACAGGCAGTAACCGGTATTATCTCTATTCGTACCTGATGATAAAATCTATGCGATAATGCTATTTCAAGAAGAATGAACCGAATCCGGTGACCCATTCCTTGGTTTTATCGTCAATAAAATGGCAGGATTCTACGTATAGAGTTTCGACTGGCCACTATAGTTTAGTCTGGTGCTGCTCAGGGGATACAACTATTCAGGAAGTCAGAAGCTTTTTCCGAGCTTTCTTTTGTGCTTTTCAGGGGTTGACGTTATGGGGTTGAAACTGATTGAATCGTCTGCGCTCGCTCAGCGTCACGTCGTCTATGATGTGACGAAGCGAGCTGTCGATTTGTCTGTATGTCTGCTGCTATCGGCGGTTTTCGCGCTGCCGATGCTGCTGATCGCCCTCATTCTGCGTCGTACTTCCCGAGGCAGCGTCCTCTACCGACAGACGCGTATTGGGCGGGACGAACGCCTGTTCACGCTCTACAAATTTCGCACAATGGATGCAGATGCCGATCGAAACGGTCCACTGATTACCGCCGCTGACGATCGCCGTATTACCCGCTTCGGCAGATTTCTGCGCAATACCAAGCTTGATGAACTGCCCCAATTGCTCAATGTGCTGCGTGGTGAAATGAGCCTCGTGGGACCGCGTCCACAGGTTGCCCGCTTCGTGGAGGCATTTCCGCCAGGACTGCGCGATACCATTTTATCAGTACGCCCGGGGTTGACCGGAACCACACAACTCGCCTTCTGGAACGAAGAAAAAATCCTTGCGGGACGCTCCGACTGCGAGGGCTGGTATCTGACAGAACTGCTGCCGCTCAAATGTCGACTCGATGCCGCGTACGTAGAAGATCGCTCACTCCTCAAAGATTTTTATATTCTCTATTTGACGACGGGCATCGTGCTGCGGGGTACCTTACGGCGCCTGTTGCGCCGTGAAAGCCTGCCGGTCGCCAACAACCTGCCCGGAAATCTGCCCGGTCAAAATAGCAGATAATCGACTGCCCTGCCGACAATTCGTTAGTGCGGGATGTATGCAATCACCTCAACAAAACGCCGGATACGTTTCCGGCGTTTTGTTTGACTTTGAGTCTCGTTTGCGAGGATCGCAACTGCTCACCAAAGCCACTGACCTTTCCCCTCCTCGATCGTTTTCTGCAGACTCTTCGACTTTTCAGTTCGACTTTCGCTCCGAACAGGGTAGTCTATCATGTCTCCGTTAAATGCTCGTTCGCGGCGAGGTGTCTCGAACTTCTTCTTTGCCCCTGGTTAACATGAAGCGATCGAATCCGTTGTTCCGAATTTAATTGCCCGCCCGTCTATTGCTCACCCGCCAAATCATGCTCAGTGAAGGGAAACCACTCATGTCAGTTACGCTCCAGAAACACTTCGCGGATGCCACCCGACGCGCAGCCAAAGACCTGCTCGATGCCGCTCTGCTCCTGCCGGAAGATAAGCGCGGCTGGAAGCCGCTCGATAAAGGACGTTCAGCGCTCGATCAGATGGCAGAATGTGCAATGATCAACGGAAACTCGGTGTCGATACTTCACACCCATCAGTTTTCCATGCTCGACATGGACGCCTGGCTGTCGGCGAAGGCGAAACTCGCGGAGAATTGGGAGCAGTGCAGCGCTTCACTGCTGTCCAGCGCCGATGAAGCTGCTGCGGCGATTCTGGCTGTCCCTGACGATCAGCTTTCCATTGTGATTACCACGCCCTGGGCTCCGATGAGCCTGACAGATATTATCGTCTATGCCTACTGGAATATGAGCTACCATCAGGGACAGATCACCTATATCCACTCCTTGCTCGAATAGGCTTTGCATCGATACAACTAGGTCAAACCGCAATATCCTCGCTGCGAACCGACTGCCGTGCAACACATTCGACTGCCGACAGATCGCTTGCCATGGTGACTATTCAGTCCTTATGTCAGTCCTTATGTCAGTCCTTTAGCACATGCGGATAGAATGAGTTTTCTCACCCCACTTAACCAGTGGGGGGAATCGTTACTCGCATTGTTCAACAAAGGAGACACAGCGATGACACGAATTCTTGTTTATATCAGCTTCGCGGGAAACTGCCGCGAAGCCATGACATTCTACAAAGCATGTCTGGGAGGAGAACTGTTTCTGATGCCGGTCGGCGAATCGCCGATTGCAGATCAGATGCCGGCGGAGGACAGCCAGAGCATTCTGCACTCTACTCTTACTAACGGCGCACTCGTGCTGATGGGGTCCGATATGGGGCAGGGGCGCGTGACCAAGGGCTCCTCTCTGTCGCTGATGCTCGAGTGCAGCAGCGACGAAGAGATCAATCGTTTCTTCTCCGCGCTTTCTGTGGGCGGAAAGGTCAGCGACCCATTGAGCGTAAAGTTCTGGGGCTCGACTTACGGTGAGTTGACGGACAAGTACGGCAACAACTGGATGCTGACCTACAATAACACACTACCTACGGCATGATTTCCTAATTCGAAGAAAATGCCGGAAGTGGCTGGAACAGCCACTCCAAGTCCGCTCCTTTGGGTTCGGTGGGGTATAGTCACTCGAGTGCCGTTTGTGTGCCACCTTGTCGCGCCGAAGATGATCTTCGGCGCGTCTTCTGTCGTCACTTTGTACGTCACTTTGTCGCGCATGCTTGTTTGCCTGTGATCAGGCGTTGGTGGCTGCGGCGCCCTTCTGCTTTTCGCGCTTCTCACGTGCCTTCGCTCGAATATCTTTGAGTTGTTCGCGCTGCGCCGGGGTCAGGATCGGCAGAATCTGTGCACGGCTATCCTTCATAATCGCGACGAGCTTCTGCTTCTGCTGATCCTTCGTCAGCGATTTGTCTGCGCGAACGCTCTTGATCTGGCTCTTTTCCGATTCGAGTATCGGCTTGATCTGCGCCTTCTGAGCGTCGGTCAGGTTCAGCTCTTTCGCCATTTTATCGAGGTGCGCATCGGCATTGAACTTATGGTGTCCGCGATGCGGCGCTTTGCCAGCGGTCTGTGCCGTGGCAGCCTGTACTGTCAGCAGACCGAATGTCAGTGCGGCACAGGCGATCATGCCGATATTTTTCATACTGTTCGTCAAGCTAGTCATCTTGGTCCGGTTCATCTCAAATCTCCTTGGAATTGCTTTTCGGCTGTCTGTTCTCGATACTACAATTGGTCTTGCTAATCGGTATTACAAATGAATGGACGCAAGTCATACGTGTAAGTTCAAAATCTGGATCGAACCGTGACGGGCTGTATCATGGATCTTTCTGGGAACTTCTTCCGCAGTGTGTGCGGTACAGAAAATTGTAGATCCATACGTATAAACGTCGGACGCCCCCAGCCCTTCCGAGCGATTGTGACCAGATCAAAATATCGCGGAAGGGCATCATTGTTATCGACGAATTGGTTATAAACAAATATTGACAGGGCAGACATGAATAGCAGGAAATCCAAAGTACGCGGACGTCGAATAACAGTTTTGATACTGGCTGTCATCGTGATCGTCGGTATCGGTCTTATAGCAGCGCGCCGAACGCCTGCGCCTCCTTCAGCGACAGTGCAGGCGGCAGAACGCACACGGGTACCACAGGAAATGGTCTATGTCCCTGGCGGCGAGTGCATAATCGGTACGAACGATCTCGATGCCGACGAGGACATACGTCCCGCCCATCGTGTATTCGTGCCGTCTTTTGCTATCGACCGTACCGAAGTGACGAATGCAGAGTACAAAAAAGTCGTACCGTCGCATACCTATCCACCGGGCGAGGATGGGCTGCCTGTCACGAATGTTACTTATGATGAAGCGGCAGCTTATGCGCAGGCAGTCGGAAAGCGTCTGCCGACCGAAAACGAGTGGGAGAAAGCGGCACGCGGCACGGACGGTCGCCGCTATCCCTGGGGAGATGTCTGGGACGCGAAACGTGTCGCCCCACGCGCCAAAACGGCGGGATTTTTACCGCCCGTTCGAATGGTTAAGAGACCCGGGCAGTGTGCGGTCGGGACTTCTCGTGTACGGCAAGTCGGATATGTTCCGAATGGCGTAAGCCCGTATGGATGTGTGGACATGGCGGGCAATGCCTGGGAGTGGGTGCAGGGTTTCTATCACGGCAATCCCGAGCAACGTATCCTTCGAGGCGGAGCGGTCGGGTATGGAGAGCGAGACTGCCGGACGTATGCTCACGCCGTCGAGGGCAGAGCTGCCACTTGACGCGACACCGGATTTCGCTGCGCGAAATCATTATGAAAATCGCAATTGGAGACACTACATCAAGAAACCACGCTTGCAACGCCAGGATCGCTATCGATCCTGGCGTTTTTGTATGACGAACTTTGATATAGCACGAGAAATGTTGATTATTTTCCATAAATCCTGAAAAATCGAACCAGTGTGCTAAAATAAGACCAGTCATAAACCAGTTAAAATCCCGTCTCTTTCGTGTCTACTGTAAACTCTATGCTCAAGAAAGAAACCAGGCAACAAGAATTACAGGCGAAACTACGAAATTACCTGCGCACGAACGGCTTGCGCCCGGGCGATCGGTTGTCGGGCGAACGCGAACTTGCCTCCGCGCTCGGTGTAGGACGTACCGGAGTGCGCACTGCTTTGCAGGCTTTGCAGGACGAGGGCTTACTCGAGAGAAGACCCCAATCGGGCACTTTTCTGGTCGAGATACCGCTTCCTGCCGCGCACGGACTGAGCGTAATTCTGATCGCGCCTTTCAGTGAAACAGGGGAGACGGATCGCCATCACGATGGGGAATGGCTATATCGTGTCGCAGCCGCGTACGAGCGAGTCGCCCTTTCCGCTGGACTGCGCGTGATCACAAAAGACCAGTCGCCGCGTCTTCAGGAAGCCTGTTCGATCAAAGACATGGCTCTGGAAGCGGTGGACGCTGGTGTTCAGGCAGTGGTACTGCTGCATCCGGCAGGAACCCGAGCCAAAATCGCACATGCGCTGGCTCTGCTGCATGATAGGGGTGTTGATCCTGTGATCGTCTCATCTCGCACTTATCCTGGCATGGCGAGCCAGGTCTATTTTGATTCCGAGTGGGGAACTCATCTCGTCATGCAGTATCTGTTTCGCAAGGCGCACTGCCGCATCGGGTTCGCAGGTGCGCCGGACGGACACGAGTGGGTTCGGGATCGACTAAATAGCTATCGGAGTGCATTGGAAGCCGCCGAGATCGTGCCTCGCGAGGAGTGGGTCTGGCTGAAGGGAGAAGGGGAGCGTCTCGCCAGTCCTGAAGACGGGGCGTATGCCTTTTCTGCCTGGCAGCGGCTGCCGGAACCGATCCGCCCGACCGCGATCGTGGCGGCGAACGATGTCGTCGCGCTCGGCGTACTGTGGGCGGCGCAGGATGCCGGTGTTCAGATACCCGAGGCGCTTTCTCTGGTCGGTTTCGACAATGATCCTGAAGCGATGCTGGCGGGTCTGACCACCGTTGAACGCCCAACGGATACACTGGGTGAGGCGGCAGCGCGCGTCACTCTGGAACGACTCGCCACGGGTTTCGAGGCAGAAACTGTCTCGGTCCGCCTGCGCCCCATTCTGATCGAACGGCGAACGGTCGCTTCACCAGCTTCCTGAACATCACGCCTGCTCCTTTTGTGTTCTTTGTCGTAACTATTCCCCGCACCCCTTTTCGTGAGGACGGGGAGAAGATACATATTCCGTCAGCTTGTGCTTAATGCCTGCAATATTGGCGGAACATTTACTATTTCTTATGATTTCCTACTGGGAAGGAGAAAGCCTTGGATACATCCTGTCTGGAATACCGTTTGACCGAAAGCGAGCGCAGCGCCTTCGAGGAGACCGGACTGCTGATCCTGGAAAATGTCCTCTCTCCCGAACAAGTTGCCGCGCTCACAAAGGCTTCCGAGTGCATTTACACTCAGAAGTTAGCGGCGGGTCATGATCCTCGCACTGCACTCTTCTATCCCAACTTCATTCCTGACGATCCGCTGTTTGCCGATCTGGTGGACTATGAATGCATCCTGCCGAAAGTATGGGGAATACTGGGCTGGAACATCTATCTCTACCATGCCCATCTGATCGTCACGCCGCCGAGCGAACAGCCGCAGGAGGATAAAACCTTTGGCTGGCATCAGGACAGCGGGCGCGTCAATCAGGAGATCGAAAGTCATCCTCGCCCGCGTCTATCCTTAAAAGTCGCCTACTTTCTTTCGGATGCGAGCGAACCGGGGCGCGGCAATTTCTGGGTCGTTCCCGGCAGCCATCGAGACGATACGCAGGATCGTCCGCTCGATGGAATCGGTCAGCCGAAGGGTGCGGTGCCAGTGCTTGCGAAGCCGGGAACCGCCGTGTTCTTCGACCGCCGTCTATGGCACTCCGCGAGCTCCAATTGGTCAGATGTCACGCGAAAAGTGCTGTTTTACGGGTATGGCTATCGCTGGCTTCGCACCAAAGACGACATGACCGTTCAGAGCCTCTGGGAGCGTAGCGATCCGGTTCGCTGGCAGATGCTCGGCGGTGGAGTGAACGCCAACGGCTACTTTTCGCCAACCGACGAGGACGTGCCGTTACGGGTATGGCTGCGCGAGCACTCCCCCGACGAAGCCGTCGGATAGACCCTATTACCAAAGAGCAGTTTCTTCCTGCTGCTGTGCGTTTCATTTATGTTTTATTACATAGCGGAAGCCAGGATTAGCGCCACTCCTCCAATCCCTTACGAAGGCGAGGCTCGTGGTGATGAACTTATTAAGTACAGATTGGATATGATATGAAAGTGCTTGTAACGGGTGCGGCGGGAAATGCGGGGCAGGCTACCTGCCGGGCGCTGGCGGAGACGGGTGCTGATATCCGAATGGCGGATATCACACCGCCGCCGCAGGACTGTATGAAATTCGGTGAATTTATACGTGCTGACATACGGACGCCCGATGATGCGCGGCGGGCTGCTGCGGGTATCGACGCTGTCATCCATCTCGGCGCCTGGCACTGCGCACATGTCCCGCCCGTCAGCGATTCGACGATTTTCGCCGTAAATGTCGACGGCACTTTCAACCTGCTGCAAGCCTGTCGTGAGCAGAATATCCAGGCAGTTGTCTATGCCTCCTCGATGGCTTTCGGCTGGGGAGGCGTCTACAGTGTTACCAAAGTGATCGGTGAAGACCTTTGCCGGATGTACCATGAAATGACTGGGGCATCGGTAGCGATGCTGCGCTACCACGATTTCGTTCCGAAACCATACCTTGCTTTCGGCGGTATGCTGCTGCGTAATGGCGTCGATCGTCGTGACGTGGCGAGCGCAACGGTGGCGGCGCTGCAGGCGACGGTCGCGAAGCGTATTGGACTTTTCCGTACTATTGTTCATACCGATCACCACCTGCCCGAATCGGTACGCTCCGACTTCCGACGACACGGCTCGGAATGGTGCGAAACGCAGGTTGCCGGCGCAGCTAGTCTACTGAAGAAATACGGGATTCCGCTGCCGGAGCGGATCGAGCAGCACGATATGTCCGAGGCGAAGACACAGCTCGGCTGGATACCGAAAGTGGGATTTGTGGAGTTTTTGCACGATCTACAGGGACGCGACACGCGGGGCGAAGATGTGCATGCCCTCTGGACTCCGTCCGATCTGTCTGCAACTACTCGTTCGGGAGGAGCGGCCTGATGCGAATCCTGATTACCGGCGCGAACAGTACGGTCAGCAGAGGCATGATTCCGTTGCTGCGCAACGCGGGGCACCAGATCGTGCTGCACGATCTGGTGCGCCTGCCAGACAACGATCTGTTTCGCGGACTGACTTTTGTACAGGGCGATATACAGGCGGGAGTTGGTCTGGAGCGTGCCGCGCAGGGATGCGACCTGATTTTGCACACGCCTGCCTGGCACGGAATCCACTGGCGCGACAAGACCGAAACCGACTTCTGGCGGCTCAACGTCGATGGCACTTTCTGGACGTTTCAGGCGGCTATCGGAGCGGGCATCAAGCGCGTGGTGTTTTTGTCCTCGATGGCATGGTACGGGCATTATGACAAGTACGGCTTCACCAAACAACTGGGCGAGGAGTTGTGTGAGTACAATCGCCGTTGTCACCAGATACGTTATGTCGCGATTCGCCCGCATGATTTCACGCCTTGGGGAGCGGACTATGTGAACCACTACGGAGCGCGGCTGCTGCATGGCGGAGTGGATTGGGAGGATGTGCTCGACTGCACTCGGGCGGCGATCGAAAAGCTGAGCCCTGAGTTGCCGGAAGGAGCGGAGCCGGAGAACATCGTCGTGCAGGCGCTGAGGGCGAACGCTTTTACGGAGGAACAGATTGTAGACTGGGCAGCCGATCCTATCTCGACCTGCGAACGTCTCTTCCCCGGCGCGAGCTCACTGGTCGAAAAATATGGCATCAGAATCAGCGATAAGCCCTCTGTAGTGGATATAGGACCAGGTGCGTCGGCGATCGGATATGCGCCGAAACATCACTTTGGGACATTCTTAGACGATCTGCGGCGTCTCGATTCCGAGGGAGGCAAGGAAGCGGTAGCAGCGCTGCGCTGCCCGTACTGAAGGACAATATAAAAGCTATTTCACTGACTTGATCGCATACAGGAGTGATTTGCCCACCCTTTTCAGGAGTGCGGAGCAGCAGAATTTATACTTTCAGGAATACGTATTGCGGCGATTCAGGCTTGATTCAATCGAATCGCACATGACTAATTCGGCATAAGGAGAACGAAAATGGCACTTGCAAAACGAGTTCTGGGTCGTACGGGCTTGAATGTGACACAATTGGGATATGGGGCGATGGAGGTGCGTGGTTCGCGCATCTGGGGCGGACGCCCCGTCACAGAAGATCAGGCGGATACGATTCTGAATGCGGTGCTGGATGTCGGTATCAATTTCATCGACACCGCTAACGACTACGGACGCAGCGAAGAGTTTATTGGCAAGTATATCAGCAAACGCCGCAGCGAATATGTTCTCGCCACGAAATGCGGCTGTACCGTCGTTCACAAAGACGAGCATACGGACGACACGCCCCATGTCTGGACTCGGGAAAACCTGTTTCGCGGACTGCATGAGAGCCTCGAACGGATGAAAACGGACTACGTGGACATTATGCAGCTGCACAATCCGAGCGTGGATCAGACCGAGCAGGGCGATCTCGTCGCCGTCCTTCAAGAGATGAAGCAGCAGGGCAAAGTCCGCTGGATCGGCTGTTCGTCAACGCTTCCGCACATCACGACATACATTCGGCAGGGTGTGTTCGACGTATATCAGATTCCCTATTCCGGTCTGGAGCGGCAGCATGAGAATGTGATTACGCAGGCGGCGCAGGCGGGCGCAGGGATCATCGATCGGGGCGGTGTTGCCCGCGGTGAGCCGGGCGAAGGACTGGGCGGTGAGGATCGCTGGAACAAGTTCGAAGCGGCAAAACTGGATGATCTGCGTGGCGAGGGTGAGTCACGCACCGCGTTCCTGCTCCGCTTCTTGCTCGCGCACCCGGACATTCATACTACGATCGTCGGAACGTTGATCCCTGCGCACCTGCAGGAGAATGTCGCGATAGCCGAAAAAGGACCGCTCTCTGCGGACGTCTATACTGAGGCAAAACGACGGCTGGACAGCGTGGGCGAGTCTCCTGCAGCGTAGCCTCCTGCCGTTCAAATAAGGTGCCAGAATAGTGCGCCACCGCCAGATGAATGAGGTCTGGCAGTGGCGCACTACTACTTTCCAGTGACATGTGGACACATTTGGTTCGCAGCTACCGGTCGTTTGCCTCTGCCGCTTCGATCAGTTGGCGCGTTACGGTAAACTCGTCTGGCTTGTCGGTATCGTTCTCTTTGCCGTCGGCAAACAGCCATTCCACTTCAACCCAGAAGCCTATAACAGAAGCGAACTCGAGTTTCCCTACACTCAGTATCGCTTCTTCATAGCCGCTTTCGGTTTTGAGCAGGTGTCGCACCCGTTTCTTTTGAGGGTCGATGAACACGATTTCCGACACGCCGATGCTCCGATAATCCAGTTCGAGCGGGACGAGATTGTAGGGGCGATCATTTTTGGAGACGATTTCGATCACGAGATCGGGCGTTCCATAGATTGCGCGGTTCTGGATTATGGCGGTATTGTCGGCACGAACAAAAAGAATGTCCGGCAGACGTCCGTCGTTGTCGCTAATTTTGACCGCTGAGCGCGAGCCGAGCACGACTCCGAGCTTGCGATGCCGCACGTATGAATTTAGAATGCTGAAAAGCCACGCAAAAATCCATTCATGAGGATACTGTGCAGCCATTCTGTCTACCATTACTCCCCGGATGAGTTCCGTGTCCATATCGAAGGCATGTTCCAGCCACGACTCGAAGTCGATCGGACCGTCGGCGGCATAGGTGCGACGGGTATCGGTGTCGAAGCAGGGTCGAATATCTAAATCCATTCTAGCATCACCTCACAAACGAACAAGAGCGAAGTGGCGACCAGTGACTGATTTTCGCGCACTCTATGCCGTGCCGCGCACCTGGGCGAGAGCTTTGCGCACAAGTTCTGCTATTTGACTGGTCGTGTCGGCGACCGGAACGCCCGCTGCATTGAGCGCATCCACCTTTGCCTGCGGACTGCCGCTCGTGCCGCTGATGATCGCGCCCGCATGTCCCATTCGCTTGCCGGGCGGTGCCGTGCGCCCACCGATAAAGCCGATCACCGGCTTGGTCATCTGCTTGATATATTCCGCGCCTTTTTCCTCGTCGCTGCCACCGATTTCGCCGACCATCACGATGACTTCTGTCTGCTCATCCGCCTCGAACATCGGCAGCACATCGATAAAGGTCGTGCCGATCATCGGATCGCCGCCAATCCCGACACCGCTCGACTGTCCCAATCCTGCGCGTGTGAGTTCGTCGGCGATCTCATAAGTGAGCGTACCGGAGCGAGAAACAAGGCCAACGGGTCCGGGCGTAAAGATGCTGCCGGGAATGATGCCAATCTTAGATTTCCCCGGCGAAATCAGTCCAGGGCAGTTCGGCCCGATCAGGCGAGTGTTCGGAAACTTCGCCTTCAAAACGGCGTTGACCTTGATCATATCCTCCGTCGGGATGCCTTCCGTGATACAGACGACCAGCGTAATGCCAGCGTCGGCGGCTTCTAGTATCGCATCCGCCGCATTGAACTTAGCGGGGACGAAGATTACAGAGGCGTTTGCGCCGGTCTCTCTGACGGCGTCGCGCATCGTGTTGAAGACCGGAACGCCCTGCGCAGTCTGTCCGCCCTTGCCCGGAGTTGTGCCACCGACGACCGTCGTGCCATATTCGAGCATCTGCTGAGTGTGAAAGCCGCCGTCGCGCCCTGTAATTCCCTGCACCAGTACTCGCGTATTTCCATCGATCAATATGCTCATGCGTTTGGCTGCTCCGTATAATCTGATATTTCTGCAAAAACCTTATAAATTGGGACCATGAACGTCAGACGTCGATTTCGTCCTCATTCAAAGCGTCCGCGTCTTCATTCGTCTCCTCTTCGTCATCGAAGACCGCAAGCAGCAGTTCGCCGTCCGCGTCGTAGAAGCCTTCTTCCTCGGCGTAGACGATCCCCTCGGTATTTTCAGCAACGCAACGTAACGCGAGGTCGAGACCGTCCCAAGCCGGATGATCGTCGTCGGCGATCAGGGCAGGCATGATCTGAAAAGTATAGATCATTTTCGTTCGGTGCAGATGATCCGCCGTCAGCAGTTTGCCGCCGGATTCGGGACGCTGCTGCGTGATATAAAGCGCCTGTGCGACAGCGGCATCGATCCCTTCGTCGGTTCCGAAAGGCACGCGTTCGAGCAGATAGACCTCGTGGAGTTCCGGCTGCGTCCAGCGGATGAAGGCGGCTTCCCAGTCCAGTGTGTCGAGTTCGGTATCCATCGCCTCGCCCGTAATGTCGAGGCTGATGCTCACCGGACAGTCGGCGGTGCGGAGCGAATCGCGGAGCTTGCGCAGCGAAAGCGGTTTTGCGTCCTGCGAAAATACGCGCAGGGGAATGTCTTCTGTCATTTCAATTCTTCCTCATAACAGAGCGCATTTTTCGGGATTAGAGCGCTTCTTCGGAGCGTTTTTTAATTGCATCCATCGTCGCCTGTAGATTGTCGGTCATCTTCTTTTTGATCAGGCTTTTGACCATCGGTCCGATCAGCGGGACATTGTACTCGTATTCGACGACAGACTCGAAGCGCGTCTGCCCTTCGTCTTCGGCAGCGAACTGCCAGTAGCCGGACATCGAGTCCATGTCGCCGGTTAGCATTTTGAACTCGTCACGGTGGGTGGCATCGTCCCAGACGTCTTCCTGAGTCCATTTGACGGTCATCTTGAACTCGCGGATCAGGCCCGTCCACTCGGAGACAAGGCGTTTGCCGTCGGGGTCTTTCTCGAGGACTTTCAGATCCTGAAGGTCGTCCATAAACTGCGGGAACGCCTCGACATCGCGGGCGATTTTGTAAACGCGGTCGATCGGGGCATCGATCTGTACGCTCTGCTCGATACGCGGCATTGGTCTGTAATCTTTCCTTTTCAAGAGTAGGGAGTAAGGACGTTGGCGCTTTCGATTAGCTGCCGTCGACTTCACGCCATGCCAGTTCCGCTGCTCCCAGGATGCCCGCATTGTCGCCGAGTTCGGCGCGGACGATCTTTGCCGCCTCGATAATCGAACCGATTGCAGAGGCGCGACTCGTGCGCAGCGCGGTCTGAAAGAGCACTTCCGACTGCGAGATTTTGCCGCCGAGCACCACGACTTCCGGATTGAAAATATTGAGCAGACTGGCGATGCCGAGCCCGACATAGTGCCCGGTCTCCTGCATTACCTCGATCGCGAGTATATCCCCCGCGTTGGCAGCCTCGTCGATTGCGGCGGGCGTGATGAACTGCTGCAGCGCCTCGGGTCCGGTGACATGCTTCCAGAGCAGCGTGTCGCGTCCCGACTCCATCTTCAGCGTGGCGCGTTCGATGATTGGATCGCGACCAGCAAGTGTTTCCAGCCTTCCGTGTGCGCCATTCGCGCTGCTGCCCACGCGATCAGCGATGATGATGTGTCCGACTTCCGCAGCACCGCCCGTTGAACCGCGCAGCACTTCGCCATCGATGATAATGCCGCCGCCGATGCCCGTGCCGAGCGTGAACATCACCAGATGCTTGACGCCGCGCCCTGCGCCGAACCGGAACTCGCCGAGCGCCGCAGTGTTGGCGTCATTATCCATTACGACCGCGACACCGACTTCTTTTTCTATCAGACTGCGGAGTGGAATCAGTCGGTAGGGTATGTACTCGCCATCGACATAATCGCCGAAGTTGGGCGCCCAGCGTATCAATCCGAGCGGCACATCGATATGCCCCGGCACCGCGAGACCGATTGCGCCGATCTGTTCGAGCGTGACGCCGGCATTTGCCACTGCGCCATGTATCGCCTGTGCGATCGCGACAACCGTTCGTGCGATGCCGCCTTTCGCCTCAGATGAGTTTTCGGCGCGTCCCAGCACTTTTTCTGCACGGTCTATAACGGCGGCGCGAACATTGGTGCCGCCGAGGTCGATGCCCACAACATACGGGGCGTTTTTCTTGGGTTGTACGCGGGTGTCCGTCACGCGGTCTCCTCCATTATCAATGCGATATCTGTAGCGCTGTGCCCAATGTTTGAAACAGCGATTGAAACGGTATCTCAAGCACGAAAACGCGATCGATGCGAGATTATAACCTGGGAATTACAGTGATTCGTAACGAAGTTCTGCCTGGACAGTTCGCTTTTCTGGGTACGACTTCCTGCCTCACAGCAAAAAATCTACTCCCCGCGATAGAGGCATCCAGTGCTGCACGTCTCACGAACGATGACCTGACAGAGCGTCGGCAGCGTCGGCTTGAGATGCTCCCATATCCAGCGCGCGAGGTTCTCACTCGTCGGATTTTCCAAGCCTTCGATCTCGTTGAGATAGTAATGGTCGAGCCGGTCGTGCAGCGGGCGGAACGCCTGCGTCAGGTCGGAGTAGTCCATCACCCAGCCGCTCGTTTCGCCGACAGGCCCGCGCACATAAATTGCGACGGTGAACGAATGTCCATGTAGGCGCGCGCATTTATGTCCTTCAGGAACATTAGGCAGTCTGTGCGCCGCTTCGAACGTGAATTCTTTGTATATTTCTAGCTCTCTTGACATCGTGTTTCCAGTATACTCTATGCAGCGCGTGTGCAATGCGGAAACAGCCGCCCTGCCAGCGTAACCCATTCAAGGTTATCCAGATACTATCCAGCGAAGGAGAAAGAATTTCATGCCCGATGTCGATCTGAAAGCGCACCTGCACGGCTTTACCGAACGAAGCTATACTCTGCTTGTCAAGGACCTGAAGGCACTGCCACCCGAGGCGCACACCGCCTGTTTCGCGGGGGCTGCACGCGCGCCGCTCCAGTTCGTCGCAGAATGTGCAGCAATCAACGGCCGAATCGCGAAGTTTCTGTCCGGAGTGGATTCGCCCTCTCCCTCTTCGGAAGAGCGCGAAGCGTTTCTGGCGTCTTTCGACACATGCGAAAAGGCGCTGGCTTACCTCGAGTCGGAAACCAACACCCTGTACGCCGCAATCGAAGCGGTCGATCCCACGACGCTGGGTGAACTATCGGAAAAAATGTTTGGTCGCCCGATGACGAAGTTTGCGATTGCCGAAATACCAGGCTTCCACATGATGTATCATGATGGGCAGCTCAACTATATCCAGTCGCTGCGCGGCGACACGGAAATGCACTGGTAGGATTACGGCGTTTTATTTTTCTGCCTTCACTCCCCCTCTCCCGAAGCTTCGGGAGAGGGGGAGTGAAGGCAGATATTCTGCCTGTAAATGCGAAACTGAAGGTAGGGTGAATAGTTGCCAGGCGTTTTATTTTGCTGGCTGACCTCACTCCCCTCTCCGTTTGTTCCTTCCTTAATAGAGGTGGGATGTGCCAATGCATGAGTTTGAAACGTCTGTCCTGAGTTGCGAAACCCGACGCCACGGCATGAGGATGTGGTATCTGCTGCTGTCACTCCTCTCTTAACGAGCCTGCGAGCGGAAAATAGAGGGGAGGAGGGAGATCGCATCTACTCCCCGCTAGCAGAAGCTTCTGGAAGCAAGAGCAAGGGTGACCAGTTGTGAACACTCTTTTGCCGCGCGCTTTATTTGCAATTGAGAGTGATTTTCGGTACAATGGCATACTATGTCCGAAATTCCAATCAAAAATCTGAACGCCCTCACGGTGTCTGGAATCGAACCCGAAAGTCCCGCCGAGCACGCCGGAGTCCAGGTCGGCGATCTGCTGCAGAAGATCAACGGCAAGCCCGTGCTCGATATCCTGGACTACCGGTTTCTTGCGGCAGAATCGCGACTTGTTCTGACACTCGAACGCAGTGGTCAGCCGATGTCAATTGTATTGCTCAAAGACGAGGTCGCCGACGCGGGTCTCGGTTTCGAAAACGATCTCGGCGACCGCATTCACACCTGCAAGAACAAGTGCGTCTTCTGCTTTATCCACCAGCAGCCCAAGAAAATGCGCCGCTCCCTCTATCTGATGGACGACGACTTCCGCCTCTCTTTCATGCATGGCAACTATGTCACGCTGACGAACCTTACCGACGCAGAGTGGGCGCGGATACTAGAACAGCGGCTGTCGCCTCTCTATGTCTCCGTCCACGCTACCGATCCCGAACTTCGTCGCGTACTGCTTGGACGTAAAGAGTCGACTCCGATCCTGCCCCAACTGCGCGAACTCGCCCGCAATCGCATCGATGTGCACGCCCAGATCGTCCTCTGCCCCGGCATGAACGACGGCGCAAATATGGACAAAACCCTCGAAGAGCTTTCGCGAGAGCATCCTTCACAGACAGGGCTTCGCGCCGGAGTACAGTCGGTAGCGATTGTGCCGGTCGGAATGACGCAGTTCCGCGAACGTCTGCCCGATTTGACACATGTCGAGCGCGACTACGCCCGTGAAATGATCGCACACGCCACCCTTCATGAGGCGCGATTCCAGGAGACACTTGGCACACGGTTTGCGTGGCTCGCCGATGAATGGTACTTTATCGCGCAACAGCCTGTCCCTCCCAAATCGCACTATGAAGAGTTCCCGCAATTGGAGGACGGTATCGGCACATTGCGCCTGTTCCTCGAAAATGCGAAGCAGTTGGCGAAACGGCTGCCGATGCGAGTGCCTGTTCCAATTTCCGCAACGCTTGTTACCGCCGAAATGCCCGCCGCCGAGGTGCGCGGGCTCGCGGATCGACTCAATCAGATCGAAGATGTCGATCTGAACGTCTGTGTGATCAAAAACAACTTTTTCGGCGGCGATATCCATATTGCTGGACTGCTGACCGCCGCGGACATTCTCGAACAGATCAAGACTTTCCCTGATTGTCGCGAAACCATCTACTTGCCAAAAATCTGCCTTCGCGACGACACGCTTTTTCTTGACGACCTAACGCTCGAGGACGCGCGACGCGAGTCGGGAAGAGATTTACGCATCACCGGCAACACCCCGCGTGATCTCTGTGAAACGCTCGGTATCGTACGCCCCGGCACGAGCAGCATTCCCCGCTCAAGCCGCTGGGCAATGGAAGAAACACCCATTGGATAACGCCAGAAAGGTGAGCGCGGGACCGCAGCGGACAGCCGCGCCAGACAGCGCTCCCAGCGGTGAAAAGTGCAATGTGGCTGGGTCAGACATCGGTTCTGACACAGTGCCCTTCTCCGATTCTCCTTTTGCGGCGGCTGTTCTATCCGATTTATCCGCCGCAAGACCGCGCAGACGCACGACAAAACAACGCCCCGACCTGTTCTTCAACCGCGAGCTCAGCTGGCTGGAGTTCAACGCCCGTGTGCTCTCAGAAGCCCTCAACACCGAACATCCGCTGCTGGAGCGGCTCAAGTTTCTCGCGATCTTCACCAACAACCTCGACGAATTCTTTATGATCCACGTCCCCGGTTTGCGCGAACGCTCCGATGAAGAGACCGGACGCCCGATCACGCCCCGCGCCCTGACAGTACGCATGCAGGCGATCCAGAAAAAAATCCTTCCAATGCTGGCGACGCAGTCACGCTGCCTGCAGGATTTGCTGCCTCAGATCGCCGCGTATGGCATACAGCTCGCCACGTATGAGTCGCTTTCCGATAATGAAAAAGAGCGCCTCGGAATCTATTTCGAAAACGAGGTGTTTCCCGTCCTGACGCCGCTCGCCGTCGATCCAGGCCACCCTTTTCCTTATATCTCAAATCTCAGCCTGAGCCTTGCCGTCGTCGTGCACGACCCGCGTACGGGGCGAGACCATTTTGCCCGTGTCAAGGTTCCGACCCGCCCTGTCCTGCCGCGTCTGGTGCCGATCGCCGGAGAGCCCTGGAAGTTCGTACTGCTCGAAGACGTGATCGCCGCGCATAGCGACCGGCTTTTCGCCGGCATGGAAGTGCGCGCCTGTTATCCGTTCCGCGTGACGCGCAATGCCGACCTCGAACTGCAGGAGGAAGAGGAAGCCGACGACCTGCTGGAGATGATCGAAGAGGAGCTGGCGAAGCGGCGATTCGGTGAAGTGGAGCGTCTCGAACTAACCAGCGCGATGCCCGCAGGGATACGTCAGAAGATCGTGATGGAGCTCGGCAATGTAGAAGCCGAGGAGGTGTATGTCGTCGATGGTCCCCTGAATATGGGCGACTTTTTTCCGCTCGCGAGTATCGATATTCCCGAACTGCGCGATCCGCCTTTCGTGGCCGCGATCCCGCCCGCACTGCGCGGCATCACGGATATGTTCGGCGCGATCCGGCAGGGCGACATCATGCTGCACCACCCCTACCAGTCGTTCGGATGCGTAACGGATTTTCTGCGCGCTGCCGCCGATGACCCGAACGTCCTGACGATCAAGCATACGCTCTACCGCACCAGCGGCGACTCACCGATACTGCAGGCGCTGATCGATGCGGCGGACAACGGCAAACAGGTTGCCTGCCTGGTCGAATTGAAAGCCCGCTTCGATGAAGCGAACAACATCACCTGGGCGCGGCATCTGGAGAAGGCGGGTGTCCATGTCGTCTATGGCGTGATGGGTCTCAAAACACACAGCAAAGTCACGCTTGTGGTGCGGCGGGAAGAGGATGGGCTGCGACGCTATCTGCATATCGGTACCGGAAACTACAATCCGAAAACGGCGGCTGTCTACACCGACATCGGTATCCTGACATGTACGCCAGAGTTCGGCATGGATGCCACCGATATGTTCAACTTCCTGACTGGCTATTCACGACAGGAGACCTACCGGAAGTTCCTGGTTGCGCCGTTTACGCTGCGTACCAGCCTGAAAGCGATGATCGAGCGCGAGGCAGCGCTTCATACCGCCGAAAATCCTGGACGCATTATCGCCAAGATGAACGGTCTGGTCGATCCGGAGATGATCAAGGCGCTCTATGCCGCTTCTCAAAAAGGCGTGCAGATCGACTTGATCGTGCGCGGAATGTGCTGTCTGCGCCCCGGCGTACCCGGTCTTTCGGACAACATCCGTGTGATCAGCATTGTCGGTCGATTTCTTGAGCACAGCCGCATCTTCTATTTCGCAAACGGCGGCAGCGACGAAATTTATATCGGAAGCGCAGACTGGATGGCGCGAAACCTAGATCGGCGAGTCGAGGTTGTCGTCCCGGTACTGGACGCGGAATATCGTCGTATTCTGCATGACGAGGTACTGCAAGTCCTGCTCGAAGACAACTGTCACGCCTGGGAACTGCGTCCGGATGGCTGCTATGTCCGCCGCAAGCCTGCACCCGGTCAGCACCGCCGCAGCGCACAGGCGATCCTTCTCGACGCTCTCACACGGTAGGCATGAATCCGCTTACAGCAGGGCTTCCGTACCGATCACCACAGTCCATTCCCGCACTCTCCATTTCGTTATCAGACCATTGATTACGTATGGATCGGCTTCTGCGAAGGCGGCTACGACCGCTGGTGATTCTGCACGGAACAGCAGGATGGCTCCGTCTACCGGGTCTGCCAGCGCACCGGCAAGCAGTAACTCCCCGCGCTCCTGTGCCTGTCGTGCGTGTGCCAGATGCTCACCGCGAAACGCCGCCCTGCGCTCCACATAATCTTCCACGACCTCATAAAAAAGCAGATAGTGCATCCGTGTCGCTCCTTCCTCTCCACTCATCCACAGCCAATCGATCAACTGACACCGGATCATTCGGAGTAACCATTCACCCGCCAGGCAAAATCGGATACAAGGTGGTTTTCTTCCTTCGCTTTCTTCCGCGGGGTCGGGGATGAGTAGTTGCTATTCAGAAATCAAGAGTGTTCAAGAGTGTTTAGGTAATGCGGCGCAAAGAACTGCTGCCTTTCAACCGGAGTTGTCACAGAGAAGGCGGGGCTATGGAGGATGTACTCCGAAGCGATGCAGGGCGGCACGTAAATTGACCAGACCCGGACGATTCAAACGAAGACGCACAATCGATGCGCGTCCGGTAGCGGTGATACCGATCATTTCCGTCGTATCGTCGCTCCACGCGAAATGCTCCGACCAGCGCTGCAGACGCGGATGAAACAACATGGCTTCGTGCTCTGTCACCGGATCGATCCCCGTTTGGAACGCTCCCTTGAAACTGTTGCATCCGAGACACGAATGGGCGAGGTTTGTCTCCTCTGTCACGCCGCCTCGCGCTTCCGGAACGATATGCTCGATCGCAAACGGGTCGGAATGGAATCCCGTCAGGCAACGACAATACTCACATTGCCCTCTCGAACGTGCCCGAATGAGGTGTGCGAGCGCAACAGGGATATAGGTTTGGGACATGGCAGTCAGACCAGCGGGATTTCCAACTCCTGCGCGATCTCGGCAAGAGAGAGACCGCGCTTTTCGGCGAGTGCGGCGAGGCTCTGCCAGCGAAGCGCGTTTGCGAGTTCGACGGTATCGATGCAAGAGGTCAGCGTCGCCAGTTCGGTCTCAGACAGATCGCGCTGTGTTTGAATTTTAAGCAGTGCGTCGCGCTGCGCTCGCGCCTCGGTAGCAACAGGCGCATTAATGGTCTGAAGAAGATCGGCTTCTGTCTCCGACAGGACATCGGTACGCAATTTTTGCTGTACGCTCTCCAGCACAAACTCGGCCACCGCCTTGCCGCGCGTTTGTGCCGCTCGCTGTATTTGCCGTTCCATTTCAGGAGTGAGTTCCAGTGTGATTGTCATCGGTGTCGTTTTCCTCGCGACGATTAAGCGTCCCAACGCAGTAAGCAAATTTACTCGTAAAGTGATCCGCATATTCGACCTGAGTCGGCTAGCAAGTGCCTGTTACTGGTGAAAGGTTGTTCGAGCTTAGTATACCATTTCCAGTATACCGCTTCGCGATTATCGAATACGTATCCGACGCAGAGGACGCGAATTGCCCGGCAGCAACGACCGCTGGTGATTCTGCACGGAACAGCAGGATGGCTCCGTCTACCGGGTCTGCCAGCGCACCGGCAAGCAGTAACTCCCCGCGCTTCTGTGCGAGTCGCGCGTGTGCCAGATGCTCACTGCGAAACGCCGCCCTGCGCTCCACATAATCTTCCACGACCTCATAAAAAAGCAGATAGTGCATCCGTGTCGCTCCTTCCTCTCCACTCATCCACAGCCAATCGATTAACAGCCACTCGAAGACTTAATGAATTGTCGACGCTGCTCAATCCGTCTCGCCGCTCGCTTTTCAAGTTCCCACGATGTGGCGAAGGGATACCGGTTGTGTTCCGTTCCTGAGTGATCTGTTACTTATCACCACTTGCTGATATTAATATGTTACCGGTTCGGCTAAGGAACCTGGGAATCCTTCCTATAATCTTTTATGAGTGATTGTAATTGTAACAGGATATCATTTGCATGCGCAAATCTAGATAGTAAATGCATCTAGTTCTCGACTATCAACGGCTGTCAGAAGACATCGAGAACGATCTGAGGCTGTCGCTTACAGGCAGTGTGGTCGAGCAGAATGCTTGACAACAGCAGAAAGGAAATTGAGTTGGAAGATAATCAGGTGGTCACTGTTCGGATCGGTGCAGAGGTATTCGGTCTGCCGATCGCGACTGTCGAAGGAATTATCGGCTGGGAGCCTCTCACTCACCTGCCCAAAATGCCAGTATTCCTTTCCGGTTTGATATCAGTACGGGGCAGTATCCTTCCGGTGATGGACCTGCGTACCCGGCTGGGCATGGAGGCAACCCCGCCGACTTCCTCGCATCGCATCCTGATGCTGAATATCGAAAGCGTGCGTTTCGGAGCGATCGTGGACGAAGTTTGCAGCGTTGAGCGCCTGTCGGAAGCGACCATCGAACGAAGCATTCCTCTGGCGGTGTCTCTTGCCGACGATTACTTTGCCGGGGTCGTCAATCGCGAGAGCGGCATGGTGATTTTGCTCAAGCCCGAAGGTCTGCTCACGCACAGTGAGCGTGAGCATCTGGACAAGCTCACCCTGCCAGCCGCCGATCCTACCGGTCATAAGGAAACAAAAGACAAGCTGCCAACAGCGTCACCTGCTCTCGCCGCGTGATATTGTTGGCAACCTGAGAAAGTTTTTCAACACAACCACCCCACGATCCAGGAATTTGCGATCTTCCACTGTCCCGCCACAGTAAGATATCCCGCCATATCTAATTTATTGCGTTGTGACCCTCACGAATGGTTGATCATGCCGCGTGTTCACTGAGCAACCAAGGCAGACCGATCCTTTTGCGAAGGCACATTTTTGCCAGTTTTGCTCGCAACATCGCTAATAGTGGCTGAACAGAAGTCGAAAGGCATTGCTGCCAGCTTTCAGCCATTTGTGAGACAAGGAAATAAAGATGAAATGGTTCGCTAACTTGAAAATTGCTATAAAGCTTACAATCGGGTTCGGTCTCGGTATGCTGCTTTTACTGACCGTAGGCACTGTCTCTTTTTCTGCCATGAGCGGTATGAACAAGGCGACGGACAGGCTGATCAACGACCCGATCCCTGGACTGATCTCGACAGCCAGCCTGATCGACGACATCAAAGAGTTTCACCTTTTAGAGTTGCAGCATGTCCTCAATAAGGAGGATGCTGGCAAGCATCAAATCGAAGGTTCAATGGACAGCAAGCAGGCTGAAATCCAGAAAGACTTCGACGGCTACGAGAAAGCAGTGAATGCAGGCGAGGAACGCACCAATTTCGATCGGGCCAAAACAGACTGGAACCAGTGTGTATCCTTCCATCCCGGATTGCTGGCTCTGAGCCATAAGAACGATGTCAAGGCATGTCAGGCGTATATCACGGGCGCGAGCTTCAAATCCTATAGCGACGTTACGGACAGTCTGCAGAAATTGCTGGATTACAACGAAAAGGACGCCGGGCTCCTCTCAAAGGAGTCGCAGTCGGCGTCTGTATA
Source organism: Chthonomonadales bacterium (assembly GCA_038216735.1). Lineage (GTDB taxonomy): Bacteria > Armatimonadota > Chthonomonadetes > Chthonomonadales > Chthonomonadaceae > JBBQPY01. Next base: position 42,319 of record JBBQPY010000021.1, read on the forward strand.
TGCTCGCCGCTCCATCGTCGGCGTCCTGTTGTTTTCTTTGCTGGCGCTGACGGGTATCGGATTGTGCATTTCGCGGTTAATTGCACTTCCCCTGAAGCAGGTGGGCGAACGGATGCAACGGCTTCAGACGGTTTGTGTTGCCAGTCTGCAGGAAGCCATGAAAGCGCTGGCGCAAGGCGATCTGACTGTAGTCTTAGAGCCGACGACCCAACCTCTAGAGATCAATCAAAAGGATGAGGTCGGTCAGATGGCCGCCACGTTCAACAGTATGCTGGAGCAGACTAAGGGGACAATCGTCGCCTATGGGGAAGCTCGCGAAGCTTTGGTCGAGCTGATCGGCAAAGTCGCGGAGGGCGCCGAAAGCGTTGCAGCAACCAGCACGCAGCTCTCCACTTCCGCCGAGCAGACCGGACGCGCCTCCGAAGACATCGCGCGCTCGATGCAGGATGTCGCAAGCGCCGCCGATCAGTCCGCAAGCACCAGCCAGGAGATGGCCAAAGCA
>JBBQPY010000022.1:0-42368 GCA_038216735.1 Chthonomonadales bacterium
AGGAGCAAGCGGCGTACCCGCTTTGAGCATTCGCACATCGCTGCCCGTCATATCGCTGATCCAGAGTGCGGAGCCGGTTTTCCCCGACGATACCCCGCCCTTCGTGACGAACGCAAAATGGCTCAGGTCGGGCGCGAAGACGACTGAAATGACAGAATCGATCGTCTGTCGGGGGTTTGGATTGACCGCTTTAATGACATCCGGATAATTGAACTTCGTCGTTGTGCGGGTATCGACCATCATCTGATAGAGCGAGAGAACAGTGTACTTCGTGTTCGGGCTACGACGTGCCCAGACGACTCGACTGCCATCTGCCGAGACGGCGAAGCCCAGCACATCCCCGCTTTTGGTCAGCTGAACCACCTGGCCCTGATCGATCAGATACAGGTCATAGTTGCCATTCGATCCGCCCGCGACAATAGCATTGTCGACGTGCGGGATCCAGGCAACGGAACGTCCGGTCGTCAGCGGAGTGCGAAAGGGCAGCCGTATCGGGGGAAGGAGGTTGCCGCCATCGCGGTAGGCGAGACGCAGGTCCATACCGTCGGGGCGACCGCTCTGAATGAACGCGACACGGCTCGAATCCGCCGACCATGTAGCGGGAAATGCGGGCTGCGTGCCGATCGGTTTGATCGCTTTGGACGCAACATTGACCAGCATCGGCACATTGCCTGCGCCGAGAAAAAAGATCGACTTATCGTCCGGTGACCAGCAGGGGGCGGCAGAAGGCGAAACGCCGATCGTCGACAGCATTGGGTTGGCGGTCGTCGTACCGGGTGCATCGAGGACACTGAGCGTCGCGCCGCCAATGGCGATCGTTTTACCGTCAGCGGACCAGGACTGTGCCCGCGCTGTCAGCGCGGGCATGGTAAGCGCCCCGATTGCCAGTAGTGACCGGCAAAGTTTTATGGCGGGTCGATATCTGTTTGAATTTGTTTTTGGCATGGTTTTCTCCTTGCTCATCGAGTCTCGCATTGCGAATACTATACCCTGCTACCAGACGCACAGAAAGTGAACGCAGTTCCGCTCGAATATTTTCGTTCACCCCTTTGGCATTTAACATGGGGTTGAAAACCTGTGCATTTGCTTCTGTCTCCTCCCTCTCACGAAGCTTCGGGAGAGGGGATGATTGGGAAGAACTGGGTGAGGTGATTGCGCGGCTCTGATAATTTTTGTCGGGCGGGAACTCCCAGATAAGCGGCAATAGCCAGCCCTGTGTCATACTACTCGGGGAATATGCTGTATACCGGTGAGCGCGTGGTACCCTTTGGTGAAAATTGTTTGCGGTTCCGCTTTGTGAGCTCTGGCAGGCTGCAAAATCGACCCGATCGCGAAGTTCATAAAGCAAGATGGGATCAGCAGGCGCTGATCAAAGACAATAGCAAGGGGTGTGAGCGTTGGCGGGGTCGTCGACTGTTTTTGCCGAGTTCGAGCGTTACAAACAGGATAGGGAACACAAATGCCGGCTTGGAAGCTGCCAGGTCGACGGGAAAGACGCGTGAGCCTCAGCGTGTGATGGACAACATGAAAACGGCGATCGCCCTGTAGTTGAGGGCTGATCCGGAGCGCCCGATAGACGTGATCTACTGACTTGATCAACGATTTCACTTTCGACGAAACCGGCTTCATCCGCGATCATACCAGCGCAGGCGGAGCTTCTGCCGACCCTCCTTATGCCCTCGATCCCCAGGGCAAAACTGCCGACGTCATCAATGGAACCACAGGCACCGCTCTTCCCCCTCTCAACTGCTCGCCCTTTGGCACAATGCTGGGAGATGGGGTGGGCATCTGTACCTGTCAGCAGCCCGCGTATATAGGGGAACCCGTCATTGCTGCAGCCAGCCACAAAGTAGAACCGCTCAATGACAGGCTTCCGGCAGCTTCCTGAGGTTCAATAATCGACCGCTCGCTCACGTCATCCCTGAGACTTTGTCGAGACCAAAGTACGCCAAAATCATCGCAGAGGATGCGCAGCAACGTATAATTACTGGCAGATTCCTGCCTCTTGGCGACCTCAGGGTGTGTTTTGTGTCCTTTAATCGAGGAGGGAACTGTGACGATTTTGGAGACACCGCGCTTGCTCTTGCGCGTCTTTGAAGAGACGGACTTAGATGCCTTCGCAGCAATTGAGGCCGATCCAGAAGTTATGCGCTACTTTACGTCGGGGCCACGGTCGCGAGAACATGCCGGACGCGGTGTCACCTGGTTTCGGGAGCTTCAGGTAAAATACGGGTATAGCTTGTGGGCGGTCGTGCATAAGGCTGACAATCACTTCATCGGCTTTAGCGGTCTGGTGCCTCAACACATTGACGGCAATCTTGAGGTGGAGATCGGCTACAAATTGGCGAAGGCGTATTGGAATCAGGGGTTGGCGACCGAGGCGGCGCGCGCGGTACGCATCTGGGCCTTCCAAAACCTGGATGTCCCGCATTTGATCTCGATCATTGATCTGGCCAACGTTGCCTCGCAGCGGGTAGCCGAAAAGACCGGAATGCGATACGTGCGGAATGTGGAGTATGATGGCAAAGCCTGTCGCATCTACATGGTCCCGCGGCAGGATGCATCACTATCTGAATTTACCAATGGGGCATTGTGCTAGTTGGGGAAAGGCCAGCGCCTCGATTTGAAAGAACTTTGTCTTGCCGAGCAAACGATTGATTTAGATGCACAGCGTATGCGCTGTCAGCTTGGTATACAAACGCGTATACCAGCCCCCTCAAAGTGTGCGAATGGTTGATCTCCACCTTTAATTGCTGAGTCAGTTGACCATGGACCGTCTCGATTTTCTGTCGCAAACGATTGAAGCGGCGCGCGCTCGCTTGGGATACTTGCTCCTTTTGGTTGGAGCCCGGTAGGGTGAGCAGAGCGACGGTGCGTTTGGCACACTGCTCTTGCACTGCCTGATTGAGGTAAGCTTTGTCGCCGATAACCTGCAGGTGAGAACGCGACGACGGCTGTTCTGCGCCTACTTTCAGGTCGGTTTCGTTGGCAGGTGCCAGTTCGAAATCGAGGATCGTGCCGTTGACGGCTAACGGTAAATGCAATTTGTAGCCAAATATCGTTAGTTTCATGGAGGGGACTTTCCCGAAGGTCGCCCCGTGTTCTTTCCCGTCTGCTCCCACCTGCGGAGCCAGATGGACCTGCACCACCGGCACAGGCAAACTGTCGAGGAGGCACTGCTTGTCTTGTGCCAGATTCAGCAGACCCAACACGGCCTGACGCACCAGATCTACCCTTGCTCCAGATTGCGACGGCGTCGGTTGAAGCGGTTGCGTTCGGGCAGGTGGGGAAACAGATGGCGATTGGCCCCCCACTCTTTCATCATCTCGGTCTCTGTGTCCCAGCCGCGAGAGCTAGGGTAAGGAGCTCGGCATCGCTGCATCCGGATTGCGGACCAGGATGCGTAAACTGCTGCGCGATTTTCTGCCTGCTTTCGTTGATGAGAACGTGCTCCCTGAGACAGAAGTCGTCAAAATGCGTTATCATGTGCCTGTGCCTTTCGTAACGGACAGCGTATTTGTGATGATAAACTTCAGTACGTTACGAAGGCACCCTTTGGGAAATTCTAAGCCCTAATTAGCACAAGACCCTATTCGCATCGCACGGCTGCCTTAAACGAAAGAGCTCCTCGTTCGCCTGATCTATTTACAACTCGCTCTCGACTCGATCTGTACACTATCTTATGTGGTTCACACGACTCGCTATCTCCCGCCCGATCCTGATCTGGATGTCCCTGCTCGCAATTGCGATCCTCGGCATTCAAGCCTACTTTCGTCTGCCCGCCGAACTCAATCCTCGTGTCGATATTCCTACACTCACCGTGACTACTGTCTATCCCGGGGCGGGTCCGCCCGAAATCGAAACACAGTTGAGCAAGCCTCTCGAAGACGCTGTCGGCACCGTCGGCGGCGTCAAAGATGTCTATTCCAGTTCGCAGGCGAACGTCTCGATCCTCAGCATGGACTTTCGCGTCGGCACCGATCTCGATGCGGCGTCAGCGGAAGTGCGCGGACGTATCGAAGCGATACGCTCCTCGCTGCCCCCTGAAGCGCAGCAGCCAGTCGTCGCCAAACTCGACATCAACGCGCAGCCGATCCTCTATCTCGGACTCGAAAGTCCCGCATTGAACGCGCAGCAGCTTCGCGCGCTCGCCGACAAAACACTGCGCCCGGCGCTTCAGCGCGTCGCGGGCGTCGCTACCGTGCAGGTGCTCGGCGGCGAACAGCGGGAGATACGGGTCGCTGTCGATGCGAACCGCCTGGCGCGGGCGGGCATTACGCTCGAAGATGTCGTGAGTGCGCTGCGGGCGTCAGGTCGTGACATACCGGGCGGTGGGATTACAAATGGGGGTAAGCAAACCGATGTGCGGCTCGCTGCCGCGTACACGTCGCTCGAAGCGATTCGTGTCACTCAGATACTCGGTAGTCACGGGCAGGGAACGGGCGGCGTCTCCGCCTCTGGTATGGGTGGCATGAATGGGTCTGCGACGGCAAACGGAGCGGGCAGTTCTGCAGGAAATGGGGTGGCGCTGCCAGTGCCGCCGCTGACAGTTGGCGAGGTAGCCGACGTAATCGACGGCTACGCGGAGCGCACGGCGATTAATCGAATCAACGGACGCGATGGCGTAAGTCTGGTGCTGACCAAAGCCTCCGATGCGAGCACGGTCACCGTCGTCGATGCCGTGAACCGTGCCCTCGCGCAGCTCAAACCCTCGCTCCCTACCGATTTCCGTAGTATTATTCTTCGGGACGACGCCGTGACAGTGCGCGATGCGCTCCAGGACGTAAACTTCAGCCTCGTGCTCGGCGCACTGCTCGCGATGACAGTAATCCTGCTCTTTCTGCACAACCTGCGCGGCACGCTGATCGTTTCGCTCGCGATACCCGCCTGCGTCGTCGCCACGTTCCTCGTGATGTCGCTCGCCAGTTTCACGCTCAACCAGATGACGCTGCTCGCGCTTTCGCTCTCTGTGGGGATACTGGTTGACGATTCGATCGTCGTGCTTGAGAGCATTACGCGCCACTTGCGCGATGGCGAATCGCCCCGCGACGCCGCGCTGAACGGACGCGCCGAGATTGGTTTTGCCGACGTCACGACGACCCTGGTCGACGTCGTTGTCTTTGTTCCGATCGCCTTTATGGGCGGGATCGTCGGCGGCTTCTTCAAGCAGTTCGGGCTCTGCATTGTGGCGGCGACACTTTTTTCGCTCGTCGTTTCGTTTTCGGTAACGCCGATGCTGGCGTCACGCTGGTACAAGAGCGGCGAAGATGTCGAGGCGAAGTCTGGGATTTTCGCGCCGCTGGAACGTTTCTATCGGAAGCTAGAGCATCTGTATCGGCGTGTGATACGCGCCGCACTACGGCGGCGCGGCCCGGTAATTCTGTCTGCGATTGCAGTACTTGCGCTTGGCGGTACGGTCGCGTCGATGCGCCTGGGCTTCGAGTTTCTGCCAGGAACCGATCAGGGGCAGATCGCAGTCAGCATCGAAATGCCGCCGGGTTCGAGTCTCGCGGCAACCGATGCTGCCGCGCGGCAGGTTGAAAGCGCGGTGATGACTGCGCCGGACGTGCTGGCGACCGTCACCAATGTCGGGCAGGTGCTGGGCGGTTTCGGCTCGATTCCGCAGCAGGGTCCACAGTTCGCGCAGATCAATGTCCGGCTGAAAGACAAGGGCGGATTTTTGGAGAGGGTACTGCATCCCGAGTTGGCGCGACAACAGCGGAAGCGCTCCGATCAGGAGATAACCACCGCGATGCGCCACGACCTGGCGTCGCTCGGCAGCACCCTTGGCGGCAAGATCACGGTGGCGGCGGTACGCTCCGTGACGGGCATTTCTGTGCCAGTCGAGATACAATTGCGCGGTCCCGATTTGATGCGCCTGACGGAGTTCGCCGAAAAGCTGCGTGACCGGATGAGCGGGGTGCCGGGCATTCTCGACCCGGATGTCTCGGTGCGAAGCGGCAAGCCGGAAGTGCGCGTTACGATCGATCGTGAGCGTGCCGCAAGCCTCAACATTCCGTCGTCGCTCGCAGGGACGAACCTGCGTGACGCGCTCTCGGGGAACACCGACTCGCTCTTCCGCGACAACGGGCAGGACTTCCCGATCCGCGTACAGCTGATGAGCATGCAACGCGACAGCCCGGAGGCTGTAAAAGATATCCCGGTCGGCAGCGATGCGCAGGGGCAGCCGATCATGCTCGCCGATGTCGCCACAATCATAACCGTCACTGGCCCGAGCAACATCGAGCGCAATAATGGTCAGCGGCTCGTGACGGTGACGGCTAATCTTGCGCCGGACACGCCGCTCGGCAACGTACAGCGGCTGATACAAAAGGAGATCTACGGGCTGCCGCACACGGATATCGACGTGCACTGGGGCGGGGAGGCGGAGACGCTCGATGAAAACATCATCCCGTTCGCGAGCGCGTTGATTCTGGCGGTGCTGCTGGTTTATATCGTGATGGCGTCGCTGTTCAACAACCTCGGTACGCCGCTCGTGATCATGTTCGTATTGCCGATGGCGCTGATCGGCGCGCTCGGCGCGCTGGTTCTGACGGGCGAAACGATGTCGCTGATCGCGGCAATCGGAATCATCATGCTGGTCGGGCTGATGACGCGCAACGCGATTCTGCTGCTCGACTATACCAATACTTTGCGTGGGCGCGGTTCGGCACGAGACGCGGCGATCGAAGAGGCGGGCGCGACGCGCCTGCGCCCGATCTTGATGACGACGACGGCGACTATCGTCGGGATGCTGCCGGTCGCGCTACGTATCGGGCGAGCTTCCGAGATACGTGCCCCGATGGCGATCGTCGTGATCGGTGGTCTGCTGGTTTCTACGCTGCTGACGCTGGTCGTAATTCCGGTGCTGTACAGCCTTTTCGACGATTGGTTCGGCGGCAGAAATCGGAAATCGGATATTGATTTGGCGGGGGAGTAGATGCGACCTCATCCCCAAAAAGTAAATGGAGACGCACAAGGGCGAGGAGAACGAGATGGATATGAAGTTAGAGCTTGTGCCAGTTCCGGTTGCGGATGTCGACCGTGCCAAAGCCTTTTATATCGACAAAGTCGGGTTTCATCTGGATCATGATGTACAGCCGACTGCCACAATGCGAGTCGTTCAACTGACTCCGCCCGGGTCGGCTTGTTCGATCGTCATCGGGACAGGTATGTCTGAAATGGTGCCCGGATCGGTTCAGGGCCTGCATCTTGTCGTAAAAGACATATCCGCGGCGCGCACCTTACTCGCGAACAACGGGGTGGATGTAGGCGAAATCATCGAGATGGGAACGATCAAATTTGTTTTCTTTAGCGACCCCGATGGCAATTCATGGGCACTGCAGGAGATCCCTCACAAAGCCTGACTCGATTCATTACTAGCCAGAACAGAGGACGATGTATCGATAATTATGGATTTGTGCCGTGTTGGTTTCTACCCTGCTGACGCTGGTCGTATGCCCCATTTTCTCTTGACTTTACGACGGCTCGTCCCACTCGTACAACGCCTCATTTAGTCGACGGACTGTTACGCGATTGGAAAATCGATGAATATACACGATGGGCGGTCATAGTACAATTTTGATTGAAACGCAGGCCAAACGTATCCTGACCGACCCGTTTTTCAAGCGGTGGGGCAATCTCGCTTATAAGCGCGTATCGTCGCCTGCGATGAGCAGGAAGGAACTGGCAGACGTCGATATCGTGCTGGTTTCGCATAGCCATTTCGACCACATCGATGGGACATTTCTGCGCTCTTTGCCTCGCACTACGCCGATACTGGCTCCGCGCCGAATGCCTTTTGCCCGTTTGCGCTTCGGAGAGGGTTTGATTAAAGTCGATAAATGGCAGCAGTACACATTCGACGAAATCGTGATTACCGCCGTACCTGCTGTGCATTTAGCGATCACGAACGGATTTGTGATCGAAAGTGAGGGACAGTGCCTCTATTTCGCAGCAGATACCTATCTCAACCCTTTCATGACGACTCTTCGGCAGAAGTTTCGGATCGACGTTGCTCTGATGCCGGTGACGACCTTTCGGATACCGATGACGATGGGAGAGAAACAGGCAGTGGAAGCGGTTCGGATACTGGAGCCGCGAATCGTAATTCCTATCCATCTCGGCATACAGCCTCGATCTCCCCTGATGCGTACACGGCAAGCGCCCGAGAGTTTTGCGCGGCGTCTGGAACAGGCTGCTTCCAAAACTGAGGTTGTGGTTCTGCAGCCAGGAATGAGTTGGTCTTCTGACAATTCACGCGTCAATGTTCCGTTGGTCTAATGCTGGAAGAGAAGCGGATGTATTGGTCCCTCGCTGATGAGGCACGAAGTGTAGAGTGGAGATTGGTATAAGGACAGAGTTTATCGCCCCGACAGCGCAGGACTATAAAGGTGGTATCCGGCTGCAGCCCGCTGCCGAAAGGAGATACAATGTCTATCATTTTGCGTCCTGTCACTTTGCGTCCCGTCACTTTGCGTCAAATCGATCTTGAAACCGATCTGCCGGGGCTGGCTGCCCTCGAAAACGAGGAGGCTGACGAGCCGGTTACGGTTGAAACTCTTCGTGAGCAGGAAGCAAAGCGACCGACGAATGAACTCAATGTTCGCCGCATCGCCGTCGATGCGGACGGGCATATTATCGGTTCGGCAGAGGCATTCCATCGTGAGAATCACCGCGCGGGAGCATACTGGATTGCGCTTCGGGTCGCGCAGGCATGCCGGCGGCAGCGTATCGGAACCGCACTCTACAACGAACTGGAAGCGTCTGCCCGTCAGCAGGGTGCAGCTATGCTGCGCATTAAAATTAAAGAGGACAAAACCGAAAGTCTTCGCTTCGCGCGGAGGCACGGCTTCCAAGTCGCGCAGCATCAGTTTCGCTCGATTCTGGATGTTGCTGCCTTCGATGCCAGCCGATTCGATGGCATAATCGAGTCCGTGCAGGCACAGGGCATTCGTTTTTTCAGCTTCGCCGATACCGATGGCGGTATCGGGGCGCAGCGCAGACTTTACGATCTGAATACCATTGTGGCGTCAGATAACCCGGCTAACGATCCCGGCGACGTGTGGCTCTTTGAGGATTTCGTGAAGGATGTCTACGGCGGAGACTGGTTTCGACCCGAAGGTCAGATATTCGCGGCAGACGGAGAGACGTGGGTCGGCATGGCGGCGGTTGGAGAGGTGAGACCCGGCCGAATGCACAATATGATGACGGGTGTTCGGCGCGAGTATCGGGGCAGACACATCGCGCTCGCCCTCAAGCTTCTGGCAATCGAGTTCTGCCGCCAGCACAATGCCGTGTCGATCGACACCGGAAACGACTCGACGAACGCCGCGATGCTCGCAATTAACCGTAAGCTCGGCTATGAGCCAGAGAGCGGCACGTTCCGGCTGGAAAAGAGCCTCCTCTAACGCTGATCCACGTGTAAGGTCGGCGTCAGTCTCAAATGCGACCTCACCCCCTTCCCCTCTCCTCTACACTCGCAGTCTCGTTAAGAGAGGGGTGGAAATTCATGGGCAAGCTTTGTCTCCTCCTCTCCCGAAGCTTCGGGAGAGGGGTCGGCGGGTGAGGGAAATAGCTACAACTGGAGTAAACGATGGCATCGGTACGCGAAGAGTTTTATACTGTGCTGCGACAACTTGGCATGACGACTGTTTTTGGTAACCCCGGCTCGACGGAGCTGCCGATGCTGAACCATTTCCCGGACGATTTCCGCTATGTGCTGGGCTTGCAGGAGGCGACGGTCGTCGCAATGGCGGACGGGTATGCGCAGGCGACTGGCAAACCAGCGTTTGTGAACCTTCACACCGCGCCCGGAGTCGGTCATGCGCTCGGCAGCATTATCACTGCCTACTACAACAAGACACCGCTCGTGATTACGGCAGGGCAGCAGGTACGAGCGACGCTGCTCATGGAGCCCTGGCTGGTCAATAAAGAGGCGACTGAACTGCCGAAGCCTTACGTGAAATGGAGCTACGAACCGGTACGCGCAGAGGACGTCCCGGGCGCGATCGCCCGCGCTTACTACATCGCCAATCAGCAGCCGCGCGGACCGGTCTTTGTGTCGATACCGATGGACGATTGGGATCGGCAAACCAAACCTTGCCCGGTTCGCGAGGTCAGCAACCGGCAGGCACCCGATCCAGACGCGCTGAAAGTCATCGCCGATGCGCTGGCAGGCAGCAAGCGTCCTGCGCTCATACTCGGCGCAGCCATCGACCGCAGCGGCGCATGGGACTCGACCGTTCGGTTTGCCGAGTCTCTACAGGCGGCAGTCTTCGGCGCGCCGATCTCCAGCCGCGCCATTTTTCCGGAAGACCACCCGCTGTTTCAGGGATTTCTGCCGTTCGCCCAGAAAGCAATTGCAGCAAAACTCGCGCCGTATGATGTCGCCGTCGTGATCGGCGCACCGCTGTTCAACTACTATCCCTACGTGCCAGGACCGGTCGTCGAGGCAGGCACAAAGCTTTTCCACCTCACCGACGACCCCGACGAAGCCGCGCGCGCCCCGTTTGGAACCAGTGTCGTCGGCGACGTCGCGCTGGCGATCCAGGGGCTCGCAGCGCTCGTTCCCATTTCGAACCGAAAATCCCCCGAACATCGTCCGAAGTCGGACACGCCGGAAGTGAAAACACCGATTTCGCCCGCGTTCGTGATGGCTGCGCTGGCAGAAGGACTTCCTGAGGATGCCGTGATTGTCGCGGAATCGCCCTCGAATCTGGCGGAGATGCGCACGTATCTGCCGATCCGCACAGCGGGTGGCTCTTATACGGCGGCGAGTGGCGGGCTGGGCTGGGCAATGCCCGCCGCGGTCGGGATCGCACTCGGAAATTCATCGCGCCGTGTTGTCGGGCTCATGGGCGACGGATCGAGTATGTATTCGATACAGGCGCTCTGGACGGCGGTGCAGCACGGCTTGCCAGTCGTCTATATCGTGATGCACAACGCCGAGTATACGATCCTGAAAGCGTTTGCGGAGTACCAGCAGACGAACAACAATCTGCCCGGGCTGGATCTGCCCGGCATCGATATTGTCGCGATTGCGAGAGGAATGGGCTGTGAAGCGGCGCGGGTGGACAAGCCTGAAGAGCTCGCGGGCGCTTTGCGAACTGCGCTGGTAAGCGGTAGAACCTACGTTCTGGATGTGATGGTCGATCCATCAGTCCCGTCGCTGATGCGCTCTTAGGGAGAATATGAGGGCAGAGTCCCGCGAATGTGCAGGGGCGGATCAAACGGACCATTATCGCATCTGCCGCGCTATGCTAAACGCTGTCGCCGCTATCCGGCGAACCGGCATTCTCGATTTCGACCGATTCTTAGCCGCCGCAATTTCATCCCCAACAGCCCGACCACTTCCATCGATATTGATAGAGGTGGTTTTTGCATTTCGCTGAAAATCGTATTCTCCTGCTTCTATCTCCACCCTCTGGCGTTGTAGTCAGCAGTATGTTTGTTCCTCCCGGCAGAGCGTTAACGGCATAGCGTTAAACAGGAACAGACACAAAATGAGGAACAAAATATTTGAAAATCAGCTAAAAAAAGAATCGTGCAGCTATTGACATGATTATTAAGATGTGTTAATATTAGCTTGTTATCGTGTAACAGCACACGTGTGCATGGAGATATCGTGCGAATTACCATCAAACAGATCGCCGAAGAGCTTGGAATATCGCACTCGACCGTTTCACGTGTACTGAACGAAAAACAGAATACGCTGGTGGGAGAGTCGACCCGCGAACGTATTCTGCAGACCGCAAAGCGAATGGGTTATCGGCCCAGCCGGATCGCGCAGGCGCTGCAGGGAAAGAGCACTCAGCTAATCGGCGTGTTCGTGCCGGATACCGAGGACTACTTCTTTCAAACGGTGCTGACGCATCTTCGCCATACGCTCGATGAGAGCGAATACGAACTGATGGTTTTTGTCAGTACGCCCACTCAGATCGCAGACAAATGGTATCGTTTGCTGCAATGGGATCTTGATGGAGTGTTCGTATTCGACTACTTCTCGTATGTGGATGGTCTCTGGGAAGCGATGACTCAGCACTCCGGTTCAATCCCGCCTGTGGTTGGTCTATTCAGCAGTGACACTCGCCTTAAAGATTATGTAACCGTCGACTTCGAACCGCCGATGCAGGAACTGCTGATGTCCATGTACACGCAGGGATGTCGCCGCTTTGGTTACATGGCGTTCGCGACGAGCTTTCATCCCAATGAACAGCGGTACAGTGTCTTCTCGAATTTTAACCGCGTACAGGGCTTATCCCAATCAGATATTCCCCTGCTGATGGGGCAGTCCTCTCTAATGGAAGCCGCGCACAATGGGCTGAACGCCTGGCTGGAAACCGGGCAGACTCTTCCAGACGCGATCTTCTGCCAGAACGATGAGATCGCCCTCGGAGCCTATTATGCTCTGCGCAAAGCGGGCGTCAAGGTCCCCGATCAGATTTTGCTCGCTGGGTGCGATGATCTACCCTATATTTCTTATCTCGAAACGCCGCTGACGTCGCTTTCTTTTCCTGTGTCTGAAGTGTGCAGACAGGGGTGGCGTATTTTGCAGACGCGAATCGCTGAGCCGGATGGCGAACCTCTCCAGGTTACGCTCGATGTTACTCTGCGACCGCGCGCCTCCAGCAAGAAGCCGATCCACCCTTTCCCCACGACCGGGAAATAATTTCCCGGACTCTTTACTCACTCGCAACACTACTCACCCGCATCCTTATGCATTCGGAGGAAAGCAATGAACAAACGCTCCGGTTTTACGCTCATCGAACTGCTAGTCGTCATCGCAATCATCGCAATTCTAGCAGCCATTCTCTTCCCGGTTTTCGCGCAGGCACGCGAAAAAGCCCGCACGATTTCCTGCCTGTCAAACACCAAGCAAATCGGTCTCGGCACGATGATGTATGTACAGGATTATGACGAAACATTTTTCTCGCAACCCTGGCCCGGCGGCTGCGCGGACCCGGGCTACTGGGCAGGTGCAACGCCCGGTCAGCCATTGGAACACTGGGCGGTTCTGCTGTACCCGTATGTCAAAAACGGTCAGGTGTTTCACTGTCCGAGTTTCAAGGGAAGCACCTATACGGCGAGCTATCCGCTATGGACCTGTGGCGACCCGACACAGACCAAAATTGTGCCGGAAGTAGACTACGGTCTGAACGAGTGGATCATTGCCACTCCGACCGCGCTGGCACAAATCGGCTCGCCAGCTGATACGGGACTTGGCGAAGACAATCCCTACATCTATGATGGACCTTCCGTCTGCGTTCACAACAGTCTGTACTTCATCAACACGATCGAATTCGGTGGCTCTCCGATCGACTGGTGGGGCAATTCGATCCGACACACGGCAGGCAATAACTTCTTCTACGCGGACGGGCATTCCAAATGGCACCATCCGGGCGGCTTGCAGCCAGCCGGTACCGACTTCAATGCAGGCTCCAATCCGCTGACGGTTAACGGTTCGTCCACCAAATTCGGTTACTGGCCGGTCAAGACAACAGACGTCCCTTGCCCGATCAATTAACAAAAGTGAAGGAGTAAATAAATGGCTCAGAAATCGGTGCCTGTCCCCCTCGTGGCGACGCTGATTGTGGTTGCGGTGCTGCTTGTCGGTTTCTTCCTGTACCGGAATATGTCAGGCGGCACGGTAGGAGATGGCAACGCGGGCAACGTGCAGGCATCTCCTCCGGGACAGAGCAATAAGGTGGCTGGCAGCGCGACCCCCTAGTGTCACTCCATCTCACACTGCTGAACTACACGGCGCCAACCATTGCCGCTGAAGTATTCCCGCCTTCCTGGAGCATCCCCGCTTCAGGAAGGCGAAAATGCGCTCGGCAATTTCTAAAGGTTCATAAATTTTTAGCTTCCCAATAGATGAGAGGGCGCGGATGGGTAATTCAGGGCACGGCTACGCGAAGAGAGCGCTGCTTGCAGCGCTTCTACAGAGGATCGAGGATTATACTGTCAAATGAGATGTCGGCAACTGCGTGGTCGGTTAGCACTCTCAATCAGATACCCACATGGCTGGAACCAAAAACAATGCTTCAAATCAATACTTTTGTCTCTAAAGCTTTTCTCATCGCTCTATCGCCAGTTCTGCTGACAGAGATGCCGATCGTTACCATGCCGGATTCCGCGAGAGCGGCGCCTGTCAAGACCATATCATTTTCAGGGTATACCTGGGAGGTGCGCGAGCAGGGAGTGAGCGGGCCTGGACCTAATCAATGGGATCCCCGAAATGTGCGCGTAGATAAAGAGGGCAGACTGCACCTCAAAATCAGCCGCATCAAGGGAGCGAAGGGAGACGAGTGGCGCTGCGCAGAACTCACTTCGGAGAATAAGTTCGGGTTCGGGCAGTACGAATTCCAGACAGAAGGGTCCATAGATCGCTTCGACCGCAACATCGTCCTCGGTCTGTTCGACTATCCTGTCGCCGGTGAAGATCCGGACGGCACCAATGAGATCGACATCGAGTTTGCGCGCTGGGGCAAACCGCAATATCCCAACGGCAACTTCACGATCTATCCCTCCGAGGGCGCGCGGGGTAAAGAAGACTCGAATGTATTCGAATACGCGCTCCCGCACTCCTCCCCGAAAAGTATTGCGACGCACCGTTTTACGAGAACCAGGAAGCAGGTGTCGCTGGCAACATTCGCGGGTGAGGGCAAGGCAGGTGACAAAAGTCTTGCACACTGGACGTATGCGCCCGCCGAGCAGCGCTTGATCCCGCAGAAGCCGCTCGCTGTCCATATCAACCTCTGGCTTTTCGATGGCAAGGCGCCGTCGGACAGCAAAGAGATCGAGGTCGTGATCAAGAAGTTCACCTTTACGCCGAGTCCCTGACCCATTCCGCAGTCGCTGCGAGCGCTGCTACGGACTTCAGTCCGTTCAGGCAGGCAAAACTACGAAATTACTTTGCCGACGCGTAAAAAGTTCGCCCTCACCACGAATCTCCTCTCCCGAAGCTTAGGGAAGAGGGGGAGTAGCTACAACTGCCGTCTGTGAGTGAGAGAAATAATGAGGGGCGAATAGTTACGCCAACGCGTAAATGATTCGCCCTCGAAACAGCTCTACTTCAGCGCTTCTCGAACGGCTTGTTCGAGTGACAAAGCGCGTCCTTCCGCCCAGGCGTCGGCAAAATCATCTGCCCGTATTTTCCGCCGTGCTGCTTCGATCAAGCCGTCATACAAAGCGCGTTCCTCCTGCGAGTAGACCACCTGTAACGCCTCCTGCCCGACTGCCGACGCTGCCCAGAGACGAATTGCCAGCCGCCTGTCTTCGTGCGCAGAAGCCTGCCAGGCAAGACCATCCAGAGCGTTGAGCATCCCCAGTTTATCCTCGATATCGTGCGCGAGCGTGAGCGCTTCGGTAAAGCGCCGCCCGGCGCTCTCGAAATCATCTGCTTTTGCGGCGAAGATTCCAAGGCTGATGAGCAGCGCCGCAATGCCCCGGCGATCACCCAGAGTACGTTTCATCGCGAGACTCTCTTCATACAGAGACAGGGCACGGTCGGTAACACCCTCGCGAACCGCCAGATTCGCGAGATTATGCAGAGTATACGCGGTCATTCGCGTGTCACTCAGACTGCGCGAGAGTGCAAGACTCTCTTCCTGCAGAAGGCGCGAGGCGGCGAGGTTGCCCGCAGCGTCCTCAATGTTGCCCAGACTGCCGAGCGCCGAGGCGATTCCCAACACCTTACCGAGCTCGCGATACAGCGTCAAACTCTCTTCGTAGCGGTGCCTCGCCGTAACATAGTCGCCCTGTCGATACGCGACATTACCGAGATTTACCAACAATTGGGCTGTGCTGGCTGATTCCCCGAGTTCGCGGTAAATGGCGAGACTTTCCTCGTAGTTCGCAGCAGCGATCTCATAATCGCTTCTATCGTAGGCGAGAGTTCCCGCTCCATGCAGCGCCCTTGCCCGGATAGTGGTTCTGGCTCTGGTGTCATTGGCTGCGAGCACCCGCGACAGCCAATCCGAGCCCTCCCGCAAATAGCCCCGAAGCTTCCAAAACTGCGCCAGCGCGCCCGCGATTCGCAGCCCATTTTCCTCGTTCGTGGCGCGTGTAAGCGCCGACCGAAGGTTGTCGTGATCGGCTTCCAGTCGGTTCAGCCACTCTGCTTGTTGTGGTCCAGTAAGATGCTTCTCGGCTTCTTCCGCGAAATGCAGAAAATAGTCGGCATGACGGCAGTAGACGGCCGCCTCCGTGCCGCGCTCGTGCAGACGCCGCCGAGCAAACTCCCGCACCGTTTCTAGCAGCCGATATCGGTCGGTATTCTCCTCGAAAACCGCGAGAGATTTGTCTACTAGTCCCATGAGTGTCTCTACATCGGCGTCACAGACCTCCTCACAGGCAGGCAGTGTCCAGCCACCGCTAAACACGGAAAGCGCGCCGAGCAGCGCCCGCTCCGGCTCGGTTAACAGCGCATAACTCCATTCGAGCGTTCTGTCCAATGTCTGCTGCCGCGCCGGTCGCATGCGGCTTCCGCTATTGCGAACGGACAATAAACCGTCCGACAGACGCGCAGCAATTTCCGGCACAGGCAAGGTTGCCGTCCAGGCGGCCGCCATTTCGATCGCGAGCGGGAGGCAGTCGATCATACGAACGATCTGCTGCACGGTCTCGCTCCGTGGCGGAAGTTCCGACCACGTCATCGCGCGCTGCGTACACTCCATAAACAGTGTCGTGGCGGCGGCTTCCGAAAGCGGAGACAACGCGCAGCACCGTTCTCCTGCTACTCCCAGCGCCTGACGGCTCGTTGCCAGTATCGTCAGGCCCGGGCAGCTTTGCAGCAAAGTCTGCGCCAGACCCGCCACCGAGTCGGTCACCTGCTCACAATTGTCGAGCACCAGCAGCAACGATTTTGTGATGCAATTCTGCTGGAGCAAAGAAGTCCAGTCCGAATCGGTGCGCGACGTCAAACCAAGCCCGCGCGCGACAGTTTGGGGCACTAGCGTCTCATCGTCAACCGAAGCGAGATCCACAAAATGTGTCCCGTCCGCGAATCGGTTCATGACTCGATCCGCAACAAAGACTGCAAGCCGGGTTTTGCCGACGCCACCCGTTCCGGTGAGTGTGATGAGCCTCGCCCCGCCCACCAGCAGCGCGACGAGTCTGTCTGTCTCGGCTTCTCGTCCAATGAGGCGATTGAGTGGCAGCGGCAGCCGGTTCGCAGAAAGATACCCACTCTCCTGTAAAAGCCGATCGGCGCGTGGGTTGCGTGGCGCATTCCCAACGCCTGTACTCTGATGCAGCGTCTGGTACAGCGCGAGAGTCTGCCCGTCCGGCTCTCCTAATCCGTTCTCATGCAGCGCGAGTCGGAAGCCGCGGAATGTGCGAACGGCGAGCGGGTTCTCGCCCATCGCGCCATACGTTTGCATCAAGGAGCGAACGTTGGCTTCACAGTAAGGGTTGAGGCTGAGCAGACGACTGAAATGGGTTACTGCGGAGGGGAAATCGCCGCTATCGACAGCTTGAGTCCCGAGAAAGTCCAGGGCATTGCTGAAGACCTCCTCATACTCGGCTCGCGCCGCAGCTATACACGCGTCATTCTCCTCCTGAAACAGGGGTCCCCGATACAGGCGTACTGCCTCCTCCCACCTTTTCCCGGCGATTGCGAGATCGAATTCCGCCAGGTCACAGTCCGCATCGCTGACATCGAATTGGAGTGTGCGTGGGGTCGGCGACTGGATTCGATGCGCCTCGACGCCGAGCGTGTCGCGCAGGTCCGTCAGATTGCGCCTCAGGTTGTAAAGAGCTTGCTTTTCGTTGCTGTCTGGCCACAGCGTGCGCGACAGCCATTCCCGCGAGACAGGGCGGCCTCGGTGCAGAAGTAGGAGCACGATCAGCCGCTGACCGGCGCGCGAGCGCATCTGGCGGAGCTTCTGCCCATCGATCCGCATTTCGAAGCCACCGAACAGACGGAGTTCGAACCTGCAGGACAGCGGTTCCGGCGGTGTAGCGTCTTTCCGTAACATGAACTCGATCCCTTGTGCACTCTTTGCATTCCGACTCGACAGGGCGTGGGTATTAGGGCGCTTCTTGCCGCACCCTCGATTGCAAATACCGTGCCCCGACGCAACATCGGGAAATTGTTCATTTTGACCCTCTAAACGTTTGAAAGCATTTCTGCCGGAGGGTCAATTCATCCTTTTCCCTGCTGTTGTTCGTAATTCCTCTCTTTCGGCAACGCTTTCGGCAACGGTCGCATGTGACAATAACACAGCAAAGGTTCATTTGCTATCGATAAAATCTTTGCTACCGATAAGAATGGTTAAGAAGGAGTTACGGATGATGCGACGATGCAGCCCTTACGCGCTGGCAGCGCTGTGCCTCACGGCGCTTGCCGGTGAATTGCTCTTTGCCAGTCAGACACCGGTGCAAAGCCAGACGCCCGGTCGTCCCACCAGTCTAACGACGCCTAACCCGTCCGGTGCAGCCCGATCCGTGTTTCTCAACGGCGCGACTTTCGATCTGCGGAACCCGTTCTTCAAGAATATAGGCACCAATGGACGCGCCTGCGCTTCCTGTCATGTGCCCGCAGACGGCTGGACAATCACGCCCGCGCACATTTTAGCGCGGTTCAATGCCACCAAGGGCATGGACCCTATTTTTAGCGCGTTCGACGGCACCAACTCGCCCAATGCAGACCTATCTACGCTTGCAGCGCGCCGCGCCGCCAGCAGTATGCTGCTCAACAAAGGACTGATTCGCATCGGCATCGCCATTCCAGATAACGCGGAATTCACCCTGGACGCCGTTGACGACCCGTACGGCTATGCCAGCGCGACCGACTTATCGCTCTTCCGCCGCCCGCTGCCAACCACCAATCTCAGGTTCCTGACCGGCGTTATGTGGGACGGGCGCGAATCGACGCTGCTGACGCAAACGATGCCGATCAGCGCGAAACTTTCCGATGCCGACAATCTGGCGAACCTGACCGCCGACCTGCTGCATCAAGCCAACTCCGCTACGACGGGTCACGCGCGGGCGACTCGAAACCTGACGGCGGAAGAGGCGCAGGCGACCGTGGATTTTGAAACGTCGATCGCCACCGCACAACTGGTGGACAAAAACGCGGGCGCACTCACCTCCGACGGCGCAACCGGCGGACCGGCGAGCATCGCCACCGATCCCTTCTATGTCACGATCAACGATGTGCTGGGAGGCGATCACTTCGGTATTGCCTTCGACAGCTCCTCGATGACCCTGTTCGATGCCTGGAAGAACAGTTCCCACTCAAATCGCGCGCAGATTGCGCGGGGAGCCGTGCTGTTCAATACCAAAGTGATCAACATCACCGACGTCAAGGGCATCAACGATGACCTGAACGTAGCGACCCTGAAAGGCACCTGTACGACCTGTCACGACTCGCCCAACATTGGCAATCATTCCGTGGCGCTGGCCCTCGATATCGGGCTTACCGATGCCTCACGGCGCACCGCCGATATGCCGCTCTACACTCTGAAAAACAAAGTGACGGGCGACACGATCCAGACCATCGATCCTGGACGCGCCTTGATTTCGGGCAAATGGAAAGACATCGGCAGGTTCAAGGGACCCGTCCTCCGTGGGCTGGCGGCGCGTGCCCCCTACTTCCACAATGGTTTCGCCGCCGACCTGGAAGCGGCTGTCACTTTCTATGACACGCGTTTCGACATCGACTTCACCGATCAGGAAAAAGCAGACCTAGTCGCCTTCCTCAAGACTCTTTAACGTGCCTGATGAACGTTCGAAGGGTCCGTAAATGGTTTAGTTCCCGATGAGAAGAGGGAGTGGACGCGCAGTTCAGGGGCGCGACTACACGAAGAGGGCGCGGCAAGCAGCGCCCCTGCATAATGCGGGATCTTGGTATTACAGATTTCAGATGGACAATGCACGCAATACTCAGAAACATCACTCTGAAAAGTAAGGAATGACTCTATGATACGCCACCTATCGATATTAAGCTGTAAACGCTCCGGCTACGGACTGCTTTTAAGCGTACTCTTCGCCGGATCGCTGTGTGTTCTGCTCACCCCTGCCCGGGCGCAGATAACAGCTGTGTCGCCCTACAGGGGTACCTTCGCGGAGACATGGGAGGGATTTCCCAACTACGAAGACAACGGTTTCAATCCACTTCCCACTCCGACGCCGATATTAGGCGGCTTCGCGCGCATCTCCAATCCCGGACTATTCATCTATCAGCCGGGCACGGTGGATGCAAGCCTCGGACTATCCGGTTTCGCACAAACTTCGGACGGCGTGAAGGGGTTGCAGGTCGGTGCCGACGACCCCGTGACGACGATCACATTTGCCAGTCCAATCACGAAGTTCGGCGCCTATTGGGGCGCACAAACATTTGGCGGCGCGACGACGATCGATCTCGAATTCTTCGATGCAGCTCATAAGTCGTTTGCGACACTGTCCTTCGATTACAACCATGAGATCAGCGCGGACGGCGGGCTGGACTGGCATGGGTGGACAAGCACGACACCGTTTTCGTCTCTGACCTTTACTGGAAATCAGGTCGCAATCGACGGATTGCAAAGTGTACCGGAACCCGGACTCGTAGGTATGCTGGCAGCGCTGTGTGTCAGCGGAAGCGTATTTCTGAGCGGTCGTAAACGTAACGCGCGGCGGTAAACAATCGGGCTCAACGTGACGGAGGCAAAACACCAACGAGCCGAATGGCAACAAAACGCCTCTCTATCCCGTCTTTGGGCGATAGAGAGGCGTTTTGTTTACTCGCGCGTCACCGCTGTTCACACCATTATTTCTTCGGCGGATCTGCCGGTTTGTCTTCCGGCTTTTGCGGTTTCTCCTCTGGCTGATCCTGTCCATGGGCAGGGGCGGCTGTACCTCCCAACTGATTCGCCAGCCAGTCCACCGCCCGCGTCCGAATATCCTGAGGCACATCGTGACCTCCGTTGTACCAGACAATCTGCTTCGGCTCCGGCGCAGCCAACTGGAGCAGCTTCGCAGCAGGGGGAACGACCACCACATCCGTTAGACCGTTGAACATGATGATCGGACGCCCCTTCAGATGCCCGATGAACAGACTCGGGCAGACCTGCAGAATTGCGCGGCGCGTTTTATCGTCCAGAGTAGCCTTGGCGACCGGCAGGAACGGGTCACCCCCGACACAGAACGAGAAAGCAGTGACACGCTCATCCACTGCGCCCAGAATCGATCCCATTATCGAACCAAGCGAATAGCCCAGCAGCCCGATATGCTGCTGGTCGATGTCGATACGGGTCGCAAGATAGTCCAGAGCGCGACGATAGTTGCGATTGCCCTCGTGCACCGCGAGCGTAATTACGTCTTTCGTCCAGTAGTTTTTATTTGGAGACTGTCCCGTCCCGTGTCCGGGCGCATCCAGCGCGAGCACGGCGATGCCTTTAGCGACAAGCGCGTTGCCAAACATTTTAATCGCGATCTCTTTGTTGTTGCTCAAGCCGTGCGGCAGCAGCGCACACGGATAGACACCGTCCTCTTTTGGTCGCAGGAACAGTCCCTCGACCGGCTGACCACTGGGACCGGTGAAAGAAATCTTGAGAATCATTGCATTGTCATTCGCAACCGCTTCTTCTTTGACATCCGGCGCCGCGCCGTCATAGTCGTAGGCTGAGCGAAGCGTCTCCCACGTTGGATTAGCAAACACCTTGTTCGCGGAGGCAGTCGCGACTCGGGCAGCTCTGCCAGCAGAGGCAGTCACTTTGCGTCCGGTTTTACGCGCACTGCGGCGTGTGGTTTTGACAAGCTTCACGGCTTTTTTTTCTGCCGTATGCACCGACTTTTGAACTTGTTTCACGGGGGACTGTGCCTGGGCGGATATCGGGTACAAGCATAACAGCAGGGCACAGGCGCCGATGCCTGCAAACAGTCTGTCTCTTTGACTGGTTCTTTCCATTTTCGACCCCCTTCGTTCGTCTCAATCTCTTTAGAACTTTTCTTCTGACCCTGTAGTGTGGCAATACTTCCGAGGCAAAAGTTTGTACTGTCGAGGTTCTGGCGGCAGACGCGCTCTGTTGCCGATTTGTTCCTTCGGTTGGTATTGCTTTGAGGGCACGTGTGCAAAAAGAGCAAATCGCCCGTCTCATCGACCATGTCGGCGGCCGGAGTCGGATTAAAATAGGAATAAGATTTTCGTCACTATTCACCCTGCCTTCAATTTCGCATTTACAAACAGAATATTTGAATTCATTCCCCTCTCGCGAAGCTTAGGGAGAGGGGGTTGGGGTGAGGGCGAATAGTGACTGCATTTCGTAAACATTCAGATCGAATTCCCGCACTATTCTCCCAAAGCTTCGCGCGCAGGGGAGTAGTGACGATGTCTCACCACATGAGTATGCTCGTCTGGCACGTGCAATTCACGATTTTTTCATGAGCATTCTCTCCGACCAACTTTTCGTATCTCTCGTTCCGACACAGGGATCAGGAGAGTTTTATCGCGGCTTTCCAGCGTAGATACGCATCCCAGCTTAATACGTACGTGCTCGATCGCGAGCGAGAGCGACAAAGGAGTTTCTCATGACAGGACGTACACATCCCACAGGGCGCGCTGACACGCCCGACAACAACATCCCGGTCGAAGCTAGTCTCAATCGACGTTCATTCCTCGGTCGCAGTACTGTCACCGGGCTTGCAGCCCTGCTGCCAGTCATGTCCCTGATGACATCGCCTGAACCTGCTTTCGCCGATGACGGCGACCATGGCGATAAACATCATTCCGCCGCAGGAGATGCCGCAATTCTGCGATTTTTGGCTGCCGCAGAGCTGCTCGAAACCGATCTCTGGCAGCAGTACAATGAACTTGCCAATGGCAACCCCGATTTCATGGCGGCTTTATCCGTCTTAGATGGCGATATGCCTTCTTACGTCACACAAAACACCGTCGATGAACAGAGTCACGCGGATTTCATCAATGCCTTCCTCATCTCTCGGCAAGCCGAGCCAGTCAACCTCGACGCTTTCCGAACCTTGCCCAGCAGCATGGCGACCGGAGCGGCTCAGATCGGACGCCTGACCAACCTGATGCATCTCAACGTCGATACCAGCTGGTACACGCGCTATCGCAGTCACGGCAATCCAGATTTTGGAGATACCTTCCCGCAGGTGGTCGACATCGTCGACAGACCCGCAATTCCCCTGCACGACGGTTATACAGCGAACCAGATGCAGGCAATCGCCAATACCGCCGGTTTCCATTTCGGGACCGTCGAGCAGGGCGGATCGAGCCTCTATGACGCAATGAGTCTCAAAGTGAGCGGCCGGACGGTTCTGCGGATCGTGACGAGTATCGGCAGCACCGAAGTGGCGCACTTCGAGGTCTGGCATGACAAAGCGGGCAACGCGCCCGCCGTAGACAGTGGTGATGGACTGGTTTTTCCGACGCTGAGCGACAATCCCAACACGATCCCCAACCAGATCATGCCCAAACCGTGCAAGTTCCTCAGCGCCAGCCTGCCGCTCTGTTCGGTAATCCGACCGACTTCGGTTGCGCTTGCAGGCGCACGAGCAGCTCTGCAGGCATTGACCGATTCCGGTCTTTTCATCGGTCAGAGCAAAGCGTTCTTCAAAGTCATGAAGCATCTGGCGGAAGCGGCAGATAAGGCAGAGTCCGGTCACGAGGACTAAAACTCGTCCTGATAACCTACAGCCCTGCTATCGTTTCGGTGGACAATCAAAGGCTCTGGCGCGGAGGAGAGATTGCTGTAAAGATTGTTATAAGAAAGATTGTCGTGAAATGTTCTGGTGACGGCACTGTGCCCTGTTTGCTCAGCGAGACCAACGTGACGGGCGGTATCGCAGTCTCCAGTTTCCACCCAACTTTCAACACAGCTTTCTGTAGAATGCTCCGCTGGCCTGATGAAACAAACGACCCGGCTGCCATATTAACTGGCAGCCGGGTCGCACACTGATTAAGCCATCGATTTTAGAATTGAATCGCGCACATCTTATCGGGGTGACAAGATTTGAACTTGCGACCTCTGCGTCCCGAACGCAGCGCTCTACCAAGCTGAGCCACACCCCGCAGCGGTTCTGTTTCGGATGCTACTGCCATTCTGAAGTACAGTATAATATAGCATGGAAATACAGTGTCGTCAAGTGCTGCAGCACACGCCGGTCTCTCCTCGCACCGCAGTTCATCGTACGTAGACTCCGAATAGCCGGAGTGTCGAGCAAAAGACATCGACCTGAAAAATCGCTACGATGGTTCTGAATGCGGTGCACGACGGTCTCCTGCCAAACTTCCCTTATTTGGGCGATTCTTCGCCCCTTCGCAAGTCACTCACAGCGCCTGTATTTCAGAGTGTAGTTTCTGGAGTGTGCCGAGTACCCCCGGTTGCCCCGTCCCTACTATGGCAGACACAGATGCTGTGCCGACAGGTACTGTAGTTCAAAGCCGAGCGAGCAGACGAATCTCAGGAACATTCGTGCCCGAACTCTAAACTTACCACACGACTACTGCAGCGTCGCAGCTGAGAATCTCATTTGCGGCGGATGTTTCGAAACTAATTGGAATTCGAAGGAGAACCACGAATGTCTGCAATGAAAGTCCGGTCTAAATCACGTTTTGCGCTGTCGGCGCTGCTGCTGGCAGGTCTGAATTTCGCTGTAACACACGCTGCCAACGCAGCCCCGCCAGCCGTCCCAACCCAGAACAATGACAACGCACGCACAGGCTCGAATACCAGCGAAACGATTCTCACCCCAGCGACGGTAACATCGACCAATTTCAAGAAACTCTTCACGCGTACCCTCGATGCCAATGTGAATGGACAGATGCTCTACGTACCTAACGTCACAATCGGCGGTGTCAGCCACAATGTCATCTATGCCTACACATCCAACAACAGCAATAATTCTCCGAGCAGTCTCTACGCCTTCGACGCCGACGATCCCAATGCTTCCACGCCACTCTGGCGGCATCCGTTCACGAACTCGGCGCGCTGGACGACTGCCACCCCGGTAATCGATACGGCTACCAACACGATCTATGTGCTGACCAAAGACACGGATGACAATGGCGCAAACAGGCTGCGCGCCCTCGATATCACCACCGGTAACGAAAAAACGGGCAGTCCGATCGCGATCCAGGCGAGCGTTGCCGGTACCGGCGATGGCAGCAGCAACGGCATCGTCACCTTCGCCAACTCCCATGCCAACGCGCGACCAGGGCTTCTGTTCGCTAATGGCAACGTCTATGTCGCCTTCTCCCACAACTCCGACAGCTTCCCCTATCAGGGCTGGGTGCTTGCCTACAGCTATGATCAGACGAAATTCACGCAGACCGCGGTCTTCTGTTCAACGCCCAACGGTGGCGATGGCGGCATCTGGCAGGCAGGCAAAGGTCTGGCGGCCGATGCCAGCGGCAACATCTATTGCTCGGTCGGCAATGGCACCTTCGACGTGAACAACGGCGGCATCGACTACGGGATGTGCTATCTCAAGCTCTCCCCAAGTCTGAAAGTTCTCGACTGGACCGTTTCCTACGACGAAAAGTCCCTCAGCGATCAGGACCTCGACGTCGGAAGCACCGGTCTTGCCGCTATCCCCGGCACTAATCGCCTGTTTGCGGGCGCAACGAAATACGGCTCCGTCTACCTGCTCGATTCCACCAATCTCGGCGGCTTTACTCCAGGCGGTCCCGACAAAGTCGTACAGCGAATCGACAGCGTGTCACCGAACGACTCGGTCGGGCAAAACCCGATCGCATGGGATGCCTCGACTGTGAAATATGCCTACCTCTGGCCCGGCAGCAGAAACATCGAACAGTACCAATACAGTACGACGACCAATCAGTTCAGCCCTGCAGGAATCTATAAGCAGACCTCGAATCTGACGAGCGGAGGCGGTGGTTCGCTGACGGTGACCTCGAATGGCAGTACGGGTGGCATACTCTGGGCGGTCGGCAGCAATGCCGTATTCCACGCCTTCGACGCTACCGACCTCTCCAAGCCGGAACTCTGGAATAGTACGTTGCACTCGGGCGATGCGCTTCCGTCTGTGGGACATTTCCAGTTCCCGACAGTCGTCAACGGGAAAGCCTATATTCCGACGGGATCTTCCTCGATCGCAGTGTATGGGTTGGTTGCGATACAGAGCAACAATCTTACTCCGACCGCTGATTCCTACGTACGCGCTGGGTCCTACGCCAACACGAACTATGGCAGTGTCAACGGGTTAATCGTCAAAAAACTATCGAACAGCTCGACGAGCAGTTATAACCGCGCCGCTTATCTGAAGTTCGACCTGAGCGGTGTTACCGCAGCGCCGTCTTCAGCAACACTGACCCTGACAATCAACGCCAGTTCGAACCCGGTCAATTCCTCCGAGACCGTGCAGTTCTACTCGGTAGCAGATACCACATGGACAGAATCGGGCATCACGTGGAACAACGCGCCCGGTCTGAACCGGACGAATTTCTCGAGTACGGGCACGCTGCTGACATCGAAGAGCGTCGCTCTGAAACCCGGTACGGTTTCGATCGACCTGACGGCGTTCGTGAAGGCCAATCTCGGTAAGGTTGTGACGATTCAGATTATAGACGCTTCCGCTGAGAACAAATATCTTGTCTTCAACAGCAAAGAGGCGACCACAGGCAAGCCGCAACTGGCGATCGTTCCCTGAAAACGGAACGTTGCGGATAACAATCCAGCCCACACCATGCATTGGGTGGGCTGGATTGTTACTGCCTACGCTATTCTGTCGCACGATGCGAAGTGTGTAACAGTGTGGAGCGCACAATGTTCTAACAAAGGCAGTTCACCTATTCGCAACATCGCGCCACTAATCAGGATGTGAGAGGCATGTACCAGGAGCGGATACGTAAGCAATTCATGTCTGTTAACGCAGGCATACTGACGAGCATTATGATATTTATGCGCGAAGTCAAGAAATTTTCGTGGTATTCCTTGACAATTGAGGAACAGGGTGATATCATACTAAGTAGTTAGATTAACCGGTACATCATAGCGGTTCGGGAATGCTTAATCGGTACATCAAAGCGACGTGTTTCTATTGCGGCAAGCGGCGAAGGACAGAAGATGCTCAAACGAGCGACGACGATGCAGGAGGTTGCCGAGCAGGCTGGCGTAAGCAAAGCCTGTGTTTCGGCGGTGCTGGGTGGCAACACTCGCCACGTCCGCGTTTCGGAGACGACCCGTAAGCGTATCGAAGAGACCGCCGCGTTGATGCACTATCGCCCGAACGCGATCGCGCAGTCGCTGCGTCGCCAGTCGACCAATATTTATGGCTTCTATAATGGAGGCGGCTATATGGATATCCATAGCCCCTTCCTTTCGCAGGTGCTAACCGGCCTTCAGGCGGGATGCGAAGACCACCAGAAAGATCTCCTGCTGCACAGCGTCTTTCGCGGCAGTTCTGTCGAGGACATCTACAGTGAACTGGTCAACGGGCGCATCGACGGTCTCGTGCTGCTCGGCACTATGGAAGACCCGCTGGTCTGCCGACTCGTCGATTCGCATCTGCCGGTCATTGCCGTAACCGATGCGATCTCGACGCTTCCTTCCGTGACTGCTGACGATGAGAGCGGCTCAAAGCAAATCGTAGAGTTTTTGACAGCGCAGGGACATCGGCGCATTCTGTATCGGATGCACGATAAGCCGTATATTTCTGTCGCGCGTCGACAGAAAGCCTTTCTTCGTTATGCTAAAGAGGCTGGCATCGAAGTCGTCGAGCTGGTGGGCGGCCTGCATCTGACGGCGGCGGACACTGTAACTTTCGATGCGCTTCTGACGGCTTCGGTTCGCCCCACGGCGATCGTGAGCTGGTGCGATGACACTGCGTATGAGATGCTCGTGCGCTGCCAGCAGCTCGGGCTGCGTGTGCCGGAAGACATCGCCATTATAGGTTTCGACGGGCTGCCAGTTCCCATCTGGTCGCCCTACCGTTTGACCACCATCGCTGCGGACTGGCACGGCGTCGCACAGGTTGCTGTGCGTCTGCTTTCAGCGCGCATCGCGGGGGAAAACGTTCCGCAGGAGACGATACTTCCTGTTATTCTACAACGTGGTAATACCGCCTGATCGGTATGCCGCGCACGCTTAAAGGAGCGTATTATAAATGCACCACCCTACAAATCGCAAGGGCTTCACCCTGATCGAACTGCTCGTAGTAATCGCTATTATTGCTATTCTCGCCGCGATCCTCTTTCCGGTCTTTGCCCAGGCACGTGAGAAAGCGCGCGGCATCTCCTGCATTTCCAATATGAAGCAGATCGGCACCGGGCTGATGATGTATGCGCAGGATTTCGATGAAAGCTATCCACGCGGATGGTATCTGGAGCCAGATAACATCACCAGAACCACGTGGCGCACCGTGCTCACGCCCTACATTAAAAACGGCACGAGCCAGATGGGTGCAAACAACGAAGAGGTCATGTCCGGCGGAATTTGGCGCTGCCCGAGTAGCCCGGCCAACTCCGTGAATGGCATCGGCGGACATGGGTCGATCCTGGGACCGATGTTCGAGAGCAATGGTACGACGGTCTTCCCGAGCGTCTCCATGTCCCAGATTACCCGTGTCTCCGATATCATTATCGCAACAGAGGTCGGACTCGATGCCAATGGCTCCGGTTCCACGCAGGGCTTTACGGAAGACTGGTGGGCATGGGGTGGCTCGCAGTGGCCCCCGGTCTGGGAAGGTCTCAACTCTGGCGCACAGTACGACAAAGATGGCGTCCCGGCCCCCGCCGATACCAATGGATACCCTTATACCTTTATGCCACGCTATCGACATACGGGCACGGTCAATAGCATCTTCACTGACGGTCATGCGAAGGCATACGCCAAAGGTCGCCTGAACTGGTGCGTCAATGTGCATTATCCGGGCATGGTAGTCTGGTCATCCAACGGGCCGGTCGATTGGATCTACGATCCATCCTGGGGCGCACCTTGCAGCAAGTATCCGAACAACTAGGAGTTTCCTATGAAATCGACAGCCAAACGTGCTGCAGTTTTGTGTACTGCCGCGCTGCTCGGATCTCTATCGCTCTGCTTCGGCGCTGGCTGTGGCAATAAAGACGAAGCCGACACTCCGAAACCGGCAGTCAGCCAGGAAAAGCAGATCGAAAATATACAGAACGATACGCATATGCCGCAACAGGCAAAAGATGCCGCGATCGCCGCGATCAAAGCGCACTCTGGTGGCGCCGACGCGCCTAAAGGTGACACCACCGCAAAATAATAGTCCTATCAGGGCTTAGCAGATGAAAAACCGTTGGTTTACAATGGGAGACGATCACAACAGACCGAAAGCATTCTGCTTTCGGTCTTTTGTCGTCAGCCCTGGCAAAACCGTCGAGCAGAACCAGATTAGACGCTCTGTTCTTTTCCGCTGTGCCTGCTACGGCTCTGATCTAGAGACTTCTGCTGTAGCCGAAGGGAAATGAAAGCGCTGTCACACATCCGAATCATCGAGAACTTCATGCATATCGACTGCGCAGGCAATCCAATCCGTCCAATCCGTATATTTACCATTGGGCATACGCTAGAAGGAGCGTAATCGATGCGATTTTTACTTGAATTAGTGAAAACTTCGCTGAAATTGTTGACAATTACACACGATAATGTTATTATACTCATGTAGCTTTATCGGTACATCAACTACTGCGTTTCTGGATTATATTCTGGATTATATGATAGAAAATGATGTTGATCCAGACGCAATTGCTGATGACGCTATCGCTATTGGTTCCGGCGGACTGGCACCCGTCTCATTTCATTCCTACTTTTGCCCGCCATCGCTGCACATCCATACTCAGTTACACAGTCCGGTGTGTCTGATATCGGTGCGCATCGAAGGGAGAACGTTTGGCAGGAGACGATATTTCCTGTCATTATATTATGCGGTGACACTGTCTGAACAGCCCACCGCACACGCTTAAAGGAGCGTATTATGTCTCATCCAATTACTCGTCGGGGTTTCACCCTGATTGAACTGCTCGTTGTGATCGCTATCATTGCTATTCTCGCCGCCATTCTCTTCCCTGTTTTCGCCCAGGCGCGTGAAAAAGCACGCGCAATCTCCTGTTTGTCCAACCAGAAACAGATCGGCACCGCGTCGATGATGTATCTGCAGGACTACGACGAGACCTACCCGATGGATCAGTATTACACCGATACAGGCGATCAGGCTACCTGGGCGGATATGTTCTATCCGTATATCAAAAATGGGGATAAAAACGTCACGTGGAATAACCGTGCCAATGGCGGAGGAGGGGTCTATCACTGTCCCTCGTTCCCGAACCCTACCCAGACCTATAACTACGGCATTCATCTCGATCTGTCCCCGGATGGCTCGAGTTGCCCATGGCTTTTGAAGAATAAAACGCCTATGTCACCAGTATCGCTCATGGCCAGTATCGATGCCCCCGCCGAGAAGATTTATGTCGCCGAGAAAGGTCAGAACAACGAATACGGTGGCTGGCTTGTTTTCGATACGTGGGAGTGGGACTGGACGGACTATGTGGGAAACCCGCCAACCCACCTCGACGGAGCGAAGAACGACCTGAACAAAGACTGCGATCTGCCGATCAACCCCAGTGGTTGGACGACCTGGGCACAATGCGGTATGTTCCCACGCTATCGCCACACACGCACATCCAACGTGATCTTCGCCGACGGCCATGCCAAAGCGATGACACGCGGCAGTATCAACTGGTATAAGAACATCTACATAAACGCCGGGGCGGCAAGCGTCTGGGCAGGTCAGGGCTGGTACCCGTACTGATCTGTGTAGTGTGACCTTCGTTACTCTCACCACCGGGTCCCCTCTCCCGAAGCGTCGGGAGAGGGGAAGTAGATTCAGTTCAGTACTGTACGCTGGGATAATCCAGAACGGGTCCATAGCAATATACATCTACAGGACAGGAACGGTGGTATAATCGAGGTTCGTTGGAACCCAAAAGTACGTCACCAATCCCGTATAAAACGACTGCGCCAGCACAAATACGTTTTTTGTGCTGGCGTCGCTGTAACGAGAGCCTGAACCAGATACCATACACCAAATCCAGGGGAGTTGAACGACACCATGAAACCGACAGTCAACCGTTTCGCAGCACTGTCAGCCGCAGCTGCGCTGCTATGCCTGTTCCCGCTCATTACCGGTTGCGGCAATAAAGACGAAGCCGACACTCCAAAACCGGCGGTCAGCCAGGAAAAGCAGATCGAAAATATACAGAACGATACGCATATGCCGCAACAGGCTAAAGATGCGGCTATCGGTGCCATCAAAGCGCACTCTGGTGGCGCCGATGCGCCTAAAGGCGACACTACCGCAAAGTAGTGTTCCTGCTACAAACTTTCGTTCTAGCAGTAGATTGAGACATAAAAATCCCCCGAGCAGTATGCTCGGGGGATTTTTATGCATTGTTCCGCTATAGCAAAAACGAATGCGCAACTCCATTCAGAGTTCCTGTCCCAACAATTCGTCCATTGTCATTGACGGACACAGCAACATTCAGTACCCAGCCAGCAGCAAGAGTTGCTGTCGTGTTCAAATCGGTGATTGTGGTACCTATCCAGCTGCAGGCATGGTTATTAGATGTACCAACGATTAATCCGTTCTTATTAATGCTATAAGCATCGCTAGTAGAGGTAGGGTTGGTAGGATTCAATGTGCCAAGATCTACCAAACTTCCTCCTGGCTTCCAGCTGAATGCGTGATAATTGAAGTTAGAGCCTTGTGCACCTCCAACAACTTCTGGCAGATAGTTGATCCCGCGCGCCCAGCTATCTCTGCCGCCAAAGGTAGATAGGTTGATCATGGGGGCATTGGCCCAGTAGAACGCATCTCCGACCTGATTTCCGATGTCGGAGCCTGCCGAGCCAGCGATCTGCGCAGAAGCATTAATGGCATTTCCAACGCCCGTGCTCAGGTTCATAGCGGGCGGGGGAGGATTTGCGACGAGAGTGCCTATATCGGTGAGTGTCCCGTTATCCCATAGAAACGGATGTGAAATGTAGCTGCCATGTCCGTTTACAAGAAGGAACTCGCATGAGCCAGTCACCTGCGCAAAGTCGTTGATAGCAAAAGCTGCACTCCTCCTAGCGTTGGGTATTCCAGTCAGAGTAGTCATTACTGTCAGTAATCGTACAAAAGCCTGTATTGGCCCTGTGTTTGGATTCCCACAAAAGCCGCAGATTTGCCCCTTGTTGTTGATTCCCTGAGCTCGACTTTCACCCAGGTACTTACCAGGATGATTTGGATCAGGGGTGAGTGTACCCAGGTCAGTCAGTGATCCACTCTGCCATAAAAAGGCATGGGTGAGATTGGTCGTGGGATTAGGCGGCTGGATGTAATAGCCGACTACCTGGGTCGAGTTATTGATTCCAGTAGCGGTCACGATTCCCAGGTCAGTCTGCGCACTGCAAACCATCGGTAGCACCGAAAGGCTGATTCCTGTCGTGAGCAGTGCGGCACAGGTTTTGTTAAAGATGGTTTTGAAGCTGAACATCATCGTTTCTTCCTTGCAACTCTCGTTTTCAAAGTGGCCAACTCAAATTACTGTGTGCTTATATCTTCCTCCCCTCATGCTATAGATTATGTATTATAGAATGATATATTACCCATAATAATACATATATATTAAATAATTGCGCTTTATGAGCCTGTACAATATGTAACATATCTTTTATGAGAGCCGCTCTTAGGACTGCAGTAACATATATTTTTGATCTATGATCGTGTAGGGAGGCTACAGCATGCAAAAGATGCCGCGATTGCCGCGACCAAAGCGCACTCGGGCGACACCACCGCAAAGTAGCGCTTTGAATTGGGATCAGCAAGCTGTGCTCGCGACAAAATGCCAGAAGACCGGAAGCCAAACACTTCCGGTCTTTTTGCCGACTGTCCCGCTAGCTCCTTCGCCTTGAGTCAAAGAAAAGGCGAATGTGCTCTCGCCACAGCTCCCTCTTACCTCAGGTAGATTTCCCGCGCCCGAGGCGGTGTTTCGATAGAGCGGCAGGTGTTTGGGCGAGTTTGTCGTGTACGAGCTTCAGAAGGCGGCCAGTTGACTGGTAACGCAGATACTCCCAGGTCGTATCGCGCCACTGGTTCACTTGTTGCTGGTGTGTTACGATTTGCTTTCTTAGATTGTGATCGTAGGGATATTTTCACAATACCAGAAACCAGCTGGTCACGCCAGGCGAACGTAGCCATTGAGCGAAGCATCATCACCACATTTACAAATACCTACTCCAGTCAGGCGGGGTCGGAGGATGAGGGTTCCGAGGAGCAAGCCAGCGGCGGTGAGCCTCCTTACGAATAAGCGTATTGAGATTGTCCATTTTGGTTTGACATTGCGTTGACTTGACCGGCGGTTCCTGCTATAATGTACCCACAGACGGGTGTCGTGTATCTGCCGATGCGAGCGGAGCACCGACACCCGTTCACTCTGTTGGAGGTCGACCCGTTGGAAGTCAAGCAGATAGAACCGTCGCTGATCGTCGAAGACAGCGATCAGCCGCGCAAACAGCACAGCGAAGAGAGTTTGCAAGGGCTGGCGGACAGTATTCGCCAGCATGGGATGCTCAATCCGATCACCGTTACGCCGCTGCACAATGTCAATAAATATAAAATTGTGACCGGCGAACGTCGCTGGCGTGCCGCTACGATGGCGCGGCTGGATACGATTCCCTGTATCATCAAGCAGATCGAGGGCGAGGAGCGGCTGACGGAACAGCTGATCGAAAATCTGCAGCGCGAAGATCTGCAGCCAATCGAAAAAGGCAGATCGATCCAGCATATCAAAGGGTCGCTGAACCTGACGAACCGGGAGACGGCGCGGCGGCTGGGCATTTCCGAACGTACGGTCGGCTATCTGCTCGACCTGCTCGCACTGCCAGCCGACATCGGAGAAGCGATCGTCACCAGTCCCAATCGTCCGGCAGATGGACAGTTGACGGAGAAGCATGCCCGATTCCTGAAGCAGTTGAACGCGGAGCCGGAACTGCAGACCGCCGTCGTCGAGCGTATACGGGGCGAAAAATTGTCGAGCGATGACACAGGCAATTTGATTAAGGCGCTTAAAAGAAATCCGGAGAAGTCGCGAGAGATACTCGACAGCCCGACCGACCACCTCGTGAAATTCTTTCAGGACGGCACGGACATCGATGATCTGCTTGGCGATGTGACGCTTTCGGATGCGCCGGTCAGGATATCGTCTCATGCGCAGCGCATCATCGACCTGCTGCCGGCGCTCTCCGGCATCCAGCCGGCGCGCCTTACGCACCCGGAAGTGCGCCAGATCGAAGACGCACTCACTTCCCTGAAGTTGGCGGTGGATGGTCTGCTGCGAAACTGTAAAGAGCAGCTCGGCGAAAAAGTTAGCTAGGCGCTCTCTGCGCTAGCAAAAAAGGAGAGAATAATGGCGGGCGACTATTCGTTCGACGTGGTCTCTAAAGTAGACCTCAATGAGATGAAGAATGCGATCGATCAGGCGGAACGCGAAATTACGACTCGTTTCGATTTTCGCGGCACAAAAAGCACGATCGAGCTCGATGGCAACACAGTCAAGCTGCTTTCCGACGACGAGTTCAAGCTCAACATGCTGATCGAAATCCTGCGTGGCAAGATGGCGAAGCGCAATATTTCGCTCAAAGCGCTCGAGTATGGGAAGATCGAGGCGGCGTCTCATGGCGCGGCGCGGCAGACGATCACGCTGCGGCAGGGCATTCCCACCGACGAGGCAAAGGCGCTCGTCAAAGCGATCAAAGACGCCGGTATCAAGGTGACCACACAGATCCAGGGCGAAGATCTGCGCATTTCCGGCAAAGACAAGGACTCGCTCCAGGCGGCGCAAAAATTGATACGCAGCATGGAAGATTTGACGTATGACGTCGAGTTCTCCAACTACCGTTAGGCTGCAGACGAACTAGAAGCGCTTTCAAAATTATGTCCCTGCTGTTTCAACCTGTTTCAAAACGGGTGAAGCAGCGGGGACGTTTTTGTTGTTTTAGATTCAGAGAATTCGTTAAGGGAGCGAGGGCGAAACAAGAAGCGAAGAGGAAAAACCCAAGAAAAAAAGAGCGGCAGGGAAAGGAGAGCAAAACCTGCCGCCCAAGTAAGGAAGGTGAACTCGAATCATTCATTATATCGGCAGATTTATCGGTTTTCTTCAGGTTGAGGCACATTCAGCATAGAATTGGCGAACACGAGTTGGTGTAGATGGACTGACGCCTCCTTCCCGTTGACAACTGCTGGCATCGCCGTTATACTGACAACGGCGATGCCAGTGAAATGCACGAAAAATTAGGGTGGACAGTTTATAAGGGTTGGAAAAGAGGCGAAGATGTCTGCCGTTCCACCAATACGCCGTAAGTTTACAGCGGAAGAGTATCTTACGATCGAGCGGGAAGCTGATTACAAGAGCGAATTTATCGAAGGCGATATCTATGCGATGTCGGGCGCTAGCCCGACACACAATCTCATTTCCTTCAACCTGAATGGCATCGTTTTCAGCCAGTTGCGAGGCACACCCTGTTTCGGTCTCTCTAACGACATGAAAATCCGCGTCGGCGATCAGGGACTATATGCCTATCCAGACATGACGATTGTCTGTGGCGAAATGCAGTTCCGCGACGCAAAACAGGATGTGCTGCTCAACCCTGTTGTCATTGCCGAAGTGCTGTCACCCTCCACAGAGCAGTACGACCGTACGACGAAGTTAGGCTACTATAAACAGCTCGATTCACTGCAGGACTACATGCTGATCTCGCAGGATACGCCGCGTATCGATCATTTTCAGCGCGGCGATAAGGGCATTTGGATGCCGAAGAGCGCAGTCGGTCTGGATTCAGCGATCGCGCTTTACGGCGCGGCCGTGACCCTCAAGCTTGCGGATGTCTACGATCGTATTTCGTTTCCGGCGCAGACATAGATGGGCGCGTTAGATCCTTGAAACAAACGAGCCAGTGTTTCTGAGATCAGCCCGTGACCGTTTCAGGCGCTGTGTGCGCGGTGATCGAGACGACACGCTTGTTTTTATTCGATGACATGAATGGGCGCTCAAAGAGAAGGTGGAAGCCATAGGCGAACGCCACCAGCAACGGGACACCGATCAGCAGTTGGAACGCGATCACGCTGCCAAGCGAACCGAGGTGTTTCTGCGCCACCTTCAGCAGGCCGGTTTGTAAGGGATTGTGGGTGAGGTAGAGGCTGTACGAAAACGCTCCGAGCCGCACCGCCCATGCAGATTCGAATAGGCGCGTGATGGAGGGCGGATGCGCAGCTTCACGTTCGCCCGTCGCGAAAGCGGCGCAGTAGGCGATCAGGCTCGCTGTCGCGATGCCGACAAGCACATCATATACCCATAACTCCAGCTTGAGGTGGCACTCCTGCAAAACAGGCACGAACAGAAACAGGCAGGCGGGTGTCCAGCCGCACGTAACGATTCGGCGCCACGTGGAGGGCGCTTTATCGGTAGAGAAATTGAACCCCGCTGCTGCCATACCCATTGCGAACAGACCAGGGAACCAGGGGCTTGCCCACCAGAAGTTGTGACCATCCGGCAGCAAATAGAAGGGCAGCAGTCCGATCGCCAGTCCGACTATGATTGCTGTCACACTGCCAAGACGCTTCCAGAGGGGCAGCAGGAGCAGGGGAAAGAGAAAATATATCTGCCACTCGGTCGCAACGCTCCACATCGGCGAATTGATCCGATTCGCCCAGTCGAGATTCAGGTTGTGCAGCAGCAGCAGATGCGAGCCAAGTACGCCGGGAGACAGCACCTCATGCAGTTCGTTCGGGCGCAGCTGCCCGAGCCGTGCTGCGCCGAGCATACACAACAGTGAGAAGGCAAGCGCCGCATAGTAAGGCGGAATTATGCGGCGCGCGCGCCGCTTGATGTATTCGGTAAAATTTCCGATGGTCTGGTCGGCGCTGCGCATCACCGGCAGCATCAGGCAGTAACCGGAAAGCACGATGAACACGTCGACGGCAAAATGCCCGTACCCGGCGAAGCGCAGCAGCAGCTTCAGTCCTGCCCCGCCCGGACTGTTTGCGAACGGATAGATGGCGTGGAATATCACAATATAGAGCGCCGCGAGCCCGCGCATTCCATCGAGAAATTCGAGTCGAAGGCGTGGTTTTTTGATCGGGAAATCGGTGCCTGAAATAGGGATCGCTGAGGACAAAGAAAAACTCCTGAACGTGTCTAAAACTCATCTGAAGCCGCTGCTCGGTTTGCACACTGTCGTCGACCTTGGGAGTTCAAGGAGATAGAAGCTCCTGCCAGTTGATTTTCGGCGCTGTGAACCCATAGAATTATAGCCCCTCAGCGCCTAATTTGTCATTGTATCAGCCGAACAGACATATAAACCCTGCGCTGCGAACTTCAAGCGCGGGGTTTATACGGCTGCGCAGATGGCTTACCCTCGGCTCAGCGAGCAAGAGAGGTTTCCAGAAATGGACGGGAGGGGAAACGCTGCGCGGACAGGGGGAAATTCAGTTCTCTAGAGGGCAGCCATGCCGAGCCACATATATTGAAATGCTCAGGGAAGGCTCTTCATTTTAAGGCGTTTCGATGCGTTTTGACGGTGGTTTTGCTGATGGCAACGGCTTTGCCCTGCGCGATTGTATACTTCATCTTGAGGTAGAGAGTAAACTGGATTACCGGCTCGGTGACGACCGGGTTGACAACGCTATCGAAGGTTCTGCCGCTCAGGGCGTTGAAGTAAAACGTGCGGCTTTTGCGCGCACTCTGGATCACATACTTTTGACGATACTCGTTGATATTGACATCTTCAGCCTCAAACGCCGTAAACGAATCGTACATATCGGTGGGATAGTAGATGCTGGGCGATTCCACATATAGCTGGGCGGGGGATTGCAAATGGATGGCGAACAAACGTTCGTAGCGCGCCGCTTTTTGTTTTAAAATCCGCGCCGCTTCCTCCATCAGCTGGTTCTGAATAGGAGTGGGGTCTTTCACGATGTAATCTACTTTGATCAGGTCATAGACCTGGGCACTGGCCGCTGCTGCCAGCAGTTTATCAAGCGACGCGGTTTCTCTGTAGTGAATCGCGACATTCTTTTTGAGCTCAAAGCCAGCCAGCTTTTCCCGCGCGGTTGTGCCCGTCAACTCATACACATAAATTTTATTCTGAACGGCGAAATCTACAAAAAAATCTTTTTGCCCAATGCCTAGCGGCTTGAGCGCCCCCAGAAATTGCCGCAGAACCGCTTCCATCTTCTCCCCGCACTCTGCAAGCGTATTTCCCTCCTGCGTGATGCCAAAAAGAGCGACGTATTCGTCCGCTTTGACATTCATCAGCACACTCGCTTCCAGGAACATGCTCTTGCCGTTGGGCGGCATGTTCTCGCGAGTGGTCGCGCGCTTGCTTCTTTCATTTTGCTCGGCCTGTGCATTGCCCGTTGCACTTTGTCCATAGCCAGCAGTGCCGCCGCCAAACCCACCGCTGCCGCCAGCCTGTGCCAATCCCATGACCGGGCAGGCCAGAGCCAGTGTCAAGGCAGCCCATCTGATTTTCATCGTCTGATTCCTTTTCACTTTCGACAACAATATAATGGTTCCCGAGCGTACAGGAACATGTATCAAGGTACTCGGAAATTCCGCCTGGCTCTAACATGGTTACGAAACGACTTCAAACGCACTCTTATTGTTCAACTGGTAGATATGAAAATCGCGATTGTCGAGGGTGAAGGTACGTGTGACACCTAATTGTTCGGCGTCAGCAAAGAGTGAAGTGTCAGCTAAATCCATCCGCCTGTCGCAATACTGTTCTATCAACTAGGACTGCGGAGTTGCTCGGCTGGCCCTGATAGCTGACTGGAAAATGGATTCACAAGCCACAATCAGCATTTACGCCAAAAAACTCACTGAGCGAGTCTGACAATTCCTATCTCATTTCGTGTCTGCGAGCGAAATACTCCGCTTGAGATAGGAATTGTTAGAAAACCCTAGCCATGCCAGTCCACGTTGGTGACTTCGCGGGCGTGCGTGACGATAAAATCGCGGCGCGGCTCGACCTTGTCGCTCATGAAGATGTCGAACATTTCGAGCGCGGCGGGCAGGTTTTCCGGGTCGATCTGAACCTGCGCAAGACTGCGCTTCTCGACGTCCATCGTCGTGTCCGCGAGGTCCATCGCGTCCATTTCGCCCAGTCCCTTGAACCGGTTGACTGTGACGTCGCGCTTGCCACGCACCGTTTTCAGTATCTCGTCGCGCTCCGCTTCGTTGCGCGCATAGTACTGGTCGTTCTTGCCGACCTTGACGCGGTAGAGCGGCGGCTGTGCGATGTAGACGTGGCCGCCCTCGATCAGCGGACGCATATAGTACCAGAGGAACGTCAGCAGCAGCGTCCGGATATGGTCGCCATCGACATCGGCATCGGTCATGATGATCAGCTTGTGGTAGCGCAGTTTCGAGAGGTCATAGCCGCCCTTCTCTTTGGTCGCGGTCTTGATTTCGAGCAGCTCACTGGTATCCTCGATCGGCTCCTCTTCCTCATCATCGGTGCCGTAGGCGATGCCGGTTCCGAGAGCGGTGATGATCGACCGTATCTCTTCGTTTTCCAGCACCTTATCGACGCGCGTTTTACCGGCATTGATGATCTTACCGCGCAGCGGCAGGATCGCCTGTGTCCGGCGATCGCGTCCCTGCTTCGCGGGACCGCCTGCCGAGTCTCCTTCGACGAGGAACAGTTCGCACTTGCGCGGGTCGCGCTCGCTGCAGTCCGCGAGTTTACCGGGAAGCGAGTGCGATTCGAGCGCGCTCTGGCGCTTGACGAGATCGGCGGCTTTTCGAGCCGCATCCCGCGCCCGCTGTGAGGTGAGCGCTTTTTCGATCACGCGCTTACCGACCGCCGGGTTTTCCTCGAGATACTCGGTCAGCTTTTCGCCGACGACCGAGTTCACGATCCCTTCGACGTCATTGTTTGTCAGCTTTACTTTTGTCTGCGATTCGAAATGCGGATGAGCAAGTTTGACCGAGATGACGACGGACAATCCCTCGCGGACATCATCGCCAGCAAAGTTACTCTCTTTCTCTTTCAGCAGACCGGTTTTGCGGGCGTAGTTATTGAGTACGCGCGTCAGCGCTGTCTTGAAACCCGATAGGTGGGTGCCACCGTCGGGCGTATTGATATTGTTGGCGAAACTCAGCAGCGTTTCCTGATAGCCGAGGTTGTACTGTATCGCGAGTTCGCAGTAGGTATCGGACTTGTCGGCAGATTCCCGAATGCCCTGAATGTAGATCGGCTTGTGCAGCGCATCTTTGGTCTCGTTCAAGTGCTCGACATAATCGACGATGCCGCGTGGATAGTGATAGGTCTTTGTGACGGGCACCGCGATCCCTGCAACAGCTGTTTCCTCATCGAGTGCGGTTTCGATCGCGACAGGCGCTTCGAGATCGCGCAGGTTCGTGAAGGTAAGCGTGATCTCCTTATTGAGGTAGGCGAGTTCGCGCAGTCGCCGCTCTATTTTCTCCCCATCATACTGGAGATCGCCGAAAATTTGCGGATCGGCATGCCAGCGTACCAGGGTACCGTGTTCGCCTGTTTTCGCCTTGCCGATCATTTTGAGGGGCTCCGTGGTAATGCCGCGCTCGAAACCGATCCGATGCACTTTGTTATCGCGCGTTACGGTAACGTTGAGCCAGTCGGAGGTCGCATTGACGCAGGAGACGCCGACGCCGTGCAGCCCTCCGGAAACCTTGTACGCGCCGCTGTCGAATTTGCCGCCCGCGTGGAGTTTCGTGAGTGCGAGTTCGACGCCGGACATATCGTACTGAGTATTGATATCGACCGGGATACCACGCCCATTGTCCTGAACGCCCATACTCCCATCGGCATATAGTGTCACATCGATCTGGGTGCAGAACCCGGCCATGGCTTCATCGACAGCGTTGTCGCTGACTTCGGTAAAGAGGTGCTGAAGCCCTTTGGCTTCTGTGTCGCCGATGTACATCGACGGACGACGGCGCACAGCCTCCAGTCCTTCGAGCACCTGTATCTGGTTGCCGCCATAGGCGTGATCGACGTGTCCGACACTGCCGCTTTTTGCGAGCTGCGCGTCTTCAGCAGCGCGCTGCGCGGCGGTCTGTTTCATCTCCGCCGGTTCGGCTGTAGCGAGCGCTGCGTTTTCTGCGTCGCTGCCATCGAGAATAATACTTTTGCCTGGTGTCTTAGCCATTAAAGGGGTATCCTCCGGCTGCGCTGGTGTAGTTGGCAGCCTGAATGTACGAATAATCGTATTGTTTTTGTGTTTTTCGGCCGTATATCGATGGAGCTCAAAAGCGATCGGGCAGGCTGGCGGAAAGCACGTTTTAATTCTGTAGATTTTTCTGTGATTATTCTATCAACGAGTGTCAACGATTTATCAATAACCGTGTTTATACACAGTTATTATAGCAGAAAAGCAGACAAAAGTCAAGCGTTTCAACTGGCGAACTGCTAGCCTGGCAGGGATGAAGTTGCCAACTTCTAAATAAATCGAAAAATTGTTAGATAATGCGCACAAATCGCTTGCGCTTTGCTCAGAATCGCTGTAAAATATAATTGACAGCGAAATATCGGAAAATATCAGTGCATCATTCATTGGAAAACCGGTAGTATTCGGCGTAAACTGCTTTGCGTCACTGTCCAATAATCTGGATGTAACAAGCGAGTACGGTAAAACACAGAAACAGAAATCGGGAAGAAATGACCGAAAGAGACGCAAGTCGAAATACCATGCACGCTTTACCTATACACCGTCTGAAAACGGTGTGCGGCAATCGTTACAGAACTTTCGCACAGGAGGTTATCGCTACGAAAATAGGACGATTCGTTTACCGAAGTTCGTGCGTGCCCCGAATGAAAGGATGAAAGAGCATGACGCCACCGGACCACTTTGCCGGGACTGCCTGCTGACCTGACCCATGGCAACGACCGCCGATATCTGTTCGCAGCGAGGGGAATTGAAACCCTCCTCGCCAGCGGATTAAGAGAAGGCAACTCAAGCGCACTCAGTGCGCCGCCGTAAACGCTCAAGTCGAACCAAATGCAGTCCCAGTTTGAATAACAAAGACAGCTAAAATTTGCATATCGGAACAAAAAAGCATCTCCCTGCACAGCCAGAAACGGCGGCGCAGGGAGATGCTTCTTTCGTAACTTCCTTCTTACCTGCGGTAGTTTAGCGGTTTTTGTCCCCGACATCAGTCAGATACGATCTTAATCTGAGAATTGCCTGGCGATTTGTTGTCTTTTTGCCGTAAAACCATTGTGAGATAACTGTAAATACTTTAGTTTCCGGTAAAATAATGTAGACAAATGAGCAGTTTAGACATTGGGCTCTTCTCTGGTAGAGTACGGTTTCCACACCCAACTCACCGGAGGAGAAGCCCAATGTCGGAAACA
>JBBQPY010000023.1:0-41987 GCA_038216735.1 Chthonomonadales bacterium
CCTTTCACTGTTGCGATCTCGCGCGTTTCGCCCGACCCCAGAGCAATCGTCGCCGTCTGAACTACCGTTTTTTCCTGAGATGTTACTGTAACGGGTGGCTGACCAAGGGACTTCCACTGCGCTACGATCGTATCGAGCGCCGTCTGCTCTTGTGCTGTAAGCGATGTCGTGAACGTACGGATTTTAGTTTTGTCGGGATAGAGTTGATACTGGACATGATAATAGAGTCCGCCGGGATCGGTGACTTCGATCCGGCAGCTTTTTGCGAACGGCAGAGGAAAGAAACTGTACCAACCACCGCTGCGATGCCCGACGATCGGCTGAATTAAAGGCGTGATTTTGCCGAGAAAAAAGTCCTGCATGGGGCAGTCGATACGTGGATCCGTCTCGCCGTCGAAGAAAATCCTCAATTGGCCCGTTGCATTCGCCGACCAGAAACGGTAGATGCAGCCCGGCCCGCGAATGTCCGCCAGCACCGCTTTCCTGCCATCCTGTCGCAGGAAATTGCCAGAGTCGCCATTACCGCCGCTGTGATCGTAACTCGAATCCTGGACACAGTGCGTGTCGCGCAGCAGCGGCAGCAGGTCGAACCGCGCCATCAGTTCCAGTCCGTAAGGAATACGGGGCGTGTGCGGCACAGAAGGGCGAGGCTGTTGGGAGAGCGTCGAACCAGGACCATCGATCGTAGCGGGAGAGGTACTCGTTGGTGCGGGCGGAACGATGCTCTGCGCCACGGCAGGAGGCACATATCCAGCAGATAATAGCAGCGACAGCGCCGTCAGAATTGTAAAAGTAGTCAAGCCAGTATAGAGAAAGTGGGGGCGAAATTGACGGTCGGTATTTTTCATTTGGTTTACTCGCTTGCACTCGTGCCCTGATTTGCCTGCGCCTACCACTTGCCAGCAATTTCTTCTGCGATCTGCTGTGCCACTGCGGCAGGGTCGGGAGCCGAAACGATCGGGCGGCCGATGACAAGATAGTCTGCGCCGAGATGAACGGCTTGGCCTGGCGTCATTGTGCGCGCCTGATCTCCTGCAGGTGAACCCGCTGGTCGCACACCCGGCGTCACGATCAGAAACGCGGGATCGGTCACCGCCGCGCGAACCGTCTCGATTTCGTGCGGTGAAGCGATCACACCATCGCAGCCCGAAGCGTGCGCGATGCGTGCCATCTGTGTGACATAAGCGGCGATCTGACCCGCCGGATTTATCCCGCTATTGCTTACTTGCATCTCGGTATGCAGCGTATGCGCGCTGATGCTCGTCAGCAGTGTAACTGCGAGTATCTTCGGCGGAGTCAGCCCGTTTCGATCCGCTTCCTGTTTCCCAGCTTCTACAGCCGCACGTAGCATCGCCGCACCACCCGCAGCATGAACCGTCACGCACCAGACCCCGAGCCGCGCAATACACCGCATTGCCCCCGCCACCGTATTAGGGATGTCATGCAGTTTCGCATCATAGAAAAACTTGTCCGCGCCCGCTTCACGCAGCGTCTCGAAGACCT
This sequence comes from Chthonomonadales bacterium, assembly GCA_038216735.1. Lineage (GTDB taxonomy): Bacteria > Armatimonadota > Chthonomonadetes > Chthonomonadales > Chthonomonadaceae > JBBQPY01. Next base: position 1,504 of record JBBQPY010000023.1, read on the forward strand.
GCACCCCGGCGGTATTCACGAGCTCGAGACCGATCTTGAAGACGCCAACGTGGTCTTTCAACTGCCCGACCAGTTCGACGGCGCGTTCAGCGCTGTCGACATCGATTGCAGCAATAATGCGGTCTTTCGGCTGCTTCCTTTCCGATTCGTATACTTCTGAGTCGAATGCTACTGGATTGAATGCTTTCAGAATCTTGTCCTTTCGCGCCATTCAGAAATCTTCCGGCTGCTGTCACCGTGTCCAGTGGACATGCTTCAGAATCCCACCGACCTATTCACTACCTCCACCTTCTGCTTACAAAACAAAATTGAAAAAGAGAGGAGGTGTCGAGAATACACAGCCTCACCGATACCAGAACTGATCCCATGCCTGATAGAAGCTTTCGGCGCGCGAAACTAAATGGCGTGGGTCGACGATCTCGACTCCCGGCTTGCCCATATAATCATTGGCGCGATCTGTAGTGGCAAGTTCGACTGCAAACTCGACCGGTCCGGCGAACACGAGAGGTTGGGGCCAATCGCGCTTGACGAGCGCGTTATAGACCTGTCCTTCGATCAGTGAACAGGCGTCGCTTGCAGGCAGGTGCCGCGCCGAGAAACGTCCCAGTCCTACCTTCACCTGCGCCTCGATTAGCTTTGTTCCGACCAGTTCACGAACCTCGCGGCAAGTTGCGGCGTCCCCGGAGACGAAAACGGCAGGGCATCCGAAGTCGCCGCAGATCGCTGCAATGATGCCCGACTCGCCCACAAGCGTACCATTGATCCGGGCGTTGTACCAGCCCTGTGAAGAGACGGTGTGGCATAGAATCCCATCCGGAGTGCCCGCCATCGCGTGTGCACCGACGAACAGCGCGGCGTCGCAGCCGTCTTCCAGAGGTTTGACGTAGCGCGCCCAGTGATGACCGAGCACATACTCTGCTCCGCTTTCGAGCAGCTCAGGAAGCAGACTCTTGAAGTGCCAGGCGCCCCCCGCGCCATGCCCATCCACAACGACTATTTCGGTCGCCCCCGCTCGTTTACAGCCGCGCACTGCCGCATTGATCTCGTTCGTGTAGAGCCGTCTGCCCTCTTCGTAGAGAGCCGCGCCGCCATTGACCTGCTCCCAGACCGAGATGCCAGCGACGCCTTCCATATCACACCAGAGCATTACTCGCATGGTGACGGTTTCCTGTTCGATAAAAATACTGCAGGCAGTTTTTGCGCGTAACTATTCACCCTCACTCTCCGATCCCTCTCTGGAAGCTTCAGGAGGCGGGGAGTGAATGCAGATATGCTGTCTGTAAGTGCGAAACGGAAGGCAGGGTGAATAGTTACTTTTGCTCTTACTGTTCTATGCTATTTTAGCACTCTTCAGAATGATTTCTGGCATAAGTTCGGGGCATTCTGCCGCAGTCGCAGACTCCATAAATCGAGACAACATCGGGGAGCGCCAGGATCTATCATCAAGAAAAGGCGCTATTTTGTAAATAAATAACATTTATTCGCTAAAAAATACAATCAACATGAGAAAATGGTAGTTCTGCCTATAACTATTTTCAGAATTCGACCGATGATTGAAATTGAACTTCTCAACCGCGTTCACATTATCGGCTGGAACCGTTTCATCTATATTAGGGTTCTGCGCTGCTTGAAAGACAGCAGCCCGAACAGCCTGATTGACTCCCTGTTTGTGAATTGTCTTTAATACACGGTTAATACTGTTTGCCGAGCCAATCATGGATTGAATGGCTCGCACTGCTCATGCATGGAGGTATCGTAGTGAGCGAAGCGTCTTCCTCTGTCCTCTGGCAGAGATTCCGCGACGAACTCTGTCAGGAATCTCGCGCAATTCTCATACAGCGCTATGCCCATCTCGTCTCCATCACTGCCGGACGTCTGTTCGGGCCGCTTCCTTCCGGTGTCGAGCGCGACGATCTGGTCGGCGCGGGAATCGTCGGCCTGGTCAAAGCCGTCGATCAGTTCGATCCCTACCGAAACATCAAATTCGAAACCTATGCGATCACTTTGATTCGCGGCGCAATTTTGGAAATGCTGCGCGGTGACGACTGGGTTCCGCGACTCGTGCGCGATCAGCAAAAACAACTCAAGCAAGCCTACATGCGTCTCGAATCCCGTCTCGGTCGCATGGCCACGGAAGAAGAGGTAGCGGAGGAACTCGGGATTACAGCCGAAAAGCTGGATAAGCTGCTCGCCAACATCGGACGTGCCAGCCTGCTCTCCCTCGATGATCTTCGCATGGGAAGCGAACAGCAGCGTCTCGTCGACCTGCTTCCTACCGACGATCCCAGCCCACTCGAATCCGTTGCGCTGCGCGAGCGCCAGCGCGCCCTCGCGGCCGCCGTCGATAAACTCCCCGACAGAGAGCGAACTGTCGTTGCCCTCTACTACCATGAGGGACTGACCTTCAAGGAGATCGGCGGCGTGCTGACGGTTTCCGAATCGAGAGCCTATCAGCTGCATGCTCAGGCTGTCACACGACTGCGGGGCTACCTGGATACGGAACTCGATTTGTTTCAGACAGCGCTCGCGGCCTGATGGTTCGATTGCAACAATCCCGCTCAACCCACGCCCTTCGAACGGCGGGAACAGTGTCGTTCCCGCTCATTTTCCTCGGAATGCAGCCGTCACAATGCAACAAGTCGACCTCTGTTCTTTTTTCTTGTTGTATACAGCCAGTTGCATTTTCCACCGAGCTGCGAGCTCGCCCAGTCTGCACAGGTCCACCAACATAGCTCTAGAAACAGACTGAAACGGGTTTGAAACGCCCTTTGCCACGATCAGAAATCGTATTTGCCGATGTTGTCTTTGGTGAAGATCAGGATGTCGCCAAGCAGGATATTGTCGCCCTGCACCTTCTTTGCGCCGAGCCGGCCAGCGGTGAATGTAGTTGCACCGGCTTTAAGTTTGCCGGTCGCGATCGCCTCTGCGGCATAGATCGTCAGATAGCCGAGGTCCTGAGTGTTCCAGAGTACAACCGATTTTACGGTTCCGTCCATCACGTAAGGCTTCATATTATTCGGCGTCGAGAGTCCGGTAACGAGTACCTGTCCCGTTTTACCGGCCTGTTTGACCGCCTCCGCAGCGCCGGGGAAGGAGACGGAACTGATGCCGAACACGCCACGAAGATCGGGATAGGTCTTCATCAGATCCTGGGTGACTTGAAACGCGACGGACTGATCTTCATTACAGGGCTTTATAGTGACCAGCTCGATCTGCGGGTACTTCTTGAGCTCCTCCTTCATCGCCGCAATCCATTCGTTCTGGTTCGCTGCCGTGAGTGTCGCCGTCACAATTGCGACTTTGCCGGAGGGTTGTGCGCCGCCGAGGTCTTTCGCCATCGTATCGACGAGCGCCGCACCGATCTGCTGTGACGTTGCCTGATTGACGAAAAACGCGCGTGAGTCTGGCTGCCCGTCGGCGTCCCACGTCAGTACGTTCACTCCTTTTGCGCGGGCAGCCTTCATTGCAGGCGCGAGCACGCCAGGATCGTTCGGAGAAACGGCAATCGCATCGACCCCTTTGAGTGTCCAGGTCTCAATGAGGGAAGCCGCTTTCTCCGGAGCGCCATCCGATGGTCCATCATAAATTAGATCGACGTCTCCAAGCTCCTTTGCCGCCTGCTCCGCGCCGTCGTTACAGGAGCTGAAGTACGCCAGTCCTTTCTTTTTTGGCAGGAGGCAAATTTTGACCCGCCTGCCCGCACCGCTGGATATTTGCACAGAACCACCACTATTGCTTCCAGACGCCGAACCCGTTGGCGGGCGTGTACACCCGACAATAGGCGCCGCAATCGACAGCAGCAGACAGGCGTACTTTAGCGAGCGAACAGTTATAGTGAGCATTTGATCATCCTTCTAATACACTTTGAAAATGGAAATTATGCACGTTATAGGTCAACGTTTTTTGGGAGAGAGCAGGCTGTCGGCGAGTACGGACAGGATCAGCAGTGTACCGACCACGACCAGATTGAGTTCGTCGCGGTTCCATTGCCAGCTAACGAATTCGCGCACCTCATGGATCAGCAGCACGCCCAGAACCGTGCCGAAAAGCCTGCCGCGTCCGCCAAAAATGCTCGTGCCGCCGAGCACAACTGCCGTGATCACATCCAGTTCCATGCCCGTCCCAATGTCAGCCTTTGCGGTATTGCGGCGCGCGACGAAGAGCAGCGCAGCCATCCCTGCCGCCAGCCCCGAGGACGTGTAGAGCAGCAGTTTGATGCGTGCAACCGCAAGCCCCGAGTAACGCGCAGCCGTCTCATTGAACCCGATCGCAGAGAGCGACAGCCCGAGAGGTGTACCGCCAATCATCACAGCGGCCACTGCCAGCACGATCAGAAAAACGATTCCAGGAACGGGGAATCCCAGGATGCTGCCCTGTCCGAGAAAAGTAAAGCTGTCGGAGAATCCTGAGAATGGTCTTCCCAGGCTGATACCTTCCGCGATCCCTCGATAGGCAGCGAGCGTTGCAAGCGTTACGATGAGCGGATGTACTCTGAGTTTCGCGACGAAAATGCCATTGAGAGCCCCCGCTCCGCCTCCGACCAAAAGCGATAGCAGTGCGGCAACTAGCGGCGGCAGGCCCGCATGAACGGCGATTCCGAAGACGACCGCGCACAGCGCCATCGTCGAGCCGACCGACAGGTCGATCCCTGCAGTCAAAATGATCAGCGTCATGGGAATAGCCAGCAGCGCCAGTTCCCATACATGCGTCGAGAGCTCGAGCTGTGACCGTGAGGTGAGAAAGTCGGGACTGAGGCGCCCCGCCAATAGTAGGGTTCCGATCAGCAGACCCAGCAACACACACTCCTGGCGGGTTGGCAGCGTGAGCCGGTGCGCCCAGCCCGAGCGACTTTTGGTGACGGTTACAGCCTCCGCGTCAATGATCGGTGTGGTCATCGATGCGGCTCCTTGCGTGTTCGCCGCGCCAGATGGTCCGCGAGCACTGCCAGCAGTATAAACGCTCCCTCGATCGCGCGCTCCCAGTAGGTCGCCGAAACGCCAAGCCGCAGAAAGATCAGCATGGGTCGCACCAGACCAAGCAGCAGCGCCGCCAGAGCCGAACCGATTACCGATCCTCTCCCGCCGCTGATGGACGCCCCGCCGACCACGACACAGGTCACGACCAGCAGCTCGAAACCCTGGCCCACTCCAGACTCGATCACCGAAAGTCGTGGAACACTCACGATCGTGGCCACCGCCGTCAGGAAGCCGGTCAGCGTGAACGCAAAGAGTTTCAGTTTCCAGACCGAAAGACCAGCCATCCGTGCGGCGTCTGGATTGCTTCCTGCAGCGTAGATTCGACGTCCGAGAGGCGTCTCGCGCGCCAGCAGTACCGCGCAAATCACCGCTGCCGCTGCCGCCCAGAGACAGATCGGCACGTGGAGCAGTGTTCCGACACCGAGGTACCGTAATCCCTGCGGCAGATCTGTAATCCACTTTCCATTCATCAGCAGCAGGTTGACTCCGGACAGCACCGTCAGCATTCCCAGCGTCACGATGATCGAGGGCATCCGTCCGAACGTGACCATCAGCCCATTGAGGAACCCGATCGATGTGCCAAGCAGGAGCGTGAGCGCGACAGCGATCCAGACGGGAAGGGCAGAATGCGAAGGCGAGCAGAGCAGTCCGAGCGCCGTCGCGAGCAGACCCATCGAGGAGCCGATCGAGATATCGATTTCCCCGAGCAACACGACAAAGGTCAGCCCGCAGGCGGCAATTACGATCGGCGCATCCTGCACGAGCATATCCCGCAGATTTCCGCCGGAGAGGAAGCTCGGGTTGAACGCGCCGACAACCCCCAGCGTTCCGATCAACAGCGCAAGCACCGCATACTCTCGCTGGCTCGCAAGGCGATGCAGGACGGTACTCACAGCGCGGTTTGGCGTCCCACCCGCAGACGATGTCGCTTCTGTCGCGCTATCGTTCATATGGCTGCATTCCCGTCATGCGGAATCGCTGACCGTCCGGTTTCCATTCGACTATCCCCTCCGTCCGGCAGTGCGAAAGCAAGGATTTTCTCTTCTGTCGCCTCCGAGCGGGACAGTTCGCCAGCGAGGCGTCCCTCACGCATCACGAGAATTCGATCGCTGAGCGCGAGCACCTCAGGCAGATCTGAAGAGATCAGCAGCGTCGCCATACCCTCGCTGGCAAGGCTGCGAATCAGCCGATATACTTCCGCTTTCGCGCCGACATCGACTCCGCGCGTCGGCTCGTCCAGCAGAAGGATACGCGGCTCCGTCGCGAGCCATTTCCCCAGCGAAACCTTCTGCTGATTGCCCCCGGAGAGCGTGTTGACGGCAACGCCAGGACCTGCGGCCTTCACGCTCAGCGCTCGCATCGACTTCTCAACGGATGCACGCTCTTTTCGGCGCGAACGAAAACCAAAACGGGTCAGGGAGTTTATCACTGATAACAGTAGATTGTCCGCCACTGAAAGCGGCAGTATCAGCCCTTCATGCTGACGATCCTCTGGAACCAGAGCGACACCGCTGGCGATCGATGCGCGCACCGCCCCCTGACTGAGCGGCTTCCCTTGAACATGGACAGTCCCCTCTTCGGCACGTTCGATCCCAAAAATCGCAGCAGCGACTTCGGTGCGCCCTGCGCCAACAAGTCCAGCCAGCCCGACGATCTCTCCTGCGCGAACAGAAAATGTGATGTCGGCGAACTCGCCCTGACGTGAGAGCCCGCGCACCTCGAGCATGATCTCTCCATCGGCTGTCCCTCGCTCCGATTCTTCCTGATCGAGCAGTTCGCGACCGACCATCATGCGCACGAGCGCATCCCGACCGAGATCGGCAATCGCATGTGTGCCGACAAGCCTCCCATCGCGGAGCACTGTCACCCGATCCGCGAGTGCATAAACTTCTTCGAGACGATGCGAGATATAAAGCAGTGCGACGCCTTCGGCCTGGAGCTGGCGAAGAATTCGGAACAGGGTCTGCGTTTCACGGGCAGAGAGGGAGGCAGTCGGCTCATCGAGTATCAGCAGACGACTCCTGCGGGATAATGCGCGCGCGATACCTACCATCTGGCGCTGCGCGAGAGATAAATCTTCGAGAGGACGATCGACATCGATGCGCTCACCTAGCCGCTCCATCAGAAGCTGCGCCTCGCGGCGCATTCGCGGGCGGTCGAGCAGTCCGGGCGCGCGGCGTAATTCGCGACCGATAAAAATGTTGTCGATCGCTCCGAGGTGCGGAAATGCGGTCGATTCCTGGTGGAGTGCGACGATGCCCGCTGCCTCAGCCGCAGCAATATTCCCCTTTGGGAGGCATAGGGCATCTACTTCGACAGTGCCTCCGTCGTGCTGAACACTGCCTGACAGACATTTGATCAGCGTCGATTTACCCGCACCATTCTCGCCCATCAGCGCATGAATTTCCCCACGGCGTATGTTCAGGCTGACGTCGATCAGGGCTGGGATACCGGCATACGATTTACTGAGGCGTTGTATTTCGAGAAAAGGCTGAGTGGTATCGACGGGTTCCTCCAGAAATGTCGGGATCGGTTCGGCGATGAGGTGGAAATGCAGTCAGACGATCACCAGTGTAACGCTGGCACTATGCTATTCTGCATCGCTGTGAATATTCCTGCTCAAAAGTCGTATCGGGTGTGCACCTCCCCGTCAAACTGCATTGCGAAAGGGGAAAATGCACAAATCCAAAGCGATGAAGCTCCGGTTCGGGATTGCCAAACCCACCGCTACGGACTGACCTCACCTATACCATAGGTAACGAGTTGTGCTAGTTTTATATGTAAACTTCTGTCTAGTAAAATCAGGGCTCAAAGAGCACTGATTTGAACGATTTTATCTTTTTGTCTACTGTTTTGCGTCGATAAGAGCGCGACTAGGCGCTAAAATTTCTGCAAAGAACCGGTTTCTTTGGCTTTAAGCCCAAGACTTTCCCGATATCAGTACAGAAAGCAACAGAATGGGCGAAAACTAGCACAACCCGTTAGGTAGTTATTTAAGCTGGTCGACTGCGCACGTCAGGAAGATGAGGCGGAAGATACTCAGAATGACAACATGCCTTAAGATATCGAGATTTAGAATTTTCAGCCAACCGACCGCAGTATTACCTGATTTTGCCACAAATAGCATCAAATGAGTGCATTGGCACAATTCTTGCTATATAATCATCGTGTGGATAATTATCAATAGGGTGCTTGAAGTGAAGTCCGGGCGGGCGGATCGAAAGTGTCCATGTTTTCTTATGAAAGTGAGTATTGAAAATGCGTAAGAACTTCTTTATCGCTCTGGTCGGCGGCATCGGTCTGCTGAGTTCGATCGGCTCCGCAAAAGCGGTCTCGATCCAGTTCGATTACAATACGACATTCGGACCGAACCCGGTAAACGCGAACTCCCCCAGCGTTGGCACCTACATTCAAGTACTCGATCTATCCGGGGCGGGGATCGGAGTTCCGTCGAACGTACGTACAACCAACCTCACCCCCCACAGCAACACGACTGCAGGCGGAACAGCCAAGCATACGTTCAGCGTTCCGTTCACCGTTGCAACGACAATCTCAGGCGTGACGGACGTCAATAGTGGCGACAGCTACTCGCCGATTGCTGGTGACACTTTCAACCTTGCCGGGAAACTGTCGGGTAAGCTGACTCCAAATTCCAGCACAGTTGCCTTTCATAATTCCACGGTGTTCTCTGGAGCAACGAGCCTGATCTTCCAGGATGATTTCCATCCGACCCGCTTCATTACGTTCAATGCGAGCAATATCACAACCACTGACGTTGGCGCGCCGAATGCACTGACACCGGATGGCACGATCAACTTCCTGGTGGATGCAACCGCTTCGAGCACTCCGGAGCCGGGTACGACCGCAATGCTTATCGGAATGGCGATCCCGGGTTCCCTGCTCGCGCTGCGCCTGCGACGCAAGAAATAAGTCACCGGTACCACTGCAGCAGTTAGACTCAGCCCTGCATTCTATTCGGAATGCAGGGCTTTTGGCTGTCCGACGCTGTGGTGAGCAAAAAATGAAAAATATACTCTATTCTCGAATGCAGATCATGTCGTGAACCACGATCCGCCTGCAACTGGGATCGTAATGCCCGTCAAATAGTTGGCGGCATCGGAAGCCAGAAAGAGCGCAACGCCGGCTACATCCTCGACGGAAGCGATCCTGCCAAGCGGAATCTGCGACAAGATTTCCCCTTCTTTTTCCGCCATCCCTTCGCGTGCCATCGCTGTCTCGACCCACCCTGGTGCGATACAGTAGGATAGGATGCCGTGATGCGCCTCAGCACGGGCGAGACAGCGCGTCAGACTCACCATACCCGCTTTGCTGACGGCATAAGCGGGCGCGTCCGTTTCGGCGCGAAACGCCGATCGGGATGCGATATTGATGATTTTGCCTCCGCCTGGCTGTGCCTTCATCGTCGGCAGTGCACACCAGGTCGCATGTACAGCGCTCATCAGATTCGTGTCGAGCGTTCGCTGCCATCTCGTCTGCCAAACGTCGAAATCGGGCGTGTCAAACCGTGTCTCCTCGAAAATACCCGCGTTATTAACGAGCACATCGAGCCCGCCAAATGCCTCGACTGTTCGCCGAACCATCTCCTGCACCTGTCCCGCGTCCGCGGCATCGGCTTGCACCAGGATATGCCCTTCGCCCGGCAGCAGTCTCAGAGTCTCCTCCGCCGCATCTTGGCTGCGGCTGTAGTGTACCGCGACGCGAATACCCTGGGTCGCGTAGCTGCGCGCGATTGCGCCTCCAATGCCACCCGATGCGCCCGTTATCAACGCGGCTCTGCCACGTAGTTCGTCCATTTTCTACTCCTACATTCACTTTACAGAATAGTTCTGGCTTGCCATTCCGCACGGTTCATGTTACCATTAGGAAGTGATTTTTGCTTATGCCTGCCGCTTCAGGAGAATCCGCTCCCCATGTCCGATCCAATGTCTGCTTCCGTTGCCCTACCGCTTGCCCCCCTGTTGACGAGCTTCGGACGTCTCATTCTGTCTGCGCCGTTTCTTGCTTCCGCCGGGACTTTCGGGAGTGGTAAAGAACTGGCCGACCTTGCCGATTATAGCGCGCTCGGCGCAGTGACGACGCCAACGCTGACAGTCGCGCCGCGATCCGGCAGTCCAATGCCCAGAACGGCGGACGTAACGGCAGGGCTGCTTCATGCGACAGGTCTCCCAAATCCAGGACTGGAGATGTTTCTCGAGACGAAGTTGTCCGCGCTCAGAGCGCTCCCCTGCCCTGTTATCGTCAGCATACTCGGCACGACCTCCGAAGAATGGGCATTGCTGGCGCGAACTCTTACGCAGGCAGGCGTCGTGGCAGCAATCGAACTTAATCTTACTCCGCTTGCTCTGCTGGACGCCGACCTATCCCTTTCGCCAGACGAGTTTGAAGCGGCATTTTATGGCGATGCACTGGGGGCGCACATCGTCGAATCGATTCAGGCAGCACGCGCGGCAACCGATCTGCCGCTGATTGCGAAACTTCCTCCGGTCGGCATCGAGATCGGGGAAGCGGCACAACTGGCGGCAGCTGTCGGGGCGGACTGCATCAATGTCACGCAGGCGTTTCCAGGAATTGCGGTTCGAATGAGCGGGCGGAGTTTTCGGTTTCCAGGAATCGTGGCAGGTCTGTCAGGTCCGGCACTCAAGCCGCTCGCGCTCTATCAGACATGGCGGGCGGCGCAGGCGGTCACCATTCCAGTTATCGGGGGCGGCGGAATTATGTCGGGTGAGGATGCGCTGGAGTTCTTCGTGGCGGGCGCGTCTGCAGTCGGCGTCGGCATCGCTAACATGATCTCGCCCTGCAGCATCGCTCGCATTTCCCGCGAGGTTGCCGTATACCTCGAACAGCATACTATCCCGACGGTCAGTGACTTGCGACAGCGTTGACCCCGTCTCGCCTCACCCCCCAACCCCCTCTCCTCTCCGTTCGTGCCTCACTAAGAGAGGGGGAGAAAGGAGCAGGGCATTCCTCCCCCTCCTTTGCTTTTGTTCAATGAGGGGGCTGGGGGGTGGTGCATGGGATACACGGGACTGAAGTCCCGGTCTGGAGTTGCGAAGCCCACCTTCGCGGGCTAACCGCAGATGGTGCGCCTACTCCCCTCTCTTAACGAGCTTGCGAGTGGAGAGGCGTCGGGGGTGAGGTCGCATTCCCCCTCTCCCGAAGCTTCTGCCGGAAGGCCGATGACGTGGAGCGGTAATCATGCATTTCATCACAATAATCACATAGATCAAAGTTCGGACAAAAAATGCCCCGCTGCCGATCTACTGGAAGCGGGGCTGCTGTCATCCAATTTTCTAACGCTTTACGCTGGTTGCGCCCTTATGAGTGGTGCGCAAGTCGCCATAGATCGTGCGTCATTACGACGACGAAAAGGATGCCAATTATCGAAAGCCCGAACATCTGCGCAAAGTTCATCTCACGAGTGCTGAGTTTGCGTCCCCGAATACCTTCGATGCCAAGCAGCAGCAGATGCCCGCCGTCCAGGATGGGAATGGGCAGCAGGTTCATAATGCCGAGGCTGATACTCAACTCCGCTGCCATCAGAATAATATATTTGTAGCCGACCTGACTCGCCTGATGCACCATCCCGACAATTGCCACCGGACCGCCGACACTTTCGCCCGCTTTTTTGCTGAAAATAGTTTTGGCTGTCATCACGAGCGCATTTGCAAGCAGCGACGAGCTGCGCCGAATCGACTCGCCGACCGAATAGCGTCGCCACACTGGGTCGGGAGCGAACCCGATCCGCCCGACGGTTTTCTTGATCGTCCGTCCGTCGGGCTCATTCCAGTCGACCAGTTCCGCTTTCGGAGTCGCCGTGATGTTCTGCTGCTGCCCATCCCGCAGTATCACCATCAGGATTGGCTTGCCAGGGCTGTCGCCGATGATTTTGAGTACCGACTCAAAGTCGGCAATTCGTTTGCCATTGATCGAGACGATCTCATCGCCGCGCAGCAGCCCCGCCTTTTCTGCCACGCTTCCAGCCGTGACGAGCTTCACTCCGATGTGATCCGGGTCGGGCAGCCCGCCAGTGAATCCCATCACACAGACGATCAGATAGCCGAAAAACAGGCTCATGAACGGACCTGCGAAGATCACGGCGGCGCGCTGCCAGAGCGGTTTCTGATTGTAGCCCTGTGGATCGGGGATATAGTTATCGGCAGCGAGAATCGCTTCAAGGTACTTGTGTTCGTCCTCATTGAGCGCTGTGCCCTGAAGCAGCGATCGCAACTCTAATTTGCCTTCTGCGGTTAGCCGGCTGTCGTCGCCAATTGCCTCTTCGACGGAAGCGATGACGCGCGCAGAGACGTTCTCGGCATTGATATCTGACAACTGCTCTTCAGTAAATCCCTGGAGCGATTTGAAGAACTCACGTTTGGTTTTGATATGAACATCTGTGTTGAGCGTCTGGAACACTGGATGCCCATTGGAGATGTCGTCCGGCTCCATCCCTGCGATCTTGACAAAGCCTCCGAGCGGGATCGAACGAATATTATATTCTGTGCCGTTACGAACGCCAAGCCGAAGCAGCCGCTTGCCGAAAAATAAGGAGAAGTCGTCGACGCGCATCCCGCACATTTTGGCAACGATGAAATGTCCCCACTCATGCGCAATCACCAGCACGCTCAGCATGGTGATGAAATAGAGAGCAGTTTTTATATTTTCGACCACAGATTCAGCTCCTTACAATTACAAACTCTTCTCAATTATTTATACAAGCCTGGATTTCGCAGACGATGGGCAGCTTATCCATAGCCTAACCCCCACCTTCGTGAGGAGTAAATACACAGTGCGGCAGAATTTACCTGCTGACGGCCAGGACTCAGGCGTGTCCTCTAGTTGTGCGAAATAGATGTTTCAGGCAGCGATTCTAACCAGCAAAGGCAGTCACTGTGCGCCGCGCCCAGGCGTCGGCTTCCAGCACATTCTCAAACGTCGGCGGCAGTGCTTCGTGACTGTCCATTGCCTTCTCGACCAGATGCGTCAGTTTCAAAAATGGGATACGATTGTCGAGGAATAGAGCGACAGCAGCCTCGTTCGCCGCATTCATCACAGCAGGCATCGTACCTCCCTGCGTGACAGCGCGACGCGCCAATCCAAGTGCGGGAAACTTGACCTCATCCGGCGCCTCGAATGTCAGGTTTGCATAGGCACTCAGTTCCATGCGCGGCAGTTCCGTGTTGAGGCGCTCCGGATAGACCAGCGCATACTGGATGGGGAGGCGCATGTCGGGCAGACCGAGCTGCGCGAGCGTCGAGCCATCGTTGAAGCGCACCATCGAGTGCACAATCGACTGCGGATGCACGACGACTTCGACGGCTTCGATCGGCACATCGAACAGCCACCGCGCCTCGATGATCTCCAGCGCTTTGTTCATCAGCGTCGCTGAATTGATCGTGACCAGCCCGCCCATCGTCCAGGTCGGATGTTTCAGCGCCTGTGCGGGCGTAACTGTTGACAGGGTTTCGATCGGCACATTGCGGAATGGACCGCCGGAAGCGGTAAGAAGTATGCGTTCGACGCTCCTGTCGGGCGCTCCTTGAAGGCACTGGAAAATCGCGGAGTGCTCGCTGTCGATCGGCAGAATGCGACAGTTTTTCTCCCGTGCAAGCGCCATTGTCGTTTCGCCAGCCGCAACCAGCACTTCTTTCGAGGCGAGCGCGATGTCTTTGCCAGCGTGTAGGGCCGCATGTGTCGGGGCAATTCCGATTGCGCCTGCGACGGAGACGATCACCAGGTCGGCTTCCGGAAGCGTTGCGAGCTCACACATTCCCTCGATGCCAGTCAGAATTCGTGCACGTTGGCCGATCGCGTCCATCGCACGCTTCAGGTCCGCTGCGTAATCGATGCGGCTTTCCGATTTACCGTTGGATTGATTATCGGTTTTTCCCTCTCTCTTTCTTTCTGCATCTATCTTTCCAGACGACTTTCCAATTGATACGCAGTCGACACGGAATTCATTCGCCTGCTGCGCCAGCAGAGCCGTATTGCTGTTGGCGGCAAGCCCGACGATCTGAAAACGTTCTGGCAACCGGCGCACGATATCCAGTACCTGCGTCCCGATCGAACCCGTCGAACCCAATATCACCAGTCGCTTCATGATCACTCTTTCCGAATCAGTTTGCTCGCATTTAGACGTACTCTATTATGCGTCAAAAGCACGCTATTTTATACAGGATGACCCACCGGTTTCTTTTGTGTGAGTTAAATACTCGCGGGCATCCGAATATATTCCAAGCTGAACGGGAAGTATGATTGCTGAGAGCAGAAGGTGCCTGGTAACTATTCTCGCTGTCTTCCGTTGCGCGCTTACAGGCAGAATATCTGCCTTCACTTCCCCTCTCCAAAGCTGCGGGCGAGGGTTGGGGGTGAATAGTTACGGTGCTTGATTACACAAGGAGGAGCAGAAGCAACGGGCGAAATAGACAGGATACGTCTATTCCGCCCGTGTTTTAATCAGTGCGAGAAGTGAATCCGTTTCGCTCTACATCGCGGCGTGGATAGCGGGACGCCGGTCAGGATCGGGTTCGGCTTTGCGCAGCACCTCACGCGTAACAGGAGCAACATCGCCCTTGCCCGAGAGTACGTAGCGAATGAGATACTTAAACGGATTCCCTTCGGTCCAGTTAAAATAGGCGTGCGGGCGTTTATCAGTGATGTCACGGATATGCAGCAGCAGCGCGGCAATGGAGTTGGGCACAGCCGTTCCCTCCACCCGCAGTATGCGGTAGCCTGCTACTTCGACACCCTGAACGCACAGTTGATCCGTGAAATCGGATGCGTCGCGCACCGTCACCTCCATGAATATAATCGGGGCTCCTGCGGGAATCTGATGGTCCTCACGCGCGCTATGCTCTTTGTGGCGGTACTCTTCCTCATCGAGTGCATCAGGATGATTCGCGATGATATGGATAATCTTATCCTGTTCCGCCTCGTGGATAAAGCGCAGTGCATTTTCATCCAGTTCGATGCCCGTCACGCGCAGCTCGGTCGTACGCCATACCCGCGATAGCAGCGACACAAACACAATCGACAGTATGAATACTGCTGCTATTTTGATTCCATCAGGGCGCTCGATGACGTTGACGACAGTGGTATACGCGAAAATCGCAGCGATTAAGCCAAATCCGTAGGCAGATTTATTTGCCGCGCGCTTCCACGCACTGATGGTTACGGCGACAGCCGCGCTGGTCATCAGAACCAGAACACCGGTTGCATACGCCCCACCCTGTGCGTTCACATCGGCTTTGAAAAGCAATGTGATGATAACGGCAACCGCGACATATACCAGCACCAGTGGTCGCGAGGCACGCGTCCATTCGGGCGCCATTCCATAACGCGGCAGATACCGCGGCACGATATTGATCAGCCCTGCCATTGCAGACGCGCCTGCAAACCACAAAATCAGGATCGTAGACACATCGTAGACGGTTCCGAACACGTTACCAAGCATTTCATGGGCGAGATAGGCGAGCGCGCGGCCATTCGCTTTGCCGCCTTCCTTGAACGCTTCTGCGGGAATTAGCAGTGTCGTGACAAGGCTGCTTGCCAGCAGAAACACGCTCATTGTGACAGCCGCAAACAGCAGCAAGCGACGCGTGCTGCGAATGCGACCGTTCGGCATCGCGGCGGTGTCATCAGCCTCCCCCTTGACGAGAGGCATCATCGCAACACCGGTCTCAAAACCCGACAAACCGAGCGCGAGTTTGGGAAATAGCAGCAGGGACACACCGATCATGGCGAACACATTGGTGTGCTGTTGGAACAGAGCGGTTTTCCAACTACTGAACAGAGCCGGGTGCGTGAATACCTGTTTCAAGCCTATTGCCATGACTACAGCGTTGAGCGATAAATAGATGCCAACGAGCACAATCGCGATTCCGATCGCTTCCTTGAACCCCTTGAGGAAAATTGCGCCGAGGAGAAAGACCAGCGTGAGCGTAATCAGGATGGCTTTGCCATGCATGAGATGCGCCGTATACGGGTTCTCGATGAGATGCGCGGCGGCGTCTGCGGCGGAGAGCGTTATCGTAATGATGAAGTCGGTCGCCACAAACCCGAGCAGGCAGAGGACAAACAGTTTGCCCTGCCACCAGGGGAGGAGGCGCTCGAGCATCGAAATTGAGCCTTCACCGTTGGGACTCTCACGCGCCACACGATTGTAGATGGGCAGCGCTCCGAACAGCGTCAGCAGCACGAGTATCAGAGTTGCGAGAGGCGATAGTGCGCCGGCAGCCAGCGCGGCGATCCCAGGCTGATAGCCCAGCGTGGAGAAATAGTCCACACCGGTCAGACACATCACCTGCCACCAGACGTGCGAGTGCTGATGCGGCTTCTGGTGCGCGCCCTCCGCGCCTTCGGGATGGATACCGTCCAGAAGCCATCGCTGGAAACCACTTTGCGATTTCGCAGGCGCTCCAGCCGCAGGTTTCAGCGGGATTTGCGCCGTGACGACGGCTGACGCTAAGTCGGTCGTCTCACTTCCTGCTCTCCGATCCGTATCGTTCATGCCTCTCCTTCAGATGCGTCAGTTGTTATCGCATGAAATTTCCCAGCGCTGTCACCGAGGATAAACGGACTCCAATAAACGCCCACATGTCCATGATACGCAACAGATTTCAGCGTAGAAGAGGAGGGGGCAGCAAGCCGCGCCCCTACGATTGCGCAGGACATTCTTCTTTGACAGTCCCTTAAACTATAGTCCCTCGTAACTAGTCACCCAGCCTTCGTATCGCGCTTACAGGCAGAATATCTACATTCGCTCCCCCGCTCCCGAAGCTTCGGGAGCGGGGGCGCTGCTACGTGT
The DNA here is from genome assembly GCA_038216735.1 of Chthonomonadales bacterium. Lineage (GTDB taxonomy): Bacteria > Armatimonadota > Chthonomonadetes > Chthonomonadales > Chthonomonadaceae > JBBQPY01. Next base: position 18,304 of record JBBQPY010000023.1, read on the forward strand.
TGAGGAGGGGTGAACAGTTACAGTCCCTCACACCATTTTGTCGGGAGCGATTGGAAGATCACGGTACCGCTTGCCGGTCGCGTTGAAAATGCCGTTCGCAATCGCCGCCGGAACGCCGGTGATCCCGATCTCGCCAATCCCACGCACGCCCAGTCGATTGATATGCGGGTCGGGAATATCGAGGAACTCGACCTGAATATCGGGCACGTCGGCATTAGAAGCGATGTGATAGTCCGCCAGATTACGGGCGACCGGACGTCCCGTGTTCGGATCATAAGGCGTCTCCTCGGACAGCGCCATACCGATCCCGAAGCCAATTCCGCCCATGATCTGATTACGCGCCGTTTTCGGATTCAGTATCTTGCCGACATCCATCACGGCCGCCCAGTTCAGGAGACGCACGACGCCAAGCTCCTCATCCACCCGAAGACGACAGAACTGCGCGCCGAACGAATGGAAGGAGTATTTGTCCATATCGCTGTCCTCCTCCGATTTGGGCGCGACGGGAAGGCACGGCGGACGCTGCGACTGCTTCAAGCCCTGGCTGTCCCGAGCAGTGTTCATCGTTTCCGCCCGACAGCAAACCTCGATGAACGGCTTGCCGGTTCGCTTGACGACCGCTTCGAGCGCCTCGCCGCGACTCGGTTCACCACGAAGAAAAACGCGTCCGTTGGCAAATGCGATCTCATCGATGTGGCGGCCGGAGAGCGGCGACTTCGGATCGGCAATCGCGAGTTCTGCGACAGCGCGAAGCGCCATTTCCGCGGCTTCCATCGCGGCAGGCGCGACCGAAGCCGTCAACTGCGAGCCCCCTGCGACGGGAGCCTGCGGGAAAGTCGTATCGCCGAGCTCGAACAGCACCCGCTCGAGCGGGTAGCCGAGCGTGTCCGCCGTGACCTGCCGGAAGATAGTATATGCCCCGGTGCCGATGTCGTTGCCCGCTGCCGAGCCGATCGCGCGTCCGTCTGCGAAGAGCCGAACCCTCGCGCCGGAAGCCGACCGGTGCGCAGGATAGGTCGCCGTCGCCATGCCGTACCCGATATAGTAACGCCCGCTCTGCGCGGAACGCGGCTCCATTTTACGGTTCTCCCACCCGATCATTTTCATGCCGCGCGCGTAGCACTCTTTCAGGTTTTTGCTCGACCAGGGCTTGCCGGACTGCGGATTTGCCTCCGCATAATTCAGTAGCCGAAACGCGATCGGGTCCATGTTCACGGCGTTTGCCATTTCGTCCATCGCCGATTCGAGCGCGAAGTTCCCCGGAGCCTCGCCCGGCGCGCGCATGTAGATCGGAGTGCTGATATTGACTTTGGCGACGCTATGCACCATCTCGAAATTCGGCGTCTGGTAAAGTATCTGTGAGGTACCGCCCGCGTGCTCGAAGAATTCGTTCAGTTCATTGTTGTCGGTAAGGGTATCGTGACGCAGTGCGGACAGATGCCCGCCGGTGTCCGTTCCCAGTTGCAGTATCTGGCTGGTCGCGCCGCGATGACCCGTCGCCGATGCCATTTGCTGGCGCATCATAGCGAGCTTCACGGGCCGTTTCACCTCCCGCGCCGCCATCGCAGCCAGTATCGTGTGCGACCAGACGCTGCCCTTCGATCCAAATCCGCCGCCCGTAAAGTGACATACTATGCGCACGTTTTCGACCGGAATGCCGAAAGCGCTGGCGAGCACACGCTGCGGGGTATCGACGCCCTGTGTCGCATCATACGCTGTGAGTTTGTCGCCATCCCAAACAGCAACTGTAGCGTGCGGCTCGATCGGATGATGATGCTCATAGGGCGTCTCATATTTCGCTTCGACTTTTTTCGCCGCGTCGGAATATGCAGTGTCTGGCATTCCACGCATACTCTGCATGTCGTCTCTGCCGGAGCCTTTGCCCGGCCGCTCCGCCGTTTCCCGCTGCGCCTCCATGTCGAGCACCGGCTTCTCCGCCGCGTATTGGACCTGCACCAGATTGGCGGCGTGACGAGCCTGCTCGTAGGTTTCGGCGACAACCAGCGCGATATTCTGCCCATTGTAGTAGATCGCGTCGCCGGCCAGTGGAAGCTGATTTTCGCCCGGACCTCTACTGCTTTTATCGGGAGGCACGAGTGCCGGACGGTTCTGGAAGGTGAGGATCGTCAGTACACCCGCCGCTTTATGCGCCGCATCGAGATCGAAAGCGAGTATTTTGCCCTTGGCAATCGTGCTCTGCACCGGCACTCCATAAGCCATATGAGGCAGAGAAAACTCCGCTGAATACCGCGCCCCGCCCGTCACTTTGAGGCGTCCGTCCTGCCGGTCGACCGGCTGCCCGATCGAATTCATACTCTGTTTTTCGTGTTTCTCGTTCATACCGCACCTCCCGGCAGTTCGCCCGCTACACTGCCCGCGCTCGACGCGAATGCGGTTCCTGCCTTGCCCTGTAGAGGCATCAGCCCGGAGACCTCCATCAGACAGCGGGTAAGCGTGTTCGTGCCCATCCGTACTTTGTAAGCGTTGTATTCCAGCGGCTTCGCTCCGGCGAAGACGGCTGTCGCGGCTTGTCGAAACAGTTCTGCGCTCGGCGCTTTCCCCGCCAGCAGCTGTTCGGCTTCGGCAGCTCGCCAGGGTTTGTGCGCGACACTGCCCATCGAAATGCGTGCCCGCCGGATATTTTGCCCGTCCATTTCCAGCGCCGCACCGACCGAAACCAGTGCATAGGCATAGGAGGCGCGTTCCCGCACCTTCAAGTAGTGTGACGTTCCCTGGAAGGGTGGCAGATCGACACTTAGAATCAGTTCATCGGGCTCCAGAACCGTGTCTCGCTCAGGTCGATTGCCAGGCAGACGGTGGAACTCGGAGAAGGGGATCGATCGATCGCCCTTCGGTCCACGCACCCTCACGACGGCATCGAGAGCGGAGAGCGCAACGCACATATCCGACGGGTTGGTCGCGATGCACTGCGGACTCGCGCCGAAAATGGCATGAACGCGATTGATCCCGGTAAGCGCGGAACAGCCGGTTCCCGGCTCTCGTTTGTTGCATGCCATTGCGGTATCACGGAAATAGGGGCAGCGCGTACGTTGGAGCAGGTTGCCGCCGGTACTCGCCATGTTACGAATCTGCGGCGAAGCTCCGGCAAGTATGGCTTCCGCGAGAATTACGTAGTTCTTCTGCACATCGGGATGATAGGCGACCGCGCTGTTTTTGCTGCCTGCGCCGAGCCGCAAACCGCCGTCGGGCATTGCGGTGATCGCGTTCAGCGGCAGACGCGTGATGTCGACCAGAATATCCGGTCGATGCACGTTCTCTTTCATAAAGTCGAGCTGGTTCGTGCCGCCCGCCAGAAACACGGCGCGGGACTGTCCTGCGATCGTGAGCGGCTGCGCGGTGACGCTTTGCAGAGCGTCTTCGATTGTGCGCGCGCGCTCATAACGAAATGGATACATCGTCGAGGATTCCTTTCTGACTTACCTCTATTGCCCATTACCGCCTGCCCCGAGAAAGGCTCTACATCGTTGATGCACTCCCTGCCATTGCTCCTAACGGAGGGGTTGGGACGGTGAATGGCCCCTGTTACACGCGCTGTTTGCTGTCGCGGGCGGCTTTGACTGCGGAGACGATGTGCGGGTAGGCGGCGCACCGGCACAGGTTGCCGCTCATGCCCTCACGGATTTCGGCATCGGAATTGGCGTTTCCCTCGCGCAGCAGCGCGACGGCGGACATGATCTGCCCGGACGTGCAATACCCGCACTGATAACCGTCGTATTCGAGAAATGCCGCCTGCATCGGATGCAGTTTCTCGCCGTGCGCCAGACCCTCGATCGTCACGATCTGAGTGCCCTCCTGCTGTGCGGCAAGTGACAGGCAGGATAGGACACGCTGCCCGTTGATATGCACGGTACAGGCGCCGCACTGCCCATGATCGCACCCTTTTTTCGACCCTGTCAGCCCGACATGCTCGCGCAGCACATCCAGCAGCGCCGTACGCGGGTCGAGTTGGAGATTGTGTCTTTTCCCGTTGATCGTGAGATGTACGGGTATCGTCTCCGCGCCGGTCGACGGCACAAGCCGCTTCGGATCCATCAGCGCGGTTCGTTGTGCGTCGGCATCGGTTCCGAGCAGCGCCAGCGCGAGCGCCCCGGCAAAAGCGGTGACGACAAACTCACGACGCGAGCCCAGCCAGTGCCCCGCTTTTTCCGCAGATATCCTCGAAGTGGTAGATCCCGAGGTGGTAGATAGAGAAGGATCGGAGTTCAGAGGCGGATGAATGGCAGGAGAATCTGATGTCGCCGTCGATGAACTGGGAAACGCTGCCTGTAGTGATGCGAGAATCGGCGTGACCTCAGGAAGCATTCCAGGCTCGACAGCATGGCTCCAGCGAATGACTCCAGCGCCATCCAGTACGAAAAGAGCCTGACGCCCGTGTACTCCATAAGCGTGTGCGGCGGAACTTTGATTGTCGAGTTCGAACAACTGTAGCTGCAAGGCCTCCTGATCATCGATCCGAAGCGCGTAGTGCGATCCTTCTCGCTCGATTGCATTCACTGACTGAAATGCGGACCCCTTCTCTGGAATGGCGGCTTTCATGAGGGCATTGGTCAACGCAGTCATCTGCTCAGCACGCGCGGGGTTCCAATCGTTCTCGGAGAAGACGAGTACGGTAGTCTGCCCTGTCATTTCTGCAAAACCGACTGTCCCATGCTGTGCGGTATGCAGCGGGACATCCGGCGCTGCGGCGCCGACAGCTAATGGTTCGGAAGGCGGCGTGTTCGCCGCTTCCTCCCCAATATACCTATTATCTACGGTAACACTCATAACCCTCTCCTATCATCATGTATAGAATGGCACGCGGGTATCTGTCGACACAGCCCGGTGACACGGGACTGAAGTCCCGGTCTGGAATTGCGAAGCCCGCCTTCGCGGGCTGCTACCTCTACAGGGGAAGGGCAAATTATCAGTAAGCGTCAGTTTGCGCCGGTACCGGGATTGTCACTTAGGTTCGATTCGCCGAGCTTGCTTGCAGAAACAGTGTCACAGATCAGTTGGGCATATTGATCCGGCGTGTCGATGTCGACACCTCCGTCTGCGAATGGTACGGCTTCGGTATCGTTCTGCGAATGACTTGCGATCAGGCTTTTGGCGCCTGCTCCGGCAGGCAGGGCACAAAGCGCTACGAACAGGGAATTACCGAATAAGGCGGGAATGCCGACTGTGCTCGCGTAGGCGCTTGCAATCAGGGATTTGCCGGTCACAGTTCGCATTCGCACAAGATTCTCGATCACCGCAGAAGTGAGAAAAGGCTGATCGCAGGTCAGCAGCACCAGAGAATCAACCCCATGATAGTGCTCCAAGATATGCTCGACGCCCGCTCGTATCGAAGTATTCATGCCTTCCTGCCAGTCCGAATTGTAAACGCAGACGACAGGCATTCCTGCAATCTGCATCCTCACCTCTTCCGCAAATGCACCCAGCACCACGATAATCGGCTCACATCTTGCCTGCTGTGCAGCGGAAACAGTGTGCGTTAGCAGCGTCCCTTCTTGAAACGGCAATGCCTGCTTTGGTCTGCCCATGCGTGAAGACGCTCCAGCCGCAAGGATCACTACGCCGACAGGGGACATATTTCCCTTTCAGTTAACGGCTCTGTGTCCGCTGTGGGAGTTAACAGGTGTGTGCTCGACATTCTGATTTCTGATGGAGCGTGAATCGACCCTTTGCGTGCGCGCAGGGAGCTTCCGGACTTATCCGACAGGACAGTCTGGATTTCAGCGAGAATGGCGAGGGCTATCTCTTCTGGCGTCTCAGAACCGATATCCAAGCCCGCAGGACTGTAAAGATGCTGGACGGTAGACGTAGAGAGACGGTTCCCCTCAGCCTCAATCTCCGACAACAGAAGTGCGGTGCGTAAACGCGGACCCAGTACGCCAATATATCGCATTGGAGTAGGAAGCAGCTGTTGTAAATAGTCGCGATCCTGAACAGCGTTATGCGTCATGAGCACCGCCACCGTACGCGTATCGGGTTTGATTGCCTCAAGGATTTTGCCCGGCTGGGTTTCGATCAAAGTCGCCTTCGAAGTAAACCGATCCGCCATCAAATAATCGGCACGGTTGTCCGCCACCGTCACCTGCCAACCAAGACGCGCAGCGCCCTCGGCAAGCGGGATCGCGTCATAACCAGCCCCGCAAATCAGGAGCGAGACCGGCGGAACGACTGCTTCGATCAGCGCTTCGACAGTGCCTTCAACAAAGCGATAAGTTCGGCTTTGGGTCTCCAGATTTATCAACGTAGCTACGGCATCCGGCTCGATCGCATACCGAAGTGGAGCAAAACGGATGTCGGCTGTAACGGATTTGTCTTCTGCAAGGGACAGATGCTCGCCGATTTTCACTGGACAATCGCCCGTCACACGGTATATGGCTGCGAGAACTCCAGACTGCCGATGCGTACAGCACTGTGCTAAAAAGTCCAGATACCCGGACACACCTGCTTCTCGAACGCTCTCGATAAAAATGCCAACGGCGCCCTTGCACCCCAGCTCGATGATCAGATCTCCGTTCGAGGAATGAGAGTTGTATAGCAGGAACTGCGGTTTACCGGATAATCTGACCTCTTTTGAATGTTCGATCACATCGGCTTCCAGACAGCCACCGCTGATCGAGCCGAGCCGCCTGCCATCGGGGAAAATGAGCATCCGCGCGCCAGGACGGCGGTAGGTAGACCCCTCCACCAGCACTACTGTCGCAATCGTAAGTTGTGAATAGTCCGCTGCTTCCTTCTGGCAAGCACGCAAAATCGTCTCACTATCTCGCATCGCTCGATGTCCTTCTCCAGCTCGACCCGCAGACGCATTTGAAGTTTAGCACTGGTGGTTCTTCCTTTCGGCGGACGTTTTGATTCCCGAAGCGGTTCCATGTGTTGACGGTAATATAATCGATTCGTATGGAAATAACAAGTTGGCGAGGCGTGATCAAGCGACAAAGTTATGTGAGAACAGGAAAGTTACCGATTCTGTTGCCCCCTCCTGAAGAATCGGAAGAGGGAGTTGGGATGAAGGGATCAGAGTGGGCGGCGCATTCCAGGAAGTCGAATGGTTTAGCCAGAGGAACTACTCTACGACAGCGCCAAATTTGCGGATGCGCTTCTGATAGTCGGCGAGGGCGGCGATGAGATGTTCACGGTCGAAGTCTGGCCAGCAGGTCGGTGTGACATAGATTTCGCTGTAAGCGGTTTCCCAGAGCAGGAAGTTGGAGAGGCGCAGTTCGCCAGCGGTGCGGATCAACAGATCGGGGTCAGGGATTTCGGGCGCGTAGAGGTACTGAGCAATGGCAGCTTCGTCGATCGCTTCAGGCGCCAACTCGCCGGACTGGACTTTTTTTGCCAGCGCACGAACGGCATCAACGACTTCCGCACGTCCGCCATAGTTGATCGCGAGGTTGAAGGTAAAGCCGGTAAAGGCTTCGGTGCGGCGCATCGCTTCTTCGAATTCGGCGCGTAGACCCTCGGGGAGCTCCAAGAGCCGCCCTGAAACGCGGACGCGGATATTGTTTTCGATCAGCTCTTCGATCTCGTCGCGCATCGCATGGAGCATCAAGTTCATCAAGCCGCCGACTTCGTTTTCGGGTCGCCGCCAGTTTTCCGACGAGAAACCATAGACCGTCAGGTACCGAACTCCGAGTTCGTCGGCAGCATATACGATGTTTTTGAGCGTGTGATAACCCTGCGTGTGGCCGAGCAGCCGGTCGCGCCCCCGCGCCCGCGCCCACCGCCCGTTGCCATCCATAATGATCGCGACATGGGCAGGGATTCGGGTGGGATCAAGACCGGGCGGGGTGGAATTGGCTTGCTCCATCGTCTTGCTCGCTTCGGACATCAGACCTCGAGCATTTCGGCTTCTTTGGCTTTGTTCAGCGCGTCCACTTCGGCGACATATTTATCGACGAGTTTCTGCACCTGATCTGCGCCGCGCTTCTCGTCGTTTTCGGAAACCTCCGCCGCTTTCTTCGCAGCTTGCAGTTTCTTGATCGACTCCTGGCGCACGGTGCGTACCGAAACTCGCCCTGTCTCCGCCTTCTGATTGACCTGTTTAATCAGGTCTTTGCGACGCTGTTCGTTGAGCGGCGGGATATTCAGGCGGATCGAAGTGCCGTCGCTGTTCGGCGTGATGCCGACGTCGGATTTTAGAATGCCCTTTTCGATATGGGGCAGCGCAGTCCGATCGAACGGCGTGATCAGCAGTTGACGCGGCTCGGGAACGGTGATCGCGGCGACCTGATTGAGCGGCACGGTCGAGCCGTACAGATCGACCTTGACGTGTTCGAGAATTCCCGGCGTCGCACGCCCGGTGCGGATCAGAGAGAACTCATGGCGTGTCGCCTCGATCGCCTTCTTCATCTTCTCTTCGGTATCTTTGAGCAGTTCGGGAATCATCACAGCCTCCTGCGGCATCGACAATCGGCGGAATTCAGCAAATTGTAACTGATTGAATCTGGTGGATTATACGAATGTCGATTGCGGTTTTTGACGGTTTAAAGCGGGTTTCCGACGAGCGTGCCGATCTCTTCGCCGACCACGACGCGGCGGATATTGCCGGTCTGCGCAATGTCGAAAACGACGATCGGAATCGAATACTCTTTGCAGAACGTAAACGCGGTCTGATCCATTACACGCAGGTTGTTAGAGATACATTCATCGTAAGTAACGCGGATATGGCGGCGCGCATCGGCGAATTTGCGCGGGTCTTTGTCATATACGCCATCGACATTAGTCGCTTTAAGAACAGCTCCCGCACGAATTTCGTTGGCTCTAAGCGCGGCGGCCGTGTCCGTGGTAAAGAATGGATTTCCGGTTCCGCCTGCCAGAACGACGACACGTCCTTTTTCGAGGTGACGGATCGCGCGGCGGCGAATGAACGGTTCGGCGACCTCTGCCATCGCGATCGCGCTCATCACGCGGGTCGGAATGCCCTGTTTTTCGAGCGCGTCCTGCAGAGCCATACTGTTGATAACCGTGCCGAGCATGCCCATATAGTCAGCGGCGGCGCGCTCCATGCCCGCTTCGGCGGCGCGTTCGCCGCGGACGATGTTACCTGCCCCGATCACGATTGCGATCTCGACTCCTGAGGCGTGTGCGGCAGCGACTTCGCTTGCAATCGCGCGGATCGTCCCGTAGTTCAAGCCGACGCGAGGGGCAGAACCAGCTTCATGCGCCTGATCGGCCGCCGGTCCATGTTCGGCAGCGAAAGCTTCGCCCGAAAGTTTGAGCAGTACGCGTGACCAGCGCAGACCCGGACGTGGTTCGGGAGCGCTGGCGGTCTGTGCCGCCAACGCTCCTGATTTGCCGTCGATTTTACTATCGATCGAATGCTGCAAGAGATCGGAATCGCCCATTACTCGGCGGTCTCCTTGATTGCGCCCGAAGACTCGACACCGGTGGTCTGCTCGCCGACCGTATAACGTACATAGCGTTTGAGCGTCACGCCCGCCTCTTTGAGCACCTGCGTCACGGTCTTTTTCTGTTCGCGCAGCCAGGGCTGATCGAGGAGTACCGCTTCCTCATAGAACTTGCGCAGGCGACCTTCGACGATCTTTTCATGCGCGGCTTCAGGCTTGCCCTCGTTGACTGCCTGCGTACGCGCGATGTCTTTTTCAGTCGCGATCACGCTCTCTGGCACCTCATCGCGGGTATGGTAGCGGGGGCGGGAAGCGGCGATCTGCATCGCTAGTTCTTTGCCAAGAGTCTGTAGCGCGTCGGTTTTGGCGGCTTCAGGCGATGCGGCTTCCAGCTCGACGAGTACGCCGATTTTGTCGTTCGCGGGCACGTGGACATAGCCAGCCAGCACACCGTTTGCGCCAGTAGAGATGAATTCGAAGCGCTTGAAGACAATCTTTTCACGCAGTTTGGTGTAGACGTCCTCGAGGCGACCCTGGACTGTTGTACCTGGCTGCGAGTGCGAATCCTGGTTCAGTACCGTCTCGACGCTGTGTCCTTTGCCACGTGCTACCTGCTCGGCGAGTTCGCGGGCGAAGTTCTTGAAGTCGTCGCTGCGGGAGACGAAATCGGTCTCGGAATTGAGTTCGATGATTGCGGCGTCCTGGCTGTCGACCACGACGACGGAGATCACGCCTTCGCCTGCAACGCGGTCTGCGCTGCCGCCGGAGAGCTTGTTGCCCAGCTTCTTGCGGATGTAGACGGTCGCCTCATCGAAATTCCCGTCCGACTCCTTGAGGGCTTCTTTGCACAGCATCATCGCTGCGCCGGTCCGTTCGCGCAGTTCCATGACCATTTTCGCTGAAATTTCTGCCATTCCCGTTCCTTCCGAATTAAACTATTACTGCTTCAATCGCGCAAATGCCTGCCTATCGCAAAACACAGGGCTAACTTGACCCTCGCTCCTCCCCTCTCCGTTCGTGCCTCACTTAGGATAGGGGAGCCAATGCGCAGGAATGTTACCGGTATTTTCTCACTCTCTCCTAACGAGCATGCGAGACGAGAGGGACTGTGAGGTCGCATCTACTCCACCTCTTCCCGAGGCTTCGGGAAGAGGTGCTGAAAGCTCCCTGTACTTATGCTTCGACTGCAGCGAGCGGTTCCTCTTCGTGCGCAGCCATGTTCGAGTACTCGTCCACGACACCGGCAGACACGACTGCATCGGCGCGATCAACCTGCGCTGCCTTAGCCGACAGCGGCATCTCCGTCTCGACATCTGCGACGGGTGCAGGCGCCGGTTTCGGAGCGGGCGCGGCTGCCTTCATCGCATTCGCCATCGGTGTATCGATCAGGTCGGAATTGAAGGCTTCCGGCGTCGAAAGCGCATCTGCATCCGGCTTGTCGAGGGCATCGACTTCTTCCGGCGGCAGGGCGGCAATACGCGCATCCTCTTCGGCATCCCACTCGGACTGCTTGATCTCGGCGATCGCATCGGCGATCTTACCGGTGATCAGTTTAATAGCGCGGATCGCGTCGTCGTTGCCGGGGATCACATAATCGACCTCATCCGGATCGCAGTTCGTATCGACGAGCGCAATGATCGGTATCTCGAGGCGGCGCGCTTCGGCGACCGCGATGTGCTCCTTCTTCAGATCGACGATCACGAGGCAGTCGGGCAGTGAGGGCATCGTTTTGATTCCGCCCAGGTAGCGCTCCAGTTTGTCGCGCTCTTCGATCAGCAGGACCGCCTCTTTTTTCGTGAGTCGGTCGAGCGTACCGTTCGCCTGCATCGTATTCAGTTCTTCGAGGCGCTTGATGCGATCGCGGATCGTACGGAAGTTGGTGAGCATTCCGCCGAGCCAGCGGGAGTTGATATAGTACTGGCGGCAGCGAATCGCGGATTCGGCGATCGCGTCCTGCGCCTGTTTTTTGGTGCCGACGAAAAGAATTTTGCCGCCGTTTGCGGCTATTTCCTGGACGAAACGCTGTGCGTCATCGAAGAGCTTCAGCGTCTGGTGCAGGTCGATGATGTAGATACCGTTGCGCGCGCCATAGATGTAGCGTTTCATCTTGGGGTTCCAGCGGCGCGTCTGATGACCGAAATGGACTCCTGCTTCGAGGAGTTCTTTCATTGAAAGGGATGCCACGATTGTTTCTCCGGGTTTCTGCCGCTGTCTGTTTTTTTGTCAGACTTGCGGTGCCTCCCGATGTCTCCTGCGCGGCAGTTGAGGACTAGCGTCCCCACCCGCTGCCGTGACCGACATCGGTGCGTGGTTAGCGAGCATGTCAATCGAATTGTGATTTTGACACGCCGCATTGTATCGAGCTTTGAGAATGAGGTGAGGCGGCAGACCAATGGAAACGGTATTGCTAGCCTACGCCCTCACACTTCGTCAGAGAGTGAGCTTCCTGCTCAACACAACGTCTCATAATACCCGAAGTCGGTCGAAATTGCAAGTTGGCGAGCGGGCATTTTGTGTGCTACCGGACTGTGACATGCGGATGCATAGGGTACACTATACCGTTCCGAGCAAGCCCAACGGAAGGAGCTGCACCGACGCGGTTCCTGTCGATTCCGAGCGAGTATAAGCCCTTTGACGGGTGATAAATTCTATGCCACTTTCAGGCAAAACGTGCAATGGAGGACGTTGTGATGTTGGAGAGTATCCGAGTTTTGAAAGACGAAATCTCAATAATGACAGACGATCGTTTGGTTCCAGGCGCTGAGCCGTCCACACCGCTTGCTGAGGTGACTATCGAGGCGAAGCAGTTTTTCCGCAACCTGAACGCGGCAGAACTCGTCGAACACGCCCTGCGCAATCAGGAAGGAGTGCTCGCGGAGAACGGTGCATTCGTCGTCCAGACTGGCAAGTTCACCGGACGCTCGCCTAAAGACAAGTACATCGTCGAGGAGCCGTCTTCGCAGCAGAATATCTGGTGGGGACCCGTCAATCAGCCGCTTTCCGACGCCTCCTTTTCAAAACTTGAGAGACGCGTTACCGACTATTTGCAGGATAAAAATGTCTATATACAGGACCTCTATGCCGGAGCAGATGCGCGGTATCGGCTGCCAGTGCAGGTAGTGACCGAGTACGCCTGGCACAGTTTCTTCTCCCGTCAACTGCTCGTGCGCCCTGGCATGTACGGCGCGGAATCTGCCCTGCCACCGACCGCCGACTTCCTGAGCGAGCCGTTCACGATCCTCGCCGCGCCTGGCTGCAAAGCAGTTCCCGCCGCAGACGGCGTGAACACCGAGACTTTCATCGCGATCCATTTCGGACGAAGAATCGTTCTCATCGGCGGCACGGAGTACGCGGGCGAGATCAAAAAGTGCGTCTTTACGATCCTGAACTATCTGCTGCCGACCAACGGAATCTTTTCGATGCACTGCTCCGCGAATATCGGACGGAACAATGCCGACACAGCGCTGTTTTTCGGACTGAGTGGAACCGGCAAAACCACGCTCTCCGCCGACCCGCACCGCGATCTTATCGGCGACGACGAACACGGCTGGGGAGACGATGGCGTCTTCAACATCGAGGGCGGCTGCTATGCCAAGTGTATTCGTTTGAGCGAGCAGGCGGAGCCTCAAATTTGGAGCGCGGTACGATTCGGGACCGTGCTCGAAAACGTAGTGATCGATGAGCACACCCGCATGCTGGACTTCGACAGTGATACGCTAACCGAAAACACACGTGCCGCCTACCCGATCGACTATATTCCCCACGCCCGTATTCCCGGCATCGGCACGCATCCGCGCCATATCGTTTTCCTGACGGCAGATGCTTTCGGTGTACTGCCGCCGATTAGCCGACTGACGCCTGCACAGGCGCGATACCACTTTCTGAGTGGCTACACCGCGAAGATCGCTGGCACGGAGCGCGGGCTCGGCAAGGAGCCGCAGGCGACTTTCAGCGCCTGCTTTGGACAGCCCTTTCTACCTCTGCATCCGACCGACTATGCGCGGCTGCTCGGAGAGAAACTGACGGCGCATCAGGCGACGGTCTGGCTCGTCAACACCGGCTGGAACGGCGGACCTTATGGCGTGGGGCATCGCATGAATATCGACCATACGCGCGCGATGCTGAACGCCGCGATCGAGGGCTTGCTCGACAAGACCAAGTTTGTAACAGACCCGATTTTCGGTCTGCACATCCCGACGTCTGTCCCTGGCGTTCCTGCCGAAGTCCTCGATCCGCGCGAAACCTGGCATGACAAAGCCGCGTATGATACGCAGGCGCACAAGCTGGCGGAGCTCTTTCACGAAAACTTCAATCGTTTCCGAGACTTTGCCTCGACCGACGTAATCGCCGCCGGTCCGAAAGTGTAATCAATCGCAGCTGACCTTCGCTTTCACCCAGGCCCTTCTCTCGATCCTTTCGGAGAAGGGCGCTACTATAGGTGACCTTGCTCAATCCGTTCGTAGTTTTTCAGTTCCATTAGACACAACGAACTGAAGCCCGTTGCAACAGGCGTTCCGCCGAGTGCTTGTCTTTACCATCGGACACGATACTCGAATTAATTCTGTAATCGAGCTTCGCTTCAGACCCATTTCATATTAACTGGCAACCACTATGATCAAGCAACAACAAAGGTACTGTAATCATATTCGGATACCGCTTGTCGTAGTGGGAGTGCTCTGTCTTATAGTCGCGTTTACACTTCGGAGTATGGTGAGACATGGAACACTGGGCTGCTGGCCCTGTGCTGACACTGTCCTAACGAACTCCGTCGATCCAGGTAAGGCGTGCAACGCTTTGCTAGTAGAAAGGGACTGTGGCGCGACGACGGATTTTGTCAGAAGTATATACATCACCGAAGGTTTGGCGGAGGGCAGTTACAAGCAAGACAATCCGATCATAATCACCGAAGGACAGGGCATCAATAGCATCTCATGGCGGGACAGTTCGACACTGGAAGTCAACTATAGTAAAGCGCAAACCAAGTTCTTCCTTAAACCAAAAGCCTGGCAGCAAATATCAATAGTTTATATCAGCAATAAGTAACCAATCACTCCTGCCAATTCGTAGGAAGGTTGGAATAGAAGCATTGCTTACTCCTCTTCGGCGCGGGGATGGGCTTTTTCGTAGACCTCTTTCATGCGCTCATTGGAGACATGCGTATAAATCTGAGTGGTGATGAGGTTGGCGTGACCGAGGAGTTCCTGCACGGCGCGGAGATCGGCGCCATTGTCGAGCAGGTGGGTCGCGAAAGAGTGACGCATCGTGTGCGGCGTCGTCTTAAGGCGCGCGGAAGCGACGCGAAAATACTTATCGAAGGTGCGACGGATGCCTCGATCGGAGAGGCGTCTGCCGAACTTGTTGAGAAAAACGGCAGGGTCGGGGCTGTGAGGATTGCGGGCAGCGAGTTCGTTCCTGCCATGCCCGAGATAGTCGCGCATCGCTTCGATCGCCGCGCGCCCCATCATCGCCATACGCTCTTTATCTCCTTTGCCGTGCAGAATGCGCAGCTCTTCCTCGTCGAGTTCGAGATCTTCGACGTTGAGCGCGTGCGCTTCTCCGGCACGGATACCCGAGGCGTAGAGCAGCTCCATCAGCGCTTTGTCGCGCAAACCGTCGGGAGTGCTCGTATCGGGGGCATCGAGCAGCGCCTCGATCTCGCGGACACGCAGAAACTGCGGGAGGCGTTCATCCTGTTTGATCGTGTAGATGCCGATCGTCGGGTCCGCCTCCATATATTTCTGGCGGCTCGCCCACTTACAGAAGGCACGGATCGAGGCGAGTTTACGGGCGAGGGACGAGCGTTTGTACTCTTCCTGCTGCAAGCCGGAGAGGAAGGCGCGAACCTGGTTGCGGTCGAGTTTGTTGAGGGCGCCGTCACCGAGTTCCGGCGTATTTTCGATGTGGTGCAAAAATTGCACGATGTCGGCGCGGTAGGCGCGAACCGTGTGAGTCGCCGCATTCTTGCCGAGCTTCAGGAACTGGAGAAAACCTTCGAGCGCGTCGTTCAGCGCGGGGCTGAGTGACGGTTCGTCCTGTGCATGCGCGAGTAGGTCCGGTGCAGATCCCTCCAAAATGAGTTCATCGGAAGGATCGTCTCCAAAGGCTCCGGAAAGAGCAAGCGAGCTATTGCCTTCTGCTGTCATCCTGCCTCCTCGATTTATCCCGTATTGTTCCAGATCGCCTAACTTATTCGGCTTTGAGTCTGCGGTCGATTTCCGCCTGTTCCGCCGCGGCTAGATCGTCGCTCGTGGCACGGCGTGGAGCGCTGGATTCTGTTTCCAAAGCAGTGTCAGCCTCTGCGTTAGCGGTCGCTATTACCGGAGTCGGTGCTGCGTTGGCGCTGGAAATTGCTGGCGCAGGCGCAGTGATTACCGCTCGTTTCGGAGGCAGTTCTTTGCCTGGAGCGGTCAGGTCACCGATGGCAACCAGCACCGTATAGCGGAGTTGGAAATCGCGTTCGGCTTCTGTCAGGCGGCCGCGCATCTCTTCAGAAAGCCCGTCCATCCACTTCGATTTCATCTGCTCCTGCACGTCGTGGTGGCGTGAAAAGACCGCCTCGGTCAGCGCGTCCTTCTCTATATCTACTGCCGCTTCATGCGTCGTGTAGAGCTTGGAGATCGTGCCGGTCAGCCCACGAAAATGATTATAGAAAAGCTGTGATTTGATGTCGTCTGCGTTAGCGTCGCGGTCGACAATCCGGACGCGATCGCCCTCTTTGAATGCTTCTGTAGTCGCCATTGCGTTCAATCTCCTCACCGAATTCCAAAAACGGTTCAAATCTGTAAGTATGATAGTATACCCGACGGACAGGCTACTCGCCTCCAAATGTCATCATCCACATTGCCCGTCCGCAATCCAGGATTGCCCGTGCCTTATCTGCGAGGAGTTTTCATCAGTGGACGAACGCGATATCGAACGAGCCGAACCGGAAGCCGTTCGCCTGTTCGCTGCCAAACGCGAATGGCATCGACAGCAGGCGCAACTCCCGCTCAAGGAAAAAGTGCGTATCCTGCTGCAGATGCAAAAGGACGATTATCCGATATTGCTCAAGAGAGGCGGTCTGCGCAGTTGGGAAAAACCCTGGAATATCGAACCGTAAACGCATGAGGATGGCTGCCCTTCATCGATGGATCGACGATCTCAAGTGGAACCAAATACCAGATGTCGCCTCTGAAGAAATACTGCCAGATGGGTTCTCAGCGATCAAGCAGCGAAAATGCAAGCACCTCCGTTACGAGAGTGATATTGGCGTTGGCGTCGAGTCGGCGACGCGCCAGCAGCAGTGCATCGAGACAAGCCGACCAGCGATCGACGCTTCCTGTTTGCGCAAGGCGCAGCATTCGTGCACCTCGCTGACGGTTGATGATCCTGCCCTCCGCGCCGCAGACTCGCAGCGTCAACAGATCGCGATAAAACGCGACCAGAAGATCGAACACGACCGCAAGATGACGGCGTCCGGCACGCTCTTTGCCCGTCGCGCCCGCTTCGCCGTCCTCCGCCTCCGCAGGTTCCTCCCCTATCAGAGCCTTGACCTGTGTCGCCAATTTACGAATCTGTTCAGCAGCACGGAGAGCCCGCACTTTCGGAGCTTCTGGCAATCCGTCGGCGAAGTCCAGCACACGCTCGATCTCCTCCGCGACCAGCGGATGCGAAGCGAGATGTACTGCCTGCCCGATGCGCCCTTCGCAGTAGGCGGCAAGCATTGCGGCACGGTCGGCAGGCACCTCGAGATTCGATTGGAGATATTCGGCGAGTTCGTCCGTCGGAAGCGGCTGCAGTCGCAGTACCTGACTCCGCGAAACGATTGTCGGCAGCATTCGTGCCGGATGGGTCGCCAGCAGCACGAACAGCGCATAGGGAGGGGGTTCTTCGAGGACTTTTAGCAGGCTGTTCGCCGCGGATTCGGTCAGTGTCTCCGCCTGCTCGAGGATATAGACGCGCCGTCGCCCAACCGCTGGCGCGAACGAAAGAGAGTGCGAAAGCAAGCCCTGCGGCTTGTTATCACGATCCCAGAACTGCCAGATTTGCAGGTGTTCGCCGGAGGGATAGACGGATACGATTTCGGGATGCGCGCCCGTCGCTGCAAGTCGGCAGGACGTACAGACGCCACAGGCATCGACAGGATCGCGCTGCAGATCGAGGCACGTTGCCGCCTGCGCGAAGGCACGGGCGAGCGCACCCTTGCCCACCCCCGAGGCACCGACGAACAGATAGGCGCCAGCGAGCTTCTCCGCTGCCAGTCCTTTACGCAAAACCTGAACCGCAGGAGCCTGACCAACGAGCGTCGTCAGGCTTTCGCGTTTCTCGATTACCTGCGGAATGTCAGGCTTTTTCGCAGCCGGTGGCATTCATTGCTCTTTTCTGAAGAGGGCGCGGCAAGCAACGTCCCTACCCGTACTTTTCTAAGGAGGGCGCGGGAGCAGAATCCCTACTGATGCCTGGGAGACCCTTCTTTTACTTAGCGCTTTGCTGTTACCGATTCTCTGTTATGGTAGATTTCAAGCGATCGCTTCGTCGATCGCTTTCAGTGTCTCTTCACTGAGTTTGACGCCCGATGCTCCTGCATTATCATCGACCTGCGAAGGTTTGGAAGCGCCGATGATCACGCTGGAGACGTTCGGTTTACGCAGGCACCATGCCAGCGCCAACTGTGCCATCGAAAGCCCCACCGCTTCTGCGACCGGAACCAGTTTCTGGATTTTGTTCAACTGCGCCTCGTCCAGCTTGCCCTGATTCAGGAACTGATTCTGCTTTGGATCGGCGGCGCGGCTATCGGGGGGCAGCGGTTGACCTGGCTTGTACTTGCCCGTGAGAAGACCCTGTGCCAGCGGCGAGTAGACGATCTGCCCGATGCCGTCACGCTCACAGACGCCCATTACTGATTTTTCGAGGTCGCGATTCAGGATATTGTAGACCGGCTGACTCGAAACGAAACGATCGAGATTGTGCTGTTCCTGAAACTGGATCGCGTCGGTAATCTGGTGCGGCGACCACTGGCTGAACCCTGCGTACAGAATTTTTCCGTGTGAGATGAGGTCGTCGAGCGCGCGCAGTGTCTCTTCGAGCGGCGTCTCCGTGTCATAGCGATGGCACTGGTACACGTCGATATAGTCCAGCTTCATCCGCTTCAGGCTTGCCTCGCACTGCTCCATAATATGCTTGCGGGACAGCCCGCGATTGTTGGGCATCGGACTGTCGCTCATCCCGAAAAACAGCTTCGTCGCCACGACATAGGTCTCGCGCGGGTACTTTTTCAGCGAACTCCCAACGACCTCTTCGCTTTTGCCACGGGCATAGGCATTGGCAGTGTCGTAAAAGTTGATGCCGAGTTCGTAGGCGCGGTCGATACACGCTTCCGCCGTCTCATTCTCCGTCGCTCCGCCGTACGTCAGCCAGCTTCCAAGACACACCTCACTGACCTTCAGCCCACTCGCGCCCAATCTTCTATATTCCATTCGACTCTTCTCCTTGTGTGATATTTGTGAACTTTGTTCGGATTCCCCTATGAGTTTCATCAGTTACAGGCGTTTTGGTCTTATGATGGTCTGGAACATTGCGATGCCAAAAGCCAGCGACGAAGCAATCATTAAGAGCATCGGCGGTGGGAAGTGCGGGTCTGCGAAAAATCGATTGCGAAGCACTGTCAACATTGCAAACAGAACTCCGAGCCAACAGGCATAATAGATCATGTACGCACTCAGTTTCTTAAATTGCATCTTTCGCCTTTCGATACTTCATATGTCGGCGTGGTATTCCTGCCCTGTTTGACACGGGGGTGAAGCTGCAATTTGTAGTTGCGAAGTCCGCCTACGCGAACTTCGACTGGACGCATTGACTCCCCCTCCTCTATTATTTCTCCTTGGGAAGGAAAGGGGATCGGGGATAGGTCTTCAGCCAGCCAGTACGACAGCGGTATCAGCTTCGCTCGCGGTCGCTTCCTGCGGCACTCGGTAAGACAGTATACTGCTAATGCCGGGTTCGCGCATCGTCACGCCATACCAGGTCGGGGCGGCTTCCATCGTCGTCGGGTTGTGTGTGATGAGCAGGAACTGACTGCGCTCCGAAAACTCGCGCACGAGCTGTGTGAACTTCTCGACATTCGCGCCATCAAGCGGCGCGTCCACCTCATCGAGCAGCACGAACGGACTCGGTTTTACCGCCAGAAACGCGAACAGCAGTGCGGTTGCTGTCAGTGCGCGTTCGCCGCCCGAAAGCAGCGACAGGCTCTGCGCTTTCTTGCCCGGCGGCTGCGCAATCACCTCGATCCCCGTCTCCAGAATATCTTCCGGCGTCGTCAAAATCAACTTTGTAGCTCCGCCATCGAAAAGCCGCTGGAAGAGCCGGTCGAACTCGACTCGCACTGCCTCGAACGTTTCCATAAAGACGCCGCGCGTGCTGTCGTCGATTTCAGCGATTGTCGCAAGGAGCGATTCGCGCCCCTGCTGCAGGTCGTTCTGCTGCGCAGTCAGGAAGTCGTAGCGCTCGGTCAGACGCTCGTATTCGCCGACCGCGCCCGTGTTCACCTGCCCCATCGCCCGCAGTTCGCGCCGCAGTCTGCCGACCTCCATCGCCGTGTTTTTGTCGATCGCAGTGTCGTCGGGGCGCTCCAGCGCCTCCTCGCGCCCGATGCTGTACTCCTCCTGAAGCCGCTCCGTCGCCTGTAAAGTCTGGACTTCGAGGCGTGCAAGCCGCAGTTCGGTGTCGTGCAGGTTCTTCGTCACCAATGCCCGCCGCTGTGAGATTTCTTTCGAGGCGCCGTTCGTTTCGAAGCTCTCTGCAAGCAGCGCCTGCCGCCGCTCCCGCCACCGATCATACTCGATCTCGACGACGATCAGGTTCTGCCGCGCCTCTTCGAGATGCGCGATGAGCCGTTCACGCTCGGCGACGGCGTCGGTTCCCTGCGCCTCGACTGTCAGCCGCTGTGTGCTCTTCTGGTTTCGTTGTTGTTCGAGGGCGGCGAGCGCCGCGCGATCTGTCGCGAGGGTCCGTGTGAGACCTTCGCGCTTCTCGCGCAATCGGCTCACCTCGACCTCGAGCCTGATTGCGCTGGCGCGGCAGGTGTCACGTCTGCCGATCAGGGCGCGCGTATCCTCATTGAGGGTGGCGAGCGCGTCGTCCGCTGTCACATTCTCGACACGCCCCGATTCCAATGCTGTCGTGAGCCTCAGCGCCTCGGTCTCGAATGTGATGATCTGCGCGGAGAGCGCATTGAGTGCGACAGCGCGGCTCGACTGCTCCTGCGCGAGCCGTGCCAGCTCGCGCTCCACTCCGGCACGCGATGCTTCCGCCGAAGCGATTTGCGCCTGAACCGCCGATTCCTGTGTGGTCAGTTCGTTACGTTCTGTCTCCAGCTCCTGAAGGATTCGGATCCCAGTTTCGGTCTGCGCGGAGCGACGTTCGACGTCGGATTTCGTGTCGGGTAGCCGCTCTTTCAGGTCGTCGATTTCGCCCTTACGCCCGACTAAATGCGCTCCGCGCCCCTGCAATGAGCCGCCCGTCAGCGCGCCGCCCGGCGTGAGCAGTTCGCCTTCCAGCGTGACGATTTTGCTCCAGCCCGTCAGCCGACGGGAAGCGGCGATTGCGGCGTCCATATCGGTGACGACAAGCACACGACTGAGCAGATACTGGGCGACGATATCGTACTCTGGCGCCAGAGTAACGAGCGTATCGGCGACGCCTTCGACGCCGGAAAGTCCCTCGATGCTTCGTGTCGGAATACCGCTTCCCGGTCTTAATAGAGGAAGAGCGAGGAAGGTGGCGCGTCCCGCACGGTTCTGCTTCAGCCAGGCGATACCAGCCTTCGCTTCCGCTTCTGTGAGCGTCACGATGTCCTGCAGACTGCCGCCGAGCGCGACTTCGATCGCGATCCGGTAGGGTTCTGGAACCGTCAGCAAATCGACGACCGCCCGATAATGCCCGTTGAGCCCGCCCTTTTTGACGCCGGTGAGCAGCGCGCGAACGCCCTGATAGAAACCCTCGTGGCTCTCTTGAAGTTCTGTAAGAGTGGAGAGCCGCGCCGACTGCTCCGCAAGCGTACGCCGCGCCGTATCGAGCGCGATACGACCTTGAGCCAGTTCCGTCTGCCGCTCCTGCCGCTTCGTTTCGACTTCGGTACGCTGCGCCGCCAACTCTCCCCGCCGCTCGATTTTACCGGACAGCGATTCCTGCGCATGAAGTTCCCGCGCCTTCGCTTCCGACAGCGTAGTGGCGAGCGCTTCTGCCTCATTTGTGAGCCGCTCAGCCCGTGTCCGCCCATCGGTCAGCCGCTCCGTTGCCGCATTCAGCGCGGCTTCACGACTCGCGCGCTCCTGCGCCAGCCGAACGCGCTCACTCTGCCGTGACTCCATTTCGCGCATCGCCTCGGTGACCGCCGTTTCCAGTTCCGCGAGCGCGGCTCTCTGCGCCGCCCACTCCGTACGGCGCGAACCTTCCTCCGACTCGGCAGTGTCCCGATCGGCACGGTCGATCTCGATGCCGTCGGTGAGACGAACGATGCGCTCAGCGATCTCTTTGAGTTCGGCGGCGAGCTGCTCCTGGCTTTTTTTCGCGGTCTGTCCGCGCTCCGTCATCAGGTTTAGCTGCGATTCAGTGCGCTCGACGAGCGAAAGCGCGTTCTGCTGGTTGAGCCGCACAGCGTCCATTTCGCCTTCGGTCTGCGCCAGCCGTTCACCGACGTTCTCCGCCAGCCGTTCGAGGCGCGCCATCTCCGCATCGAAACGCAGGAGGTTCGCCTGATCTTCCTGGCGCTCCTGCCGCCCGGCAAAAAGCTCGTAATCGGCTTTCTTGAGTTCGGCGACCAGCATCCCGACCTCGATCTGATGCAGCCGCTCCTGCAGCCCGATGAAGCGCCGCGCCGCCAGCGCCTGCGCCTCCATCGGTTCGCGCTGGTCTTCGAGTTCGTGCAGAATGTCACGTACCCGGTGCAAATTGGATTCGGCGGATTCGAGCTTCCGCATCGCCTCACGCTTCTTGACGCGGTACTTCTTGATTCCTGCCGCCTCCTCGAACAGCTCGCGCCGGTCTTCCGGACGCGCCGACAGCACGGCATCGATCTCGCTCTGACTGACGAATGCGTAGGCTCCCTTGCCGACGCCCGTGTCGAGGAAAAGCTCAACGATGTCTTTGAGGCGGCAGGGCGCGCCGTTGAGCAGGTACTGGCTCTCGCCTGATCGGTAGACACGACGCGTGATCGTGACTTCGGCGAACTGTATCGGGAGTGTGCCGTCGGTGTTGTCGATCGTGAGTTTGACTTCCGCCATGCCGAGCGGCTTGCGTTTGTCGGTTCCGGCGAAGATCACGTCCTGTGCGGTGCTTCCACGCATCAGGCGCGGGTTCTGTTCGCCGAGCACCCAGAGCAGGGCGTCGACGATATTGGATTTGCCGCTGCCGTTGGGTCCGACGATCGCGGTCAGCCCCTGATCGATCTCGATTTCCGTCTTGTCTGCAAACGTCTTGAAGCCGAGAAGCTGAAGTTTTTTAAGCTGCACGTTGGAGTTCGTCCTGAATTGAGAGTGACACGGGGAAGCGATTGCTGCCCTTCCATTATACGTCGAAAGCGGCGGCGGAGGCAATAGGGCACTAGCGAGCACACAGATATATTGTGCTGAGCTCGCGTGCCATTCTGACGAATGAATGCTGCAATGGCACAACACGAGATTAGCAATGCTCCATACTCTCACCAAACTGCTTCCGATACGAGCCAGAAATTCGTGCATCTAGAAAATCGAAAATAGTGATCGGTGACCGGAACATATATCCGCTCGGTTCAATCTAAGTGCGTAAGTCCGCTGGTGAGAACCGATTGTGGATATTCATGGGTTTGTTCCTGCTTCCGCCACACGAAACCGGAAATAGCCTTCGGAGAGCTCCCTCACAAAAACTCAGTGTCGCGATTGCTTCTGTCCCGGCACGCGGACTCCACTCCCTGTTTGACTTTCGCTGGTGAAAGGAATGGTACCTCATGGAATCCGTGCCCTCAGTTCCCTCGAAAACGCGACAATGCGCGTTCCCGCTAATGAAGATCGGCATCTTCCTGTCCTTATCTCTCTCGTTTGCAGCTCTTTCGGCAACACCTTCTCATGCTCAGATTTATCGGACTGATCGCGCCGGATTTGCGGCGACAACTACCGGCTTGCACACCGATACTTTCGATGACGTTCCGCTCTATGGGGACGATCCCCCGCTAGTATTACAACGACGAATTTGTGATACACTCTCTTGACGCTGTTTTACGGCTCAGGAGGTGCCTTATGGATGCCAATGAGTTTGCTTCTTTATACGACACGTTCTGTGATTTTCACGCCTTCTTTGCGCCCGCTTTTG
>JBBQPY010000024.1:0-41367 GCA_038216735.1 Chthonomonadales bacterium
AAGCGTGACTTGAGCGAGTACTTGGTCATACTCGCACAGGGTGAGACCGGTGAACTTTTGGAAGTGACGCGGCTTGCGCCGTAGCTTGGTTAAGGTAATCATGCCAACCAGATTACCTTATTTCGCAATCGATCTTTAGTAGCGCAGAGGCAGCAACAACCTATAATTCCATTTTGGAGTTAGGACAGAAAGGACCTATTCGGTTGCAGGACGGCGCTTTCAGCTTCATAGTCGGGCGGTTCGATGAAGACCAACCTATAACTGCGATATTGTTAGGTTTCTACGATGGGTATTATGCTTTGGCTTTGATTATGCCGCTTAGTCACGAAGAGATTGACGTATCAAAAACGCCATTCTCGCCCTATGAGCCTCCGCGTTGATTCTGTAGTTTGTTTCAGTAAATATTTGCCCAGCATGATGCCCGTAACATATCGATTTTCGCGTGATTAATGTCGGCCAATGGCATTTTGACATTCTTCTTATTTTCATAGCACGATGGGATTATCGAGTTTCGACCACCACTTGGGATCGATGTCCGGAAAACATCGATCGCGGTCTTCGGCTTCACCGAGAATATTCCATTCGTCCGGTATGATCGGAATGGAATCCGAACTATTGGCAGCATCCGAGTCGCCCCGGATATTCGAGACATTTTCTGCAGCGATCTTTGCCACTTTTCGCGCCAGTTGAGCAAGCCTCGTGAACTTCTCGGCATGGTAATTGACGCGCTGTTCGGCATAATCTCGGCTGCTGAATGTGCTGATGCTGAACTGCCAGTCCGACGATTGCAGTAACAAGAGCTCGCGCGCCGCCTGTTTGACGATCGTCGCGACCTGCGGCACATCCCCCAACTCCCGTGCCAGCGCGATCATTTCCGTTTCCGCCTTATAGATTACTTCCCATGTCCATGCGGTCCACTCATTCAGCCAGATCCAGTGGTAGCCGCCCTCGCCCCAGGATCCTTCCGGAAGCGTGATGACAGTCTCCGGCTCGTGCGCATGCAGGTAGTCACGGCAGGTCGTGACCCCGATTTCGGAGTGGACATGCAGGCGCTTCAGTACCTGATACAGGAACTCCGGTCCCTCGAACCACCAGTGCCCGTAGAGCTCGGTATCGTACATCGCGCTGATCACGCCCGGCGTGCCGCTTTCCTCATGGTGCGCCATGAGTGTCTCCCTGATCAGTTCGACGAAATGCTCGGCGTGCGAATCGATTCGCTCTTGCGCCATGTAGGGCTCGTACAACTGCTTCGCGCCGAGGTCTACTTTGTCCTCCGAAATGCGCCAGTAGCGCAGGTTGCCAGGATAGTGTTTCTTGTGAAATTCGAGATAATGGGGATCGCCAGGATAGCCGTGCTCGCCGCTCCAGACCTGCTGACCTGTCTTGTGGTCACGGCTGAAAATCGCGACACGCTCATGCGGCGTGCCGCTAGAGTTGACAAGGTAGGGAGCATAGGGAGTGCGTTCGGCGATCTCCGGCACATAGCCTTTGCTGAACTGCGACCAGAGCGCCTGCAGCCCTGCGAACCGATCCGCGTAGACACCGATCGCCCTGCCGCCTTTGAGTAGATGCGCATCGACGAAGAAATACTCGATCCCGTTCTCCGCCAGAAACTCCTCGAGTCCCTTGCGCATGACAGGTACTGGCGTCTGAAACTTTGTAACGGGCGGGTTCCACGCGTAGCGCGGACGGTAGGCGCACTCGGGCAGCCAGAAGCCGCTGGGCTGGCGCCCGAAGTGTTTCTTATAGGTCGCCACGCCCTGCTTGACCTGCGCCTGAACGCTCTCATCGGTCAGCAGCAGCGGCAGGTAGCCATGCGTCGCCGCGCTCGTGACGATTTCGATGTGTCCGTCATCCTGCAGCCGCCGAAACGCTCCAACAATATCGCGCCCGTAGGTTTCCGTCCATAGCGCTTGAATACGCGTGTAGTAATCTTCCCAGTAGAGGGCCAGACCGCGCATATGCATATTGCCTTCGTGTTTGAACTGCGCCTGATTGACATGTGCGGCAGCGATCCTCTGTTGCAGATAATCGTCGAATTCTGCGCAAAAAGACTCGTTCGCAAGCTGCTCGGTTAGAATAGGGGTCAAGCCTACCGTAATCTGCGCGGAGATTCCTTCGCCGGCCAGTCGATCGAGCACATCGAGCAACGGAAGATAGGTTTCCGCAGCGACTTCGGAGAGCCAGTCGGTTCCATGCGGAGAGCGTCCATGCGCGAGAACGTAGGGAATATGCGAATGCAGCACCAGAGCGAAGCTGCCGATCATTTCCGGGTTGGCAGTGACTCCGCCGCTCGAGTTCAAGACATCAAGATTCAAATTCAAGATACTCCCGGAGCAGTGGAATTGGTGAACCAATCAATAAATCAGAGGAGCGGGAAAATAGCAGTGAAGCCCGCTCTTCCTGCGAAGAAACGGGCTTCAATCATGCGATATTGCGGCAACAAGAGCGCTCTGCCGCACGATACTATCAGGCAGCGATGCCAGCGTTGGCGCAGCATTTGCGGAACATTTGCGCTTTGCCAGCGGGAGTCAACTGGCGTACGACTTCCGGCTTGCTGCCGCAGAATCGGCAGACCGACTGCGCGGCTTTGGCAGCGGCGCGTGCGGTGACGTTGGTTTTGGATGCGTCTTTCTTTGCCATTACTGTCCTCCGTACACTGTCTGAAATCGCGTCCTGCATCGAACGCACTCAAGACAGAGTTTTATTTTTGGGTTCAACATTCAATCACTAGTATACCATACGCAGTCGCTGCCCCGCGTGTTCCGAATGAGCAGAATATCAAACAAGATCATCGGAATATATCCTGTGAAGAGGCTGCGGTTCACGCAGTCAGCGGTGGCGAATAAAATAGACGACCGCGAGGGCGATAAGAATAAGGAGCACTACGGCGATCACGAGTTGTCTCGGGAAGGTAGTTTTGCGCTCGGCTTTGCGAGCGGCGACACGCTCTTCGAGACTCAGCCTTGCAGGCCGATTGCGCATCCTCAATCCGCCGCCTTCTGTTGACTCGCCGGACGTTGCAGCGTCTACCTCGGACTTGCTGGAGAGCGTCTTTCGGCACTGCCAGCAGGCGTCCTGCGGGCGAACATCCTGGTTGACCGCACCGCAGTGCGGACAAGTGATCTTCATCCCGGACAGTGTTTCGTTGGATTGATTGGAAGGCTTAGAGGGCATGGTTTTGTTGAGAACGCCAGTGAAGAGCAGTTGAATGCGAAAAGTTATTATCGACGCGCGCTCAGTTGGGAATGTTTTTGTTTGAGACGCACTCTATCGACAATTCGAATGTGGCAGTTCCTGCTTTAGTTCGGGGTGTTTCAGCCGAATTCCTGCCAGACACTGCCCTGAAGTACACTCATTTCTTACGGCGGGAGGTTTTAGCTGGTTCCGCTTGAGACGCGACTGAGGATGATTCTGCTGCGACGCTCTTATCAGCCTGTGGCTGACCTTTCTCGGGCTGACCTCCCTCTGGGGCGAGGGTCTCGTAACGCGCACGGTGCGCCAGCAGCATCCGCTGATACTCTGGATCACTGCGTATCAGGTCCCACTTAACCTTGAACAGCTGTGCCGAAACCGCTTTTTCGTTGTCGTGATGAGTCGGATCCTGAGGCATAACGACGGTATGATCCGCAGACCATTTGCGCCCACTGCTGTGGTTTGCGTAACGCCGGGAGCGTGTATAGCCCATCTGAATGAACTTCCGCGCCATGTCCATTCCGACGAAATCTTTTTCGGTTTTGTATTTCAGGTAGAGCGAATAGATAGCTTCCGCCGATTCCCGAGCAATATCCGGGGTGCGAAATCGCCAGTAAGGGAGTA
This sequence comes from Chthonomonadales bacterium, assembly GCA_038216735.1. Taxonomy (GTDB): domain Bacteria; phylum Armatimonadota; class Chthonomonadetes; order Chthonomonadales; family Chthonomonadaceae; genus JBBQPY01. The sequence goes on from JBBQPY010000024.1 coordinate 3,820, forward strand.
TTTCCCCTTTATAGGGTTCGACAAGCAGCACGCCCTGTTCGCCGATCCCCACCTGATAAAGTTCCGGATGCTGGCGAAAGTCGATATTTGAAAAGTCCTGCTGGTAGTTGAATTTCATCAATTTCATTATTTGCCGGGTGATCAGTATACCCCTCATCCTCAACCCTCGCTCCCAAGGTTTCGGGAGAGGGGGATTGAATGCAGATATTCTGCCTGTTAGCGCGAAACTAAAGGTAGGGGGAATAGTTACGCCGGGTATTACGCACATGTTGGGAACAAAAGGGTCCCGCCATCCAGTTTGATCTGTAGGAATCAGTTTGACCGAACACGATCCGCCGATCGAGACCACTATCCCAGGTCACACAGTGAAGACTCGATTCGCCAGCGACCGGGTTCCGCAACTATCGGATGCCGATATTTGGTCTGGAGAGCGCACCCTGCATCTCAGCTATCAGTGCGGTAGATTGTTGCCATGAGTAAAAGAGCATCGAAAGTTTAGCGGCAGCCAGCGAAAAATCGATACCGAAATCTCGGAGTACGGGAGAATTGCTGTAGCGGTGACCCGCTGATTGTGCTATACTTTTTATTAGCAGGCGATCCCCCTATCTTCCTGAAGCCAGCAGTATCGCACTCGACGCGCTCCACATCGCTCTGCTGATTCCCCCTTAGCTCTTCAACGACAAGCCTGTTTTGCAGAGGCGACACAAAAAGTCTCTCACTGCTGCGCCGGTACTTCATGATGCGATTCATGATGGCGCGATTTCTGCAGGCTGCTTTTGTTGCAGCACAGCGGCAGATCGATTACTCGTTCCCGAATGATGTTTTCGACCACCTGCCGACCCGATCGATCGCTGCAATCAGTTGCTTCGATTATCTCGATCACTATTTGATCATGCTTTGATGATTTTTGATCATTCCACGACGAAAGCGCGGCGACTATTCTCGCGCAACAAAGGAGACTGTATGAGACGACAGACGGGCCTATTCGTGCTCGCGCTCGGCACCGCACTCGCGGTGGTGAGTTGCGCTGGAGGTGGCAGCGGCGGCGGCACTGGTGTCAATGGCGGCACGACGGGAACAACTAACGGCAGCACGAACGGAACTACTAACGGCGGCACGAACGGCAGCAGCGGCGCGCTCAACGCGCTCACAATCGGCGTCACAGGCAATACTATTGTAGTAGGGCAGTCTGTGAAAGCTGTCGTTACGGCAACTGATGTTTTCGGTAAACCCATCTCCCCGCTTCCGGCAAACCTTCAGTACACTTCGAGCAATAACACCGCAGCAACAATCGGTTCGGATGGAACGATCGTTGGCACTGCAGTCGGAGTCACGACGATTTCTGTGACGGATCCGAAATCGGGCAAGAGCGGCTCTTCTAACGTCGTAGTTACCTCTGGGCTTGGAAATGGACAGGTGAACATAAATTGAAACGCGAAATCAAACCCAAAATCGAATCCACCCGCTCGGGCGGGACCTATACAATGCGACTTTTGCGACTCGCTGCGCTGCTTAGTCTCTTCGCCCTCGTAATTACAGGATGTGGCGGGAGTGGGGGAAGCGGCAGTTCGATCAATACACGCGCCGGACGCGCTGTCTTCACAATCAAATGGCCACAGACAACGCGATTGGTCCCCGCCGCTTCCCAGAGCATTAGAATCACGATACGTTCGGGATCTGTCGTTGTTGGCACCCCCCAGTTGATCGTCAAACCAGTGACTACGGCAACTTTTACCAACCTACCTGCAGGCACACTGACGGTCGTCGCCAATGCCTATCCCCAGGCGGACGGGACCGGCGTTGTGCAGGCGAGCGGAACTACGCCGATTACGATTGTCGCCGGGAGCACGACTCCTGTCGGACTGACGCTAGCGAGCACGATCGCTGCAGTATCGATTTCGCCTGCGACTCCGACTCTCGCAGCAGGCGCCAAAACAGTGATCGTCCCGACCTACACCGATGCCTCCGGAAATGTCGTTCTTGTCGCTCCTGGAGCGATCTCATTCGTGTCGAACGCGCCTTCGGTTGCCACAATCGATGCCACCGGGATCGTCTCTGCTGTGAGCCCAGGTACGGCAAACATCACGATCACGGATACGGAATCCGGCAAAATCGGATTTGCGATCGTGACTGTGCCGGGAGTTCCGACCACGACACTTGCGCCGGGCACAATACTCTTCGATAGCGATCGTGGCGGCACAGCAGGTATCTTGAATATCTACACACTCAATGCCTCCAGTGGAGCTGTCACGAAACTAACTGGACTTACGAGCGCTAACGACGGCAGCAGCGGCTTCCCGGTCGCAAGCCCGGATGGAAAGCATATTGCCTTTATCAGCAACCGCAGCAATGCACCCAACTCCACGGATGACGTCTATATCATGAATGCGGACGGGACGGGGGTCATCGACCTGACGAACAACCCGGCTTCCGATATCAACCCGCGTTTTACTCCGGACGGCACGCGAATCATTTTCGCTTCCGATCGAGGCAAAACAGCGGGTGCCTACGATATTTATAAAATGAATATCGACGGGACCGGCGTCGTGAATCTCACCAATTCAACGGGCAACATCGTCAATTTTGATCCGGTCGTCAGTCCTGATGGAACAAAGATCGCCTTCGCTTCCAACCGCAATGGGCTGGCAGATCCGAATAATCCCAAACCCAACAATTTCGATATCATCACTATGGGTCTCGATGGCAGTTCACCCCAGACTCTGATCTCATCGCCAGGCAACGATCGCGGTCCTTCCTACAGCCCGGACGGCACGAAGATTGCGTTCCAGACGGATCGAGATGGCAACCCTGAAGTTTATATCGCGAACTCGGATGGAACCAATCCGGTGCGCTATACCAATGCTCCGCTGTTCGATACCTTTCCGGTCTTTACGGCGGACAATGCGACGATTGTATTCAACTCGAGCCGGACCGGCAACGTACAGATTTACAGCCTCCCGGTATCGTCTCCCCTCACGACACCGACGCGCCTGATGAACACGACATCCACTGACGAAAACGCCACGGTTTTCACCGGTAAGTAGTCGATCTGTCGATCTGTCGATCGTCTGTTGCCCCTGCATCCATTCTCGGATGCAGGGGTTTTTACGCGCTCCCCACCACGTTCTGTTGCGAAAAAGAGCTTGCACATTACATCCAATTCGATTAAATGAGCGATTCCATTCTCCTCAACCTGAAGCACTTAACCTTACACTCCTGTTTCTCTTTGCGTGCCTCCCATACGCGAGCGTAGAATGCAAGGCCAGTGCAGGGAGTCTGATAATGCCACCGCGGACTGAAGTTTTCCGCTAGAAAGTACGAGGGGACTGCGAGTACGATATGTAGGGTTGCTGCTTGCCGCACCTTGTTCGGACACGACCCTGACTGTCTGCGCAATTCCTCCTCTCCTCGGCTTTTGTTCAAGGAGCGGGTTGAGATGGTGCAAGTGCTATCCTCCGCCGAAGTTTCGGGAGAACAGGTTGAGAAGAGCTGGATCGGGCGTTAAGGAAATATAGGCGTGAAAAAGCCTCTGCTCAGATGAGAGCAGAGGCTTTTTTATATTAGCAAGTCATGGATCGCAAGAAAAGCTTCTCAGTGAAGAGAAGACTATTTGTTGCGGCGGCGCAGTCGCAGCGCGAGCAGTGAGCCCGGGATCGCCATACCGACAACCATCGCCATCGCACCCGGTTCCGGCGTCGTCGATGTGGTAGTAACAGAGCCATTGACCAGGAAGTTGATCGTGCCATCAGGAATCAGGGCATTGGGCGCGCCAACGTCGGTGGTCGTGATGTTGCTAGCACTGAATGTGATGAACCTCAGCGGATTGTCATCGGCAACGAACGTCAGGGTAGTGGGTCCGCTGAATACAGTGCTGTTATGAAAAGCAACGGTACTGGAATTAGCAGTCAATACACCCTTCAGATTTCCTGTCAGAGTGAAATCTGAGCCTGTAACAGGCGAGAAGGTTTCTGCCCCATACGTTACGCCCGAGATCGTGGTAACTTCCTGGAAGTTGGTGTTGAATGTGCGCTGAGCAGTCGTACCCGCTCCGTCGCTGTTGGGTGTCAGGTTGGTAGTGCGGACGTTGGATGGAACACCGATTCCAGCGCCGGACAGGTCCAACACCGTCAGGAATGTGCCAGGCGCACCGGCCGACGTCACCGGATTAGGGGTGAACATCGTGTTGTAGTCGAACTGGATCGACACCGCTTTTGCGGATCCCAGCGAAGCTACGAGACCAAATCCCGCAACCAGCGCTGTCAAAGCATACTTACGCATTGTTTCTTTCTCTCCTTTGTATAGGACGTGTTCCACTCTCGCGGCAGGAAGAGAGAGGACATCAAGGGCATCAAGTGGCGGGATGAATTGATACCGCCGGGTGCTGTGATGGGCGCACCGACTCCGGAACGTCGGCGTCGGAACATGCAACACGCTCCTTACCGCCTTAAATAGGACGCACTGCAAATTAATTATACACTGCAGTTGTCCAATTTCGAACAACGATTTACGCAAATACAGCAAAAAACAATATTTTTACCAGTACAATGCCCCAAAATTGCCTGCCAAGCACGTTCAAGCGAATCGAAGGGTACTTTTATCGTCTGCTGCAGAATTGTCGAACCGCTGTCCGTCACAGTATAGTTATGTGCAAGAATCGTGCCAGAATCGACATTCAGAGTGTTTATGAGGAATTATTTTGAAAATAATTTCCTGGCCCTCCTCACTACGCCTTCGCAGTCTATAGACCGTGGCAAATATCGACTTCCGAGCAGGTAAACTAGCGACGTCAAGATCGACTGATGTGTACCAGGACGATCGAATATCTCTTTGGAGCTGGCCCGCAATGCATGAAAAGGTTTTTACTGCTGTCTTCTGGATCGATTTCTGGAACGGTATCGCCGATAACGCGCTGCATGCGCTGCTGCAGATCAGCGGTATTATTGTCGCCTATCTCCTCCTGCGTACCCTCGCAAATCGGTTGATCGACGGAATTCTCGCGACACTGCTGGCACGTGAAGCACGCCTTGGCACCACTGAAGAGCGCACCGGGCGGATGCATACACTGCAGGGGCTCTGCAGAAACATGATTGGTTACGTGCTTGCTTTTGTCTTCGGCGTCCTGCTTTTCCAGGCAATCGGTTTCAACATCATGCCTTTTATCGCCTCCGCCAGCGTGATCGGGCTGGCAGTAGGCTTCGGAGCGCAAAAACTCGTCAAAGATGTGATCTCTGGTTTCTTCATAGTTATCGACAATATATATGTGGTTGGTGAGACGATTGGGATCGGAGGCGTGACCGGGCAGGTTCAGGAGATGGGTATGCGGGTCACCCGCCTGCTGGATACGCAGGGAAAACTCCATCTGTTCGCGAATGGGGATATCGGCACCGTCACCAATCTGTCGCGCCATCCCGTGCATGAGTTTATCGAAGTCGGGGTCGCCGCTGAGGCAGACCTGGCAGGCGCTTTTGCCGTGATCGACCAGGCAGGCATTAAAATGCTCGACAAGGAAAATCATGCATTCGTGCTGGCGCCGGTCGTGGAAGGCGTCTCAGCCTTCACGGCGCTCGCGGTTACGATTCGAATTGCAGTCGTTACCGAGCCACGGAGTCTACTTTCAGCGCAGATGCGCGTGCGTGAGGATGTCCGAACTGCCCTCCTTGCTGCAAAAATCCCGCTCGCGTAAGTGAATGCCGGTGTCAGAGATTTTGTTCCAAGAATTACGAATATAAGGATACGAACACAATGGCGAAAACCTATCGAATCGGCGTTGCCTGTATGTCACACGACCATGTCTGGGGAGAACTCGATCACTGGCGCAGCCTGCCCAATGTCGAAATTGTGGCGGGGGGCGACGATGAGGCGCACCTGCGTGAGCAGCTGCGTCAGAAGCAGGGTGTGGAAAAGCTCTACTCCTCATGGCAGGATCTGCTCGAGCACGAGGAGCTTGATATTCTCGAGGTTGCGGGCGGCAACAGCGAAGGCGCGGAGATCGTCGAGGCAGCGGCAGCGCGGGGGATTCATGTGGTCAGTGAGAAGCCAATGGCAGCCACGTTGGCACAGGCGGAGCGCATGGCAAACGCTGCGAAAAACGCTGGAACGCTGCTGCTGGTCAACTGGCCGACCGCCTGGATCGCTTCCTGGCAAGAGCTCGAACGCCGCGCGCTGGCGGGCGACATCGGCACGCTATTCTACAGCAAGTACCGCAGTGCACATAGTGGCCCCGTCGCCATCGGATGCGCCCCGAGTTTCGTGCGTGATCTGACAACCCCGGAAATCAATGGCGCTGGCGCGCTGATGGACTACTGCTGTTATGGAGCCAATCTTATGGCGCGGCTTCTTGGAATGCCTGAATCCGTGACGGGAATGCGGGGCTTTTTCGGCACGGAGCAGGCATATGCCGCCTCCGACGACAATGCGATCATCCTCGCCAAATATCCGCACGGATTCGGCGTCTGTGAAGCGAGCTGGACGCAGCCTGTCGGATATGCGGGTACAAACCCGGTCGTGTATGGGAGTGAAGGATCTCTGGGGATCTACCATGATAAGGTGCTTGTGCAGCGTCCCGGCAAGCCGGAAGAGACGATTACGCCCGTGCCCACTGTCTATCCACGCCGCAGCGGGCCTGAATACATGATCCACTGCCTCGAAAACGGCCAGCCGATCGAAGGCTTCTGCTCGCCGGAAGCGAGCCTCACCGCACAGACGATCCTGGAAGCGGGTCTCCGAGCTGCAAACACCGGACTGACACAGAAAATGCCGATTCAAGGCTAGCGGACCATTATCCTAGATATGGAAATTTGCTTTCCGCGTCCGAATAGTGTATAGTCTCACTGAGCCATATCCAGTCGATAGGGCAAAAACTTCACAAAACCGCTGGGGGAGCCTGCTGCAAAACGGGCTGAGAGGGACATTCTAGCGTCCGACCCCGGAACCTGAACCGGATAATGCCGGCGTAGGAAAGCGGACGAACTTCAACTGGCAATCCGCATCGCGGATATGTCGCTTTCCCTAAGTTCGATCGTTCTCATTGACGCCGCGTCCCGATTCTGGGAACGCGGCGTTTTGGTGTCTCACACCATCCAATTTCTGATAAGGAGCGAATTATGACCCAATACCGGAGCGACAATCACCAGTTTAAAAAAAACGGATTCACACTGATCGAACTGCTCGTAGTGATCGCGATCATCGCCATTTTAGCGGCGCTGCTATTTCCGGTTTTTGCTCAGGCGCGTGAGCAGGCACGCGCAACAGTCTGCATTAGCAATACGCGGCAAGTCGCGCTCGCGATCCGAATGTACGTACAGGACTACGATGAAAAGTGGCCGCTCAGCTATCTTTATGATAGCGTTTATACTCCACCCGACCCGCGCCATCGTGGTGTCGAAACCGAACTGATGCCCTATGTCAAAAATCGCGAACTTTTCCGCTGCCCGGATGACAGCGGCGAACCCGATCTGAAAGACTCTGCCAACCCTGTAATCCAGAACGCGCACTCGGATTATGAAGCATACGGCACCTCTCTTAATTTCGATAACTGTACGCTGTCCCGTTCCGGAAATGGTGATCTTCAGAGCAGCACCTTCACCAACAGCACGCCGGATACTCTTACCGATATCGTAAGCGATGCGGGGTTCGAGCGTCCGGCTGAGACACGGTTCGCGTGGGACGCCGAGATGCCCTGGTTCGATCCTCAGAAAGACACAGCCAACCAGTATGGATACGCATACTATTTCCGGCTCTGGCACCCGCGCGGGGGTGGGGTTGTATTCGCCGATGGTCACAGCAAATTCGTCGTCAGCCGAGGCGCGTACGACGCCGAACTCGTTTCGCCCTTCGCTCGCCCGACTATGAACGGGCAGACGGGCTGGACGAGCGCAGAACTTTGGAACTACAACTGTTATTGATCAGCGCATTTCCATCAAAACGCTCCGCACGATTCTGGCTACGGGATGTCATTGACACATCCCTGGTTCGACATTTGATAAGAACTCATGATAGGCGAAACCGGCAAAAGTACGGCAGGATATTCGCGGATATTAGCGTAAAATAGACTGACTGCTTGAATGCCGTAGTGGAATTGGAAACGACCAGTTTGTGATGCAGGCTTATTGCGGAGGAGATGAAGATGCGTACCGTCCCTTGTAAAATTTGGATATTGCTGCCCCTGCTGACGCTGCTGCTATCGAATACTGCACGTCCCGCCAGCGCGTCGCACCTGTGGTACAACGGAGATTTTGATGACAGCAACGCGCTCGCGAACGTAATTGGCGGCGGATTCCCCGATGCCCGCGTCTTCGACGATTTCACGGTTACTGACAAGACGGGCTGGCATATTACGTCCCTATGGTCGAACGACCTGATGAACTACACCGACGCGACACAGGCAAACTGGACTATTCGCAGCGGTGTTTCCCTGGGCAATGGCGGCACGATCATCGCAAGCGGCACCGATACGATTACACAGACTGCTACAGGGCGCAGCAGATTCGGTACCAACGAATACACAGTCCGGGTATCGGCACTCAGCATCGATCTGACGAGCGGCACCTACTGGCTGCAAGTGACGCCGCTCGGCTCTGGTTTCGATTACTCTCGCTGCAGTACGACGATGGGTGCGAACTCGATTGGAACTCCTGCAGGAAACGATGGCAATTCCTACTTTACCGCATCGCAGAGCGGCATCGATTTCAGGGCGGCGAGCGACTATCTAGGTCGCCGATTCAGCGACTTTTCGATGGGTGTCGATGGCAATGTGATCGTTGCTCCGGCCGTGCCAGAACCTGGCAATGTGGCGCTGTTGGCGGGTATCGGCATTGTTGGAAGCCTCTCTATTCTACTTAGCCGCAAAAGCGGAGATACCGTCTGAAATTCTGCCCGGATTTTGCTGACCGCATCGAACACTGGAGGAAAATATATCCTGACTGCGGAACATTAGCCAGTCGTTTGGGATAAAAAATTCTGACACTCTGAGGAATGTAACGATGCGCATTGAGCAAAAGAAGACACGCAAAGAGGACGGACGGAGTCTCATCTACTACCATTTTCCTGCGACAGCAACCCCCGAGGAGACAGCGGTTTTCGCCGCGATCACATCAATCGATCCGCTCACAGAGGTCGCAGCTGGCTTCACTGAGGGTTCCGTTTCCGGCATGGCTGAGACTTCTACTGTCTATACTCATCCTTCGGACGCGTCGAAAGGCCATGCAGATGTCTGAACTGCGCTGGAACCCGACACTCGAAGAATGGGTGATTACAGCAACGCATCGCCAGGATCGCACCTTTTTCCCGCCCCCGGATTACAACCCGCTCGCGCCGACCATGCCGGGCGGCTTCCCAACTGAAATCCCAGCCTCAACCTATGAAATCGTCGTCTTCGAGAACAAATTCCCTTCTCTTCGAAGCGATCCGCCCGATCCTGCAGTCGAGGGAACCAGCCTCTTTCCCGTCGTGCCCGCGCAGGGCATCTGCGAAGTGGTCTGCTATACGCCGCAGTCCGACACCGAACTCGCCGCGCTGCCGGTAGCGAAAGTCGAACAGCTCGTGCATGTCTGGGCAGATCGTTTCGCACATCTCAGCGAGCGCAGCTACGTCCAGTATGTCTATATGTTCGAAAACAAAGGGCGAGAAATCGGCGTTACGCTCACACATCCGCACGGACAGATATACGCTTATCCATTTATTCCCCCGACTGCCGAGCGGGAGGTCAGCGCAGCGCGCCGCTATTTTGAGCGCAACGGGCGCGACCTTTATGGTGATATCGTATCGCAAGAGATCGAGGACGGACAGCGTGTCGTGAGCGAAAACGCGCACTTCATTGCAGTCGTGCCGTTCTATGCCCGTTATCCATATGAAGTGCATATCCTACCTCGCGCTGTCCGACCCGCAATTACCGACTTCGATGACACAGAAAAAGCCGCGCTTGCCGCGATCCTGAAAGTCGTGATGGAGAAGTACAACAACCTTTGGCAGCGTTCGTTTCCTTATATTATGGCGATGCACCAGCGTCCCTGCGATGGCACGAGCATTGACTACAAGTACTACCGGTTTCACATCGAGTTCTACCCGCCGTACCGAACCCCTGACAAGCTCAAGTATCTCGCAGGTTCGGAGGCGGGCGCAGGGGCTTTCATCAACGATACACTCGCCGAAACCACCGCGAAAACTTTGCGCGAGACCCTCCCATTCTGAGCATTGGCGCTAAATCCCTCAGCTGGACACGAGAGCTTTTGTTGGCTATTTGCGGTACAGCGTGTAGCGGTTGCGGAAACGATGGGCGTCATCGCCCGCTCGCCGATACTCCTCCTGTAATATAAGCTGATTCTTCTTGAGGGATAGGAGCATCCGCGTATCCACGTTTCTCGCTTCATCCCGTCCCTGGAATCGAAAACTGCCGTCCCGTTCGCGGAAAATTTCTCCTGCAGCCGCGAGTGTATGGGTTCGCTCTGCGCCGCCATTCGTTATCAAAGTCTCACCGGTCTGTGGATTCCGGCTGATTGTCGCGGTGTCCGATATCGGATACGCGCCGTAAGTCGAGACGTATTGAAGCGTGTTTCCACCATTTCCCAGGCTAAAAACGACAGATGTCGGGTAGGTGAAATGCTGGCTCGTGCGGTCGTCTGCATATTCGAGGCTCCCCGTCCAGTTTCCGACCACTGTTGAGAACAGCCTTGCCTCCTCTGTCACAGCCAGCGGCTGCGGGCGCGAATATCGGTAGCCAGCGAAGCCCATCAGCAGTAAGGCGACGGCAAAACAGAATAACGGCTTAGCAGTCTGTTTGAGGGAAGCGCGCAAGGCTGCTTTTTGCACCACAGCCTGCAGCGCACCGCTTCCCTGTAAAGCGTTTCCAGACGCGATCTGCGCTAAGGATTGTTCGAATCGAGGAGGTGCTGCCTGCGCGGTGTGCTGATCGAGCATCAGGGTGAGTGCGGCAGTTGTCACGGCGATGCCAGCCTTTGCAAGCTGCGCCCGAACCTTGTCGAGACCGCGACTCACACGCATCCGTGCTGTGTTCTCCGAAATCCCTAAGCTCGCCCCTACCTCACTGAAACTCTCCTCCTGAACGAATCGCAGCAGAATCGCCTCTCTACTCACTGGTTTGAGCCCATTCAGCGCTTCATAGAAGTGCAGTTCTATACGCTCCCACAAAGGATTGATCGCGGCATCGCTTTCTACTCCGTTCCGTGTCGTGAGAGTCGATTCTATCGATTCATGGAGTGCTTTCGAGGCATAGATCATTTGTTTGCGCTCTTGTTTGCGTAGATTAGCGGCGATGTAGCGCGCTGCCGCATAGAGCCACCCAGCCAGCGAGTCCGCTTTTCGCAACGATCCTGCCTTCCGGCTGAGCAGCAGAAAGACGCCCTGTGCCGCGTCCTCTGCCAGCGTCTGTTCGCCAATTTCGCGCAGACAGGTAGAGTAGACCAGTCCGCCATAGCGTCGCCCCAGCTCCGCGAACGCCACTTCGGAACGTTCATCGACATAGAGCCGCAGCAGGTCGCTATCGCGTAGCCGATCCCTATTCATTGCCGAGATTGGCGCAGATACTTTTGTCTCAGACACTGTGGATTGTCGTCCAGCCATCGTTACTTTTCCATTGCCTTCACTCTCGTCCAATGTAGTCACGGTTTACTTGACATCACGCAACAGACCTTTCATTAGACCTTTTCAATAGACCATTTCAATCAGGGACCGACAACGATCGCACAGCCGATCGCATCGCCTTCTTTGACTGCTACAGGCTTGCCGGCGGCAATATCCCTGAGCGCACTACGCAGATAGCTCTTCTTCACATGCGCCGCATCGACACTGTCATCGAAGCCGCCTCGGTAGCGCAGTCTGCCCTCGCGATCTATCACCGCAAACGTGAGCGACTGTCGTACACGAAAATAGCGGATCAGCGCGCCATTCGCATCATCGACAAAGGGCATCTTCAGATAATTTGTTTCTGCAAGTTCGAGCGGTTCGTTGGGGTTCTGACGCTTGCCCCCGCGCACACCGATGAATGTGAAACCCTTGCCCTCGAAATCTTTCTGGATTTGCTGCAGGCGGCTCTTGTAGAAAAACGTCACGCCACACTGCTCGCTGAAAAAAAACAGTACGAGGCTTTTCTTCCCTTTCGCCTGAATTAAATTCAAAGTTGGCTTATCAACACTGGAATTGTCTTCTCTCCCTCTTTTGATTGCTTCATCGATCGCGCTGGTTTGATCGATTGCCTTGCTCACGTTCTTGTCCATTGAAGCGTTCTTACTGGTCTCGTCTGACTTCGTCTCCTTTATAGCCCCGATCAGAGGCAGGGTATAGTCCAGCCGGACAGCCTGCCCAATGGTCGCGTAAGCCGGTGGTTTCTCCACTTCGCCGCCCGCCGGAAATGCAAGGGTGCAGCAAGCCAGTGCAGACACTGTCGCCATGACATACCGGATGAATATGTTTCTTTCCTTCTGGGGTTGTTTCATAATTTGTCTCCGCTTTCGTCGAAATTTCTTCTCGAATTGTCACTATTTACTCTGCCTGATTTCTCACTCGCAGACGGCAGTTGAATCTACTCCCCCTCTTCCCGCAGCTTCGGGAGAGGGGGTTGGAGGTGAGGGTAAATAGTCACCCCGAAATCAACAAAATCGATGTTCACAAACTCGGCATGGGGTGCTGATTCAATACAGCCGCAATGATTTCGTTATTCAATCCCCAGCCCATGATACGGTTTTCCATCACAATCACTCCGCTCCCGTTCACCAGATGCGTGGCATGGTTTGCGAAATAACCATAGGGGTCGCCTCCGTGATAGGCGTAACCGGCGGGCAGGAAGCCTTTACCATCACTCCGTATGAGACCGAGTATCCAGCCCTTCGTGACTACGGATCTCAGCAGACTGTTCTGTTCCGCAGTCAGAATCTGGTTGGGCTTCCCGGCAAGCATCTTCTGCACCTCGCAGAGCATTCTGGCGAAATCGCCCGCGGTGGTCCATAGCCCCGTCTCACCAGTCTCCGGGTAGACATGAAACTTATCCAGCATAAGTTCGCCCGTAGAGTAGTGTCCGAGCGCGATATTTTGTCCGGGTATCGGCCTGGGATGGGATTGGTACGTGCTGTGGGTCATGCCGAAGGGGGTAAGAATGTCTTCCTGCATCAGTTCGTCGAACGGTCTGCCAGTTGCATCCACGATCACCTGTTCTAGAATCGCGCCACTGACACCCGCTCCGTTGAAAGTCCCCGGTGTACTCACCGCCTGAAGCGGCTCCATCTCAGTCGGATCGGCGCCTGCAATCAGGGCGGTCAGCGCGGGTACGTTGACACCGGAGCGGTATCCGGTAAACTTGTACTGCGACAGGCCGCTCGTCCCATTGACAAGATCGAGAACCGTGATTTTACGCGTCTGGGTGAAGGCATTATTCGGGATTTTGGCAGATTTCAGATAGGTGTTCACTTCCCGGTTTAGATCGAGTTTCCCCTGAGCCGCCAACCTCAGCGCCAGCAGATTGACCAGCGAGCTGCCCATGCCACCTGCCTGAAACAGTGTGTTTTCTTTCACTGGCTCACCAGTTTCGACGTTTGTCACGCCGAACGCGCCCGTCTCCACGACCTCATAGTTCTCGATTCGGGCGAGGGAAATGGCAGGACAGTGATAAAATTTCATACGCTCTGTAAGCGAGTATTTCATGCCATTTGATTCGATTGTCAGGTCTCGAAAACCGGGACCCTGAGGCGCACTCGAATCCGCCGCTTTTGTGATGTCATCGCTTGCCAGCTTTCGACGCCCATGAAACTTGAGTATCTCTGTTTTCGTGCGAATTGTTCCCTGCATCGTTCCATGGTCGAAAACGGCTTCGCCATCTGCCTCACCCGTTTGTGAATTGTTCGGCAGATGAAATGTTAGTGTGCTGCCCATCAATTTCGCCCGCTCCGCGCGGAGGCTGCCCTGCGCGGTCGTAAAAATAGCTTTCGGAGGGAGTGCATTCAGGTCGAATTCCGCAGATACATGAATCGGATCGTCGCGCAGTTCGATTTCCATTTTCCACAGGCTGGAAGTTGGAGATACAGGCGTCTTCGAATTAGTCTCCGGCTTCTTATTATCTTCCGCTCTAGTTCCATCTCCGCTCTTCGGAGTAGGAGAAACCGCTTTTTTCTGGCTCGAAACGGGCTTCTTCTGTCCGTCGGCATAGTGAATGCCAACGACTGCAACGCCGACTTTGATCGTATCGCCGACCATGTTGATCGGGATGCCCGCGCTGATGCCCTGCTGCGTGCGACTGACATCGAACGCTGTGCGTATCACCAGCACATCGCCTTTGTATTTACCGTTCGTGCGCTCCTCCGCCAGACCCGGAAAGTAGCTCGCGGTCACCGGCACACGCATCGGTGTCGTGACTCCATGACAGATAAAGTCTGCCAGAACAATCGCTTTGTAAACATTCGGCGCGGATTTCATCACACTCAGCACTTTGCGCAAATTGAATAAGATCTGTGGATATTTTTCTTCGTTCAGCGCATAGCCGCGTGCTGTCGCAGTATAGCCTTCGTTCGCAAACTGGACGCTCGAAACGGCGACTGCGATCTTACCAGTCGTCGCTTTGGGACTGGCGGGATCGAACCGTATCGTCCCTGAAATGCCCTTTGCGTAGCCCACGATGGGTTCGAGTTTGGAATCCAGCGTTAGCGAAACTGCGCTGATCTCCTTGGGGTCTTTGTAGTCGAAGTCCATCTCGGTGGCAGCGGCATTCCGCCCGCCCGAAAGCGCGGCGATTACTCCCAGTATCCATATCGCATGACGCAGCATTCCTATTCTCCTCGGGGTTGTTCAGCATTATCATAATTATGTACGCTCGGCGCAAATGAGGTATACATAGAAATGTATGCTCGCAACAGGAATCGCACAGAATTTCGGAGAATACTCAAAAATATTGGAATATATTTTAAATCCGATAATTGGTGCATTGGTCAGGCAGGAAACTACCCCTTTCCGCGGCAGGGCGTGGAGCATGACAAATGAAACTAAGCCCTATCTGTCTGCGTCTAACCCAGTAGAGACCTCGACATGTCGACAGGTTGTGATTTACATCATTTTATCATGTCGATATATTTTGTTATTAAGGAGTACAACCGATGGCTGAATTGACGAAAGAGCAAAAAAAGCTGATTGATGATAAAATAAAGAAGGATGGTCTCAACGAATACGGCGATCCCAAAGGTACCGTTTACGCTGGCGGCACCCCCCTGTTCAATGAGATGACCGGCGACACCAAAGACCGCTACGACTATATCGTCGGCAAACACCGCGACTGGCTGCCGCAATCAAAATAGTGAGTTCTTGTAGAATTCAAAGAGAGTTCATAGAAGAGAGACCCTAATGTCTAAAAAATCAGGATCCGCCCTGCTGACACTTGCGGCAATCGGATTTCTCGCGTTGGCCGCCGCGCCGACAGTGCAATCGTGGCGCTATGATGCCGCTGCTTCGAAGGCTGCAGCAATCTCGCTGTCGGAATCACTTCCTAATAATGCCGATCCTGCCTGGACAAGTCAGAACCAGATCGAAATACAGTTTCGTGACGGTACGGACGATAACGCCCTCGCAGAATTGAGCAAACGTATTGGCGCACCAATTACCTGGAACAGCGAACTCCATGCCGAAACGGAAATCGCTCGCGTAACCCTGCCAGAAGGCTCAGACATCGCTAAGACGCTGGAGACGCTCCGCGCAGACGACAATGTCGCCATTGCCGAGCAAATCCACCTCTACACCGAACCGGAAACGGGCGAACTCGCTGCCGCAACTCCTGACAACAATGAAGGCGATGCGCCTGAAAGCAACCGCTGGAAGCCGAACGACCCGCTCTATAAAGAGCAGTGGAACTTCGCGATGGTCAAAGCGGAAGAGGCATGGGAAACAACCAAGGGTAAGGGTGTAGTCGTCGCAGTGATCGATACCGGTGTTGCCTATGGCGACACCAAAAAAGGTAAACTCGCGCGCGACTTCAAGCAGACCAAATTCGTCAAAGGGTATGATTTCGTCAACCACGACGAAATGCCCAACGACGATCAAGGTCACGGCACGCATGTCGCCGGAACCATCGCTGAGAGCACAGACAATAAAGAGGGCGTTGCGGGACTTGCGTTCGAAGCGTCGATCATGCCGATCAAAGTGCTCAGCGCTTCCGGCGGCGGAACGTCGGCAGACATCGGCGAAGGCATTCGCTGGGCAGCAGATCACGGCGCGAACATCATCAACATGAGCCTCGGCGGACCGTTCCCCGATAAGCTGATGCAGAGCGCGTGTACCTATGCGTCCAAAAAAGGCGTCACGATTGTCTGCGCCGCGGGCAACTCAGGGCGTGAAGGCGTCGGGTTCCCTGCCGGTTTCAAGGAATGCATCGCTGTTTCTGCGGTAGGACCTAAAGGCGACCTGAGCTTCTACTCCTCCTGGGGCAAAGAAGTCGCAATCGCCGCTCCGGGCGGCGACTCGAAAGTCGGCGGACTAGCCGAGGGCAAAATCCTCCAGAATACGACGATGAACGACGGCAGCGGCAACATGGTCGATGACTATTACGGCTTCCAGGGAACGTCGATGGCTTCGCCGCACGTTGCCGCGATCGCCGCTCTGGTCGAGTCGCAGGGCGTGAAGGACCCCGATGATGTGAAGTGCGTATTGCAGAAGTCGGCGGTAAAGAAGGGACCGAGCAACAAATATGGAGCGGGTATCGTCGATGCAGCTGCAGCGGTAAAGCTGGCGGCGAACACCTACAGCGACGGCGTAACACGCTTCTGGCTGGTCGGCGCGCTGTTTGCAGGCTGCTACCTGATCGGTCGCAAGCGCGAAAAGAACCACGAGCGCGGCGGCTATCCGTTCTGGGGAACGGCAGCTCTGGCATTCGGTCTGCTGTTCCCGGATTGGCTTACGGGCTACCTGGGTATGTCGTCACATGTGAACATCGTGGCACACAGCATCCTGATTCCAGGTGCGCTGTTTGTACTGGGCGCGAAAGGTGCAACGGAACGACGACTGCTCGGCTGGATGGCATTGGGGCTCACCCTGCACCTCGGCTGGGAGTTCCTGCGCGGCACGACGCCCGCCGGGATCGAAGTCGGCACCTGGCAACTGCTACCCTGGGTTGCGGCAAATGTCGCGATCGGGGTCAGTATGGCGCTGTCCGGGCTAACCGCTTCTAAAGACTGAGTTTGAGTAATAGTGACAGGATAAACGATGGCGCGCGGCATACAAAATCATGTATGCCGCGCGCTGTCTGACGTAGTAGGGATTTTGCGATATGCTTTGGTTGAAGACGAAATTTACTTCGCTACAACGCCGGCAACTCACTCCACATAACGAAAATATCAAAGGCAACTATGGCGGGATTCTACTTTCAGACACGACGCGCCATGGGCTGTATAGCGCTGAGTTCGTGGTGCATACTATAAGGGCTCTGCAACTCATCGAACGGGTCGATCCACGTCGTTTCTCCTATGTGCAGTCCGAGCTTCGCTATATCAACAATGAAGCGCTCATATCAGGAGGCTTATACATTAGAGCATATCACAGCTGCTGGATCGATTTCCTCCGCTTTCGCGAAGGGCTCGATTGTCCTGAGCCCGAATATGAGTGGTATTTAGCCTTATATGCCTGCTTAATTGTGCATGAAATGACTCATGGTCGGTTGCACAGTTTTGGGATCCCATACAATGGCAAGACATGGGAAAGAATTGAACGTATATGCCGCATGGAAGAAAAGCGTTTCGCGACGCACCTCAGCAGCGAAAACTATAGCTTTGAGACGCTGGTTCCCAACTTCAATCCTATGTGGTGGCGTGATGACAGGAAGACACCACTTTTACGACGTCTAAGGAAGCTCCGTGCACGGATGCGAGAAGTCGATGGAGCTGGCCACAAATAATCATGCTCCAGACGAGCCCCTCTGTTTCTGGAGAGTAATTGTAACTATTTTTCTTCCCTCAAAACTCTGCATTATTGCTCCTTGTCCCCGAAGCTTCGAAATGAGGATGGATAGTCATGAGGGATATAGTATGAAGAGGCGGCATTTCATACGATGATTAGTGCGCTAAACCACTGGATACTCAACAAAAATATTACAGGAAGCTATCGCGGCATCCTGTTCTCCGACTCGATGTCTGATGATCGACACAGCGCCGAATTCGTAGCGCATACTACACGCGCTCTTCAACTCATCGAGCAGGTGGATCCCCGCCGATTTTTCTATACGCAACGCGAGATACTCTACATCGTGAACGACCCGCTCTTAACTGTTGGAGCATACCATGGAGCGTCACGATGCTGCAGCATCGACTTCTTACGCTACCGATCGTCGCTCGAGCAATCTGCCCCTGATTATGAATGGTATATCGCCTCCTATGCCAGTGTGATAGTCCACGAGGCAACGCATGGCAGAATATACCGTTTCGGGATTCCCTACAACTCTAAGACATGGGAGAGAGTGGAGCGCTTGTGCCATAAGGAACAAAAGCGGTTTACTGCCCATATCGAGAGCGAAAATTACAACTTCAAGTCGATGGGTGGCGAGTTCGACCCAATTGCATGGCGAAACTCTAGGCGGATGTCACGTTTCCAGCAGATCAAGAAACGACTTTCGAGAATGAGAGAAATTGAAGCCGCTGATAAGTGAGCCCTCACCCCCCGACCCCCTTCTCCCTTCCACTCATTCTTCGTTAGGGAGAGGGGGCGAATGACATTGACACTTCCCTCCTCCAGGTCGGTTTTGCGATCGCACACTGCTTTGAGGTAAACTGAAACGCTGTCGCATACAATACGACATCTTCCGCAATCTCGCACTCTTTCACTCTGAGAGACGCACTCGTAAACCGTTCGAGGAGCCCACCGAAATGCCCCATTCGATTCAGAGCCGCAGTTGCTTTTCGACGAGCCTACTCTGCAGCCGACCCTTCAAAGCTGCCTGTGGCACGCTCTTCCTCGCACTTATTCTGCCTTCAGCCGCACAAAACCAGCCTGGGATCAGGCATAGCAACACGGGTTCAAAAAAAGGTTCCGAAATCAAGAGAGCGGTTTCCTCTGTTCAGGGCAAAAGTACAGTGCAATATCGGGGCAGCGATGTTATAGCCACAGTCGAAGGCGAGCCGGTGACGCGCCGTGAACTGACTCAGTTCTGGCTCAGTGTGGATAATCAGGCGAACCGCGCGGTGGGCGCACTCCTCGCCGATCACTGGCATCAATCGAATGGGAACGCGACCTCGATCGCAGTCAGCGACAACGAGATATATCGCACACTCTATAGTGACGAACAGGCAAAATATCCCGGCTATTTGGGAAGCCTGATCAAGACCCGCGTCGTCGCAATCGAAGCTCGCCGGAAAGGCATTGTCGTCACGCATTCCGAAGCCGAAGCTGCAGCCCACGACCTGCTAAATGAAGTGCGTAAACAGCAAAACCTGAAGACCTCCGATGCCGAAATTCTTGCCATGTTCCATATACCTAAAGTGGCCTTCGTCGAGGATGCTACGTATAAGCTGCGTGGCGAGCGGCTCCTCAAAGCCGACATCGGGCGCCGCAATGGACATCCTGTGCGCGCCGACGACTGGCTGACATTTCGTGCTCTTTTTGCCGCCTGTCCCAGTCATGGAACTCCAGAGGAGATTGCAAAGCAGTCTGCCGACGCGAAGTCCCGCCTGCAGGGCTGGGCTGGGCAGGTGCGTGCGGGCAAGAGTCTCGCAGATGTTGCCGCTGCTGTCAACGAAGACGTTTCCAAACAGTTCAGCGGGCTGCACGGACCTGCGCTGCGTGGTACCGGAACGAAGAGCTTTGAGGACGCTCTGTTCGCTCTGAAGCCCGGGCAGTTGAGCGAGCCGTTGCGCGGAAAAGACGGCTGGTACATCTGCAGCGTCGAGGCGCATGGGAGCAGTATCCCCCTGGCTGCCCGCGATAAAGCCTGGCGGCAAATTGTGGCACAAAAGCAGACACCCTTTATTGCGGAACTGCGTCGCAAAGCGCGCGTCACAACGAAGGTTCCTCTGCCCGCCGAACCGGTCGTGCCCGAACCTGCCGAACAGCAGAATGTGCCCGACCCCACCGATGTCAATTCCCCTCCGCCTCCGCCTGTCGGGTAGTAAGCATCCAAAGCGCGGTCCAGGGCCCTCCTTTGCTTTCTCTAGCTTTCTCCACAAGGAGGAGTGGGGCGTTTGCTCCCTGCTCCGTCGACGGTGCGACGACGGAATAAAGTTCTTCATTTGAAAGTACGCGTGTCGTCCGGACACACACGGTGGGGGCGCTGCGCGCCGCGCTCGTTTCCGACACGATCCCTGACTGGCTTAATATTTTCACTCATTTTGCATATTTCACTCCGATGAAACAAACCGATACAGTTGTTGTCAGATCCAGTGTTGCTGATCCATCGGCAGGAATTGATTCGAAAACAGATATATCGAAATCAATAATCCATGAAACGCACCTGCCACTTTCATTCGTAGTACGCTTGTGACGCTTTCAGCACGCTCTACATTGCCCTTCCAAGCACAGATGCGAGAATATGCATATCGATCAGTTTTTTGCCTGATTATTATTAAGCATGCGCTCAGATGGCAACGATATATTTTTTGTGAAAACTTTGCAATTTAAGCGAAACCTATGCACTCTGTTTATTGTCTATAGAGGTGAGAGTACAAAGAGACAGCAGAAATGCAATGTCGGAGATAGTCGGTAAGACATCTCAGACGACCGGGCAGCACGAAGGCGGAGTGAACTCCGTTCGCATCGGAAGCAGGTAGTGGGGCAGAGGCTCCGGAGAACCCAATTTAATGCAGGTTGGTACGGTACAGGCAATTGATTTCCAGGTCGTGCATCGCACGGCGGGAATGAACAGAGGCGTGAGGCATGGGTGACGTCGCAGAATCATACTGCGCCGTTATAGGCACCTGCTCGCGCCCACCGTTAGAACCTTTGAGTTCGCGGTGGGTTTCTGTTTAGTAAGCTGCCTGGCAATCAAAAACGCTGCTGTGAAAACATTTTTGCAATCGATTTTTAGATCGGCAGCAAATGGAAGTGGCGAAAAGAAGAATTGTGAGCTGCAGCGCCGACGGCGAAACGGGCGACTGCAAAATCAGAAAAGTGAAGCCTGGCTTCCACATTGGAGGATTTGAGATGAGTATGAAATGTATAGAGAGAACGTCAGACGCGACTCAGGTGCGTACGACAGAGACGAGTGAGAAGCTATCGAGCGCGTGCAGGAAAGAGACTGATTTGCCTGGCAACCGAGTGCGCCGCGTAGTACGCTGCACCGGGCAGGCAGCGAAATCGACGAACATGTCGCAGACCAAAGGAATGTCGCGAAGAAGCGGCAGAAGTGGAGTAAGGAGGTCGAAAATGTCGGCAGTAATGGAAATGATGGAACGAGATACGCTGGAGTTAAGGCAGATGGATTCTGCGACAATGCTGCTTGAGCAGCATCGTGCAGAGGCGCTGACTCGCCTGGTTCTGCTGTTGGAAGAGGGTGCAGAAGTGGAGCAGTCCTTCACGCCGCACGTTGCGGTGGGCGAAGACGCTCTGCAGCGCTTGAGCAGCCTGCGCCAGGCACATGCTTCCTACGCGCTGAACACGACGGGCGATATGCGGCGTGTCGGACCCGGTGCATGGCTGCGACGCAGCCGAGTATAGATCGGGCGACTGGTTGATTCCCTCCCGAAAGGGAGGGAAAAACGGACGGAAATCCCTGCTTTAAATGGCATGAACCGCTTGAACTGCTAGAACGTGTGGCAATAGGTAGGGCAAAGTAGACCGGTCGATCGGAGTTAAGGAGAGCGGGATGCAGAGGGGAGTGAAGACGATGAAAACCGAATGACGATTCCCGAACGGGAGCGGCTTAAGCCGCTCCCGCAATTCATTCTGAGCTCTGGTCATGATTCAATTCTTGACAGGAAGTCTGGCAAAGTGTATAATCCAGAGGTTGATCATACTGTCGAGAGATGTACACCGGACGCTCGATAGCCGTTAGATAACGAAAAGAAGAGAGCTTCTAAACATACCATTGATGAGGGATCGTCCAATGGCAAGACAGCGGCCTTTGGAGCCGTGAATCATGGTTCGAATCCATGTCCCTCAGTTGCTTTGCCTCATGCGGAGAGCACGCATTGCTAGCTCGCATCCACAAAATCCTCGTATGAGTTCGCACCTGCTGCCCTGCAGCCGCATCGACTGCCACAATTATGACTGCTGAGAACAACACGCTGCCCGCCGACTCGATCGACGAATCCTTGAGCGATCTGAAATCTGATCACGAGATGGATCAGTCTAATAATCAGAATGAACAGCATGTCGCTGTAAAAGGCGATCATATCACGCTGGGTCAACTGCTGAAGATGGCAGGAATTATTGGCACGGGCGGTGAGGCGAAATACTACCTCTCCGAGACGGTTGTGCAGGTGAATGGTGAGCCCGAGCAGCGACGCGGGCGTAAGCTGCGCCCCGGCGATCTTGTGATAGCACCCGACTCTCCTCCCGTACGCCTGACCTCGTGATTATTATTGACTTTTCCTGTGTTCCTGGAGGTTTTCTTGACTTTTAGCAGACGCTGGATGGCATTGTTTCTGCTCGGCATACTGCCCTTGCTGCTGAGCGGAACTTTTCCTGCGCTGCGGCAGGTGGCGATAGGCTGGTACGCACTGCTCTTCCTGCTGGCGGTCACGGACTGGTTTCTGATGCCTGGTCGTGAGACGCTGACGCTGCAGCGTGAAGTGCAGGAGCGGCTGTCGCTCGGCGTCGAAAATGCCGTCGAACTGCAAATTCGCAATGGTGGAACACTGCCACTGCGCCTCGAATTGCGCGACACTCCTCCGGATACGATGCCCAACGACCTCGACGATCAGCCTTTCGATTTCCGTATCGCACCTGGCGAACGCCGCGCCGCCATCTATCACCTCACCCCACGGACACGGGGTAATTTCGCTTTCGGGGATCTATTTCTGCGTGTACGCGGTCGGCTCGGCATGGTGCATCGTCTGTGGCGGTACCCGATGGCGGAGACGATCAAAGTCTATCCCAATCTGCAGGAAGCGGCGAAATTTACCCTTATGGCGCGAAAAGGGCGGCTCCAGCAGGTCGGCATTCGCAAGGCGCGTTTGCAGGGAGCAGGACGCGAGTTTGAGAGCCTGCGTGCCTATCTACCCGACGATGAAATGCGCCGTATCGACTGGAAAGCGAGTGCGCGGCGCGGCGAACTGATCGCGCGCCAGTATGAGGTCGAGAAATCGCAGAACGTGATTCTGGTGCTCGATGTCGGGCGTACAATGCTTGCGGAGATCGACGGAATACAGAAACTGGACTATGCGATCAATGCGGCGCTGCTGCTCGCGTATGTCGCGACGCTGTCCGAAGACAAGGTCGGGCTGCTGGTTTTTGCCGACACGGTGCAGGCGTACATCCCGCCGCGCAAAGGACGCTCGCAGGTCTATGCGATCCTCGATGCGCTCTACAATGCGAAGGCGACGCTCGCCGAGCCGGACTATCGGGGCGCGCTTGCATTTTTGCAGGCACGATGGCGGAAGCGCTCGTTGATGGTCTGCTTCACCGATCTCTGGGACCCCGATTCATCGCGTCTGACGATCGCTGAACTCGCTGCGCTGCAGCCCCGCCACCTCGTTGCCGCCGTCACACTGCTCGATACCAAAGTGCTGCGAGCGGCTGAGCAGGAGGCGACCTCAGTCGATACCACCTACCAGAAAGCGGTCGCGACTCAGGTGCTGGACGATCGTCAGCGGGCAACGGGCGCGCTTGCAAAGCGCGGCGTTCTGGTTGTCGACGCCCCCGCCGAAACCCTCTCCGCCGCCCTTGTCAACCGCTATCTCGAAGTCAAAGAACGCATGATGCTGTGATTCCTCACCTTCTCTAACTTTCGCTTCCACGCTTCTTTACAAATCTTTTATCGTAACTAATCACCCCCAACCCCCTCTGCCTGAAGCTTCGTGAAGAGAGTGAGAGAATGCAGATATCCTGCCTGTAAGTGCGACATTGAAGGCAAGGCGAATAGTTACCCTGGATATGGCTCTCCTCCACATATCTTCTTCACGATTCCTCCTTACAAAGGGGTAGGAGATGGGGCTACCGCGCCTTCTTTGCTTCCTCCCAGAGAGCATCCATTTCCGGCAGACTCAGCTCAGTCAGGGCACGTTGCTGCTCGGCGGCACGGCGTTCGATAAAGCGGAAACGGTCGCCGAAACGGCGGAGCATACCACGCAGCGCGTCTTCCGGATCGACCTTCTGCCAACGCGCCACCTGCACGATCGTGAACAGCAGATCGCCGAGTTCCGATGCGATTTTCGTTTTGTCCGGCTCGGTCGCAGCCAACTCCGCTTTCAGTTCGGCAGTCTCCTCATCGAGTTTCGCCAGCACATCGGCAAACTGCTCCCACTCGAACCCGACCTTCACGACGCGCTTGCTGACCTCCATCGCCGCCATCAGCGCAGGCAGCCCTTTCGGTATTCCGTCCAGCAGTGAGGGACGCCAGCCAGCCTCATTTTCGGTCTTCTCCGCCCGCTTGATCTGCTCCCAGTTGCGGAGCACCTCCGCGCTGTCGGCGACGTCTACCGTTCCAAAGACATGTGGGTGGCGACGCACAAGCTTTTCAACGATTCCCGCGCATACGTCATCGATCGTAAACACACCTTCCTCGGACGCCAGCTGTGCGTGGAAGACGACCTGCAGCAGTGCATCTCCCAACTCCTCGCAGAGCAGTTCCGAGTCGTCGGCATCAATCGCTTCGAGCACTTCGTACGTCTCTTCGATGAAGTATTTCCGCAATGTTGCGTGAGTCTGTTCGCGATCCCAGGGACAGCCATCCGGGGCGCGCAGTCGTGCCATAAGGCCGGTCAGTTCCGTAAATCCAGAGCGACGCAGGGTAGGGGGCAATGGCGGCACGAAGACGGAGGTGAGGTGATCGACCGGTTCGCGGTCGAGGCGAAACAGAGGCAGCCAACGCACCGATTCCTGATCTGGCACGCCTGCGGCATGGATCGCAGCGACCTCCCAGTCGTCGGGGTAGTCGCGCATCAGAGCGAGTTTCGTTTGTGAGGCAGCGGCGGTATCGAAGACCTGATAGAGCAGCAGCCCGCGTCCGGTATCGATTCGCGCAGCCACCGGAAAACCCTGCGCATCGATACGATCGACGGGCGAAAGTGCGAGCGCGTCGCGAATGTCGCAGCCGTCACCGAGCGAGACGCCGACCGCCGAGAGCGCCGCCTCGACGAAGCTGCCGGAAGCAATAATACGTGTCTCGATCCCGAGGGCAACTGCCCTCTCCCGTATCTGGCGGACGCTCTCCTCGGCGAAAAGCGGGTGGCCGGGGACGGCAAACCAGACGGAAAGCGGGCTGCCATCCGGTCCGACTCGCTGCGCAAGTTCGAGTACATGGTCGGCGATGTGCGCATAGAGCGAGGCGAAATCCGTGCCGTTTTGATAAAAGCTGTCGCACGTTTCGTATTTCAAATTCCAGTCGACGAGTGCGGCGACGGAGGGATGTATCGCAGTGCGCAGCAGTAAGAATCCTTTTCTTTCGAGGCTCTGCTGGGACGCATCGCGGAGCGCACATTCCGCGCCTCGTGAGAGCGTTTCGATGCTGCCCGCGCCTAATCCGATGAATGTGATCAAAGTATTATTCTCTCAATTCGTGTCCGCTCGTTGCGGGCCGAAGATCAATGATTCCAAACGATGTTTCGAGGAATTCTCCTGATCGGAAGATTCGTCAAGACGCATCTATGTTAGTTCGATTCATGCAGCATTCGAGAGAAGAAAGCCAGATTTAGCTCCGCATCGCTATCAAGAATCGCGCCCCTCTCGGCTTTCCAACCGAAAGTTGAAAAATGGAGAGGGGCGCTACTCGTTTTCACTGGCGCGATCGCGTCAGGGTTTGCTGGCTGGCGGGGTTGGCGACTTGCCAGCAGGCGGCGCACCGGGCTTCCCTCCGGCCGGTGCAGAGGAAGGACTTCCTGATGGGGCAGGTGCCGTAGTATTTCCTGTCGATGGAGCGGGAGCCGTAGTACTGCCAGCCGGCGGTGCACTGGACGGTGGCGGAGCCGTATTTCCACCGGGCGGGGGACCTCCCGGAGCAATCGATGGCATCGGCTGGGTGTCGGTCTTCGGCGCCGGCGGAGGCGTTACGAAGGTGGCGACGATCGGTTTGTACTCCTCGAGCGAGACTTCGATATTCGCCGCGCGGTTGTAGTCGTTGACGACTTCGGTGGCGTGCTGCTGCCACTGCGGATGCGTCTCACTCAACTTCTGCTGGCGCAGCAGAAGTTTGACTTCGTCGAAGGTCGCGGCGCGAGCCGGGGCTTTCCGGACGAGTTGGACAACAAGGTATCCTGTCTGCTGAGGCGGCTGTCCCGGTTGGGCGGGCTGCGCCGGTATTGCAACAGGCGCGTTGGCGAACTGCCCGTCCTTCAGATCTTTCAGGGCATCTTTGAGTGAGGGAGGCAACTGTGCGTCGGCGCTGACGACAATATCCTCTCCGGTCCCGGGAGGAGCCTGAATTTTGCGTGCTTCGCCCTTGAAATCACCCGAGGCTTTCAGTCTGCCGAGCAGCTCGATCGCGGTCGTTTCACTGTTCGCCGGAACGAAGCGTATCGTCCACATTTCTGGGATGGCGAGGTCTGCGGTGCGGGCCTTGAACAGGTCCTGCAGGTCTTTGTCCTCGACTCTGTCCCCGTTGGTGCCGAGCCCGACCTGGATCATTTGCGTACGGAAGGCACGTTTGTACTCTTCGAGCGTGATCGTTCCCGCTTTCAGTTTTTGCTGGATATTCTGGATATTTTTATCGCGGATATACTGCAGTGTACTGGTGATTTCGGCATCGCTCGGCAGCACTTTCTTATCTGTCGCGAGCTTTTCGAGCAGTTTGTCCTGGATCATCGTTACGATTGCGACGCCTCCCGCATCGAGTTTCGCAGGCGCAGATCCTGGCGGCTGGAGGCGGGCGAAATCGACCTGGCTGATATGGCGCACCCGCAGGTTAAAATCTTCCTCGTTGATCGCCTCACCCTGCACGCGGGCAACGACTTTGTGACCCTGGCAGCCAGTGAGTGCGAAAAGTGCGATGAGAACTCCTCCGGTGAGGCGGTGTGGCAGACGGAGATTGTGTGAAGTCAAAGCGATGCTTTCCCCTTTGAATTAGGAATGGACATAGGAATAGACGATTACAATTTGCCCCTCATCCGCCCTCCCCCTTACCCGCAGATTCGCGAGAAGGGGAGCAGTGATGCTGCGGATGTGCTGGCAAGCAGTCTGAGAATTGACTACAGGTAAAAGTAGTGACAAAAATCAATGGCAAAAGAGAAGGACCGACCCAGTTTGTCACGGTGTCAGTCCTTAACGAGCCTGTCTAATAGGATAGCACGTAAACCGCGCTTTTGCAAACAGCGCCGCAGGGCGTACCTCCTTGCTCGAGCGGGATTCCTGTGCTGAGGTATAATGTTGTGACCTAGATCGAGCAAAAGTCGGTTGATTTTGACTGTGATCCATCGTTCCGCAGACGCTTACGTGAGCCGCCCGGGGCAAGCCGAGCGGATGAATTCGCGCCTCGCAGAAAATATATATTGGAATCAGTACTTGAATGAATATTGGAAACAAAACAGTGGAAACAAAACAAGTGACTGAGACAGCGACTGTGCATACGAATCGACTCGCCACCGAAACCAGCCCCTACCTGCTTCAGCACGCGCATAATCCCGTGGACTGGTATCCCTGGGGCGACGAAGCTTTTGCGCGCGCTCGCGCCGAAGACAAACCGATCCTGCTCTCCATCGGCTACTCCGCCTGCCACTGGTGTCACGTCATGGAGCGCGAAAGCTTCGAGAACGAGCCGATCGCCGCCCTGATGAACCAGAGCTACGTCTGCATAAAGGTCGACCGCGAAGAGCGACCGGACGTCGATGCGATCTATATGGGCGCGGTGCAGATGCTGACCGGACAAGGCGGCTGGCCGATGACCGTCTTCATGACGCCGGATGGGAGACCCTTCTACGGTGGCACCTACTTCCCGCCCGTCGATATGTATGGTCGCGCTGGCTTTCCCCGGGTGCTCGAAGCGGTCGCGACGGCATGGAAAGAGCAGCGCAACGACATAGAAATGCAGGGACAGGAGATACTTTCTAACATGCAGCGCAGCGGTGACCTGACGCAGGGCATGAGCGATTCGCTGCTGACGCCTACGATCCTCGACAGCGCGTTCACCGTTCTTGCCGCACAGTTCGACCGCACTTATGGCGGGTTCGGCGGCGCACCGAAGTTCCCGCAGCCTGCCAATCTCGACTTTTTGCTCCGCTATCACGTACGAACCGGACGCGCAGAGCCGCTTGCGATGGTCGAGAAAACCCTGCAGCAGATGGCGCTCGGCGGAATATATGATCAACTCGGAGGCGGCTTTCATCGTTATGCCACCGACCAGACCTGGCTCGTGCCGCACTTTGAGAAGATGCTCTACGACAACGCACAGTTGGTGAGGACATACGCTCACGCTTATCAGGTGACCGGAAACGTCTTCTACAAGGGAGTCGCCGAAGAGACGCTGGACTATGTGCTGCGTGAAATGACGGGTGCTGAGGGCGGATTTTATTCGGCGCAGGACGCCGACAGTGAGGGGGTGGAGGGCAAGTTCTTCGTCTGGACGGTCGAGGAGATCGAGGCGGAACTCGGTGAGCGGGACGCTGCGCTGTTCTGCGATTTCTACGATGTCACGGCGCAGGGAAACTGGGAAGGCACCAGCATCCTGCATATCGTGATGGACGCGCCCGAAGCGGCGGCGCGGCACGGATTATCGCTTGCGGAGGCGGCACAGATTCTCGATGGCGCGCGCGCAAAACTGCTCGACGTGCGCGAAAAGCGTATCAAACCAGGTCTCGACGACAAGATGCTGACGGCATGGAACGGCCTGATGCTCGCCGCGTTCGCTGAATCTGCCTCTATTTTCGACCGCGACGACTTCCGACAGGCTGCCATTCGCAACGCTGAATTCGTCGCCAGAACAATGACCGTGCGTGATTCGGAAGGGCGCATCCGCCTGCTCCGTACTTCGCGCAACGGCGAAGCGAAATTGAACGGCTATCTGGAAGACTATGCGTTTTATGCCGACGGGCTGCTGCACCTCTACGAGGCGACGTTCGACCGCCGCTGGCTCGATACCGCCCGCGAACTGATCGAGTCGATGATCACCTACTTTGGTGACGCGGAGGGTGGAGGATTTTATGCTACGAGCAGCGACCATGAGACGCTGATCCAGCGTCTCAAAGACTGGGACGACAATGCAACGCCGAGCGGCAACTCGGTCGCGCTCGATGTGCTGCTGCGGCTGACTGTACTGTTCGGCAACGACGGCTACCGACAGCAGGCGGCGCAGGTACTTAGGAAAATCGCTCCGTTACTGGAGAAGCATCCCTACGGCTTTGCGCGACTGCTCGGCGCGCTCGATTTCTATCTTGCCGCACCGAAAGAGATCGCAATCGTCGGCGCACTGGCGAATCCCGAGACGCAGGGTTTGCTCCGAACGGTCAATGCCCATTATCTGCCAAACCGCATCGTGGTACAGTCCGATACGCCGGCAACTGCGGAAACGGACTTACCGCTGCTTGCGGATCGCACAATGATCGACGGCAAACCGACCGCTTACGTCTGCGAGAATTTCGCCTGCAAACAGCCCGTCACGACCTCGTCGGAGCTCGCCGCGCAGTTGTAGAACCGATAGTACCGGTAAGTCTTGAAAACCCCTCATCCAGCTCTTCCCAAAGCGTCTTCTCTCGAATGAAGTTCAGTCGAAGTGGAATGCGTCGCCTCTCTGGGGGAAGAGGAGTCGACGTGCCCTCATTATTCGCGGATGTGCGGGTTGCTGTGCTTTTCGGCGCCGATCGTCGTCTCCTGACCGTGACCGGTCAGAACGCGAGTCTCATCTGGCAGCGTCAGCAGCTGTGTGCGGATCGAATGGAGCAGTGTCTCCAGCGAACCGCCGGGTAGATCGGTGCGACCGATACTGTTGCGAAACAGGACGTCACCAACGATTGCGGTGTCACCGACGAGAAACGTGACATGACCCGCCGCGTGACCAGGCGTGAAGCGCACCGCGATCGGCGTTTCGCCCAACATCAATGTCTGTCCCTCTTCCAGCCAGATCGTCGGTTCCGGCGAAGGTGTCGCCTCGATCTGGAAGCGGAGTGCGCTCTCAGGGAGCGAATGCAGCAGTTCTCGGTCTGCACGATGCAGGGCGATCGGCGCGCCCGTCTGTTCAGCGAAGTAGGCATTGCCGAGCACATGGTCGAAATGGGCGTGCGTGTTCAAAATATAACGCAGCGTCCAGCCGTTCGCCTTGATCTCGTCGAGTATGGGTTCACTGTCGAACGACGGATCGACGAGTGCGGCTTCTTTCGTCGCCTCATCGACAATCAGGTAGGTGTTGTTTTCCATCGGGCCGAGCCGGTAGCTATAAATCGCCATTATATCTTCCCTCTTCCAATTCGTTTTTGTAACTATTCACCCTGCTTCCATTTTCGCACTTCTAGACAGAATATCTGCATTCGCTCCCACTCTTCCCGAAGCTTCAGGACAGTGATGAGGAGGTGAGGGTGAATAGTTACTCGTTTTTAAATGGACTTATTTTCAATCCCGCTTTCAATTCCTGCTCATTGCTGACTCGTTCGAGAAGACCTTACTTCAATGCGCCCGCTTCTCCCGCCAACGCATTCGCCCATGCCTGTTCCGCCAGCTGTTTCATGATCAGGCTCTGTGTCCAGCGGTCGCTGAACTCGGAACCATCCGGCAGCGTGATCGCATAACGCGGCGGTCCCAGTTCGGAAGCGAACGGAAATACGTCTCCAGGAACAGCGCCCTTGAGCCACTCCTGCATCGCTCGCGCCCAGAGCCGCACGAAGAACTGCGCCGTCTCGCCGCTCCCATCCCCGACATCGACCTGCACCGCCTCGCCGTTCGAGATGCGCCCATGCAGGTGTGCGGTGCGCTCCAATATTGGAAGCATATGCTCAAGCGCGCCCTCTTCCTTCCAGCCATAAAACTCGCCGCCGACGACAAAGTGGGAGAGATCGCCGGTGAATCGAACGTTCGGAACCGCTTCGATCAGCTGAAGCGTTTGGGGCAGATTTTCAGTGAAGTTGTTACGGTGCGTTTCGACGAAGAAGGCAAGCCCTGCGCTATTCGCGAGTTTTCTGCCTTCACGAACCAGTTCTACAACCGTATCGAGCGAAGTGAAGGCGTCGGCAGGTTGTGCGAAAACGTAATCCGCTTTCAGTCGCAGGCCGCGTTCCACCGTCTGCTTCACGTCGTCGAGCGTGAACGGGCGATGTCCGAGCACCAGCCGCAACCCTGCTGCATCGAGCGCGGCTTTGTGTTCACGTTCGTTTTCGTCGCTCAGCCAGCATTCGATTGCCTCGAATCCCGCCGCTTTGACCTGTGCACATTTCTCCGCCAGCGTCCACTCCGTCGGCGCGTTCATCGGCAGCTTCCCGAGCGACCAGAGCGAGTGCTGCACGCGCAGGCGCGGTGGGGAACTCGAGCCATCGTTGTAACGGTCGAATGATTTATTGTCTGCTCGGTTATCGGAAGCTTGTGTCACGGAAATTATTCCTTTTCAATGTGGGTGCGACATGGCAAACAGACTCGACATCTCATGGCTGATCGACGAGCCACTGTCCAACGACAAGCTCCATGCCATAAGGACGCTCTACGAACCCGAGTTTCTTGTAGAAATCGACGCTATCGTCCGTGAACAAGTAGACGTGCTGCCCCTGCAGTCCTTCGAGCAGTGTCGCGATCATCGTTCGCGCAACGCCCTGCCTCCGATTGGCGGACAGCGTCCAGACATCGACGATATACGCGTTACAAACTCCGTCGGACAATACACGTGCCGTCCCGATGATTCGGCCGTCGGCGTAGGCGATACAGGCAGAGTGACTATTCTCGAAGGATTTTTGCAGCTGCGCGGCGGTACGCCCGTTGTCGAAATCGTCTTCCCGTAGCGTAGCCTTCATCTCCTGCCAATCGACTCCCCCGAGATTTTTCGTATAGGTGACCCGCATTGACTGTCCCTGCTTTGCGTCGATGGATCATTGGGACAAGATACGACGGGTTTCCGCGACATCGAGTCCCATCTGCACGATCAAGGCGTCGAGGGAGTCGAACTTTTCTTCGCCCCGCAGCCGTTCGATGAACTGAATTTCCATGCCGCGCCCGTAGATGTCTTCGTCGAAATCGAGCAGGTAGGTCTCGATCGAACGACCCGCGCCCTCGACTGTCGGACGGTTGCCGATGCTGCATGCGCCGCCGAATATGCGCCCGTCGTCGAGCAGCACACGCACCGCATAAATACCGTCCGCCGGAATGACCTGCGTGTAAGTCGGCTGTAAATTCGCTGTGGGATAGCCGAGTGTTCGACCA
This sequence comes from Chthonomonadales bacterium, assembly GCA_038216735.1. Taxonomy (GTDB): domain Bacteria; phylum Armatimonadota; class Chthonomonadetes; order Chthonomonadales; family Chthonomonadaceae; genus JBBQPY01. Next base: position 36,208 of record JBBQPY010000024.1, read on the forward strand.
AGCCTCTGTCCTCCAACGACCGTCCCCGCCAGCAAATAGGGATGCCCCAGCACCGCTTCCGCCTCCGCAATATCTCCCGCAAGCAGCCGTTCACGCACCCGTGTACTGCTCGCGGGCGAACCATCGACGAGGACGGGCGGCAGCGCATGAAGCGTGAAATCGAACGTGGATTGTACTCGCGTCAGGTAGGAGACATCGCCAGCGCGATCCTTGCCGAAACAGAAATTCATCCCCTCGACGATCGCCTGTGCCCCGAGTAGTCCCTTCAAAATGTCGCGGAGAAAAGCGTCGGGAGTCAGGGTTGCAAGCGTAGAATCGAAGCGGGCCACCACAAGCGCATCGACGCCGAGATCGGAAATCAGGCGGTTACGCTGTTCGGGAGTTGTGAGAAGACCAGGCGTGCGTTCAGGGGCAAAGTAGGCAGTCGGATGTCGGTCGAAGGTGAAGACGAGCGCAGGGCGAATCTGGCGGCGCGCATCAGCGACGGCTGTTCTGATGATCTCCCTGTGTCCGCTGTGGACGCCGTCGAATGTGCCGATGGCTACCGTCGAGTCGGGAAACGGCACGGAGATTGTTTCGAGTCCCTCGTACACTTTCATGCGGCGAACACCTTGATCGGACGGAGTTGGCGGGTCTCGAAGTCAAAGCGTGCGATCGCGGCGACATCTCCTGCGGAATCGAGTACCGCAACACGGTTCGCTACAGTATTATCGACTCCACTCGCATTGATCGAATCAGCAAAATCGAACCCATTCGGCAGATTGTGCCACGTGGAGGCGGGCATGTCCGAGAGTGGCAGCGGCTGCCCGTTTCGCAAACGCGCCAACTGTTCGGGACTGGCATTCAGCTGTTTCCAGCCGTTCAGCGCGGCGGCAGGTGGGAGCACGATCTCCCATATCGTACCGGCGTCGGCACGCCGATGCAGGTCGTCCAGCGTGTGTGCCTCTTCGAGCGCGAAATGGTTATTCGTATCTCCGACCCACGTGCGGCGGAGCGTCGACATGATTGCGCCGGTGCCTGCTGCCGTGCCGAGGTCGGCAGCCAGGGTGCGAATATAGGTGCCCGTCGAACAAGTGACTTCGAGTGTGGCTGTCGGGCGGATATCTGGACTAAACGCCATCATTTCGAATGAATCGATCTCGATATTTCGTGCCGCTCGCTCGACAGTGACGCCCCGACGCGCCAGATCATAGAGACGTTTGCCTTCATGATGTAGGGCAGAGACCATCGGCGGAACCTGCTGGATCGCACCGCGAAAGGGGGGCAGTAGCTCGGAAATCATGTCGGCGGTAAGGTGGGAAGCGTCGCATTCGGAAACGGTCGTGCCGGAAGCGTCCTGCGTGTCTGTCTCGATGCCGAAGCGGACTTCGGTCACATAGTGTTTGCGAGATGCGCTGAGATATTCGGCGAGACGGGTCGCCTGACCGAGGCAGAGCACGAGTACGCCCGTCGCATCGGGATCGAGTGTGCCAGTGTGCCCGACCCGCTTCGTCCAGAACAGACGGCGCGCAATACTCACCACATCATGGGAAGTCATGCCAGCCGGTTTATCGATCACAACGAGACCTTGTTTCGGTTTCAGTTTTGCTGTCGAGACGACTTCGGTATCCGCTGTCATGACGGTTCCGGCGTTGCCTGTTCGCTATCTGTGAGCGCGACCTGCCGTGTCGCCTCAGCGACCACGAGCTTCTCGACTTCAGCGAGCGGCAGCTCGACCGAACATCCTGCCGCGAGTTTGTGACCCCCACCGCCGAAAACGTTGGCGATTTTGTTTACGTCCATGCCGTCACGCGCCCGCATACTGATCCGTACTTTCGAGCCTGGCACTTCGCGGAACAGTATCCCGACCTGTACGGTGGTCACCGCCCGAATGTGGTTGACGATGCCCTCCGTCTCGGCGTCGGTAGCATTCAATTCAGCAAAATCCTGAGCCGTGATATGCGACCATCCGATGCGCCCATCTGCCGTCAACTGCATCGCATCGAGCGCGCGACCGAGCATTTTTACGCTTCCAAAGGTGCGGTTTTCAAAGACGAGTTCGGTGATCGGGGCAGGGATTGCGCCGAGCTCTTGCAGTTGTGCCGCCAGTTGAAACGTGCGCGGCGTGACGTTGGGGAATCGAAACGAACCGGTGTCGGTGATCAGACCGGTCATCAGGCAGATCGCGACTTCCTTCGTTGCCAGGGTCTGCGTAGCGTCGGCTTCCAGCGCCGTGATCAGTTCCCAGATCAGTTCCGCTGTCGCCGCAGCGGTCGAATCGAGAATCTGTATATCGCCAAAAGTACCGTCGGAGATATGGTGATCGATGTCCATCAGGCAGGGTGCGGCTTCAAGGGTGGGGCGAACTTTCAAACCGGTGCGCTCCATCACGCCCGCATCGCAGACGATCGCGAGTTCGAAGTCGCGGCGCTCCGTTTGTGTCTCGATCCAATCTGAGCCGGGCAGCCAGCGATAGATGTCCGGTACACCATCCTGGGAGAGTGGCGTGACGTCTTTGCCGAGAGCGCGCAGGGCGTGGGTCAGCGCGAGAATACAGCCGAGTGCATCACCGTCGGGATTGACGTGGCTCGCAAGGACGATACGCTGCGCCGCGCGGATTGCCGCAACCGCTTGTTCGGTCTGCTTCCTCATCGCTTGTCTGCTGCCTTGTGAACATCCGCTGCAGGAACGTCCATATTCTGTAATTTCGCGTCGATTCCGGTTTCTGGCGCACTGGCATCTGTCTCCTCCAGACGCGGTTTTAGATCGCCCTCGACCGAGCAGAGAAGTTCGAAGATACGCGCGCCGCGAGCAATGCTGTCGTCGAACTGAAACACCAGTTCTGGTGCGACCCGCATGTGTGCGCGCCGCGCGAACTCCCCGCGCAGCAAACCCGAGGCTCCATTCAGCGCTTTGAGCGACTGTTTCTGCGCCTCTGCATCGCCCATAATACTGACGAAAACTTTGGCGTGACGTAGGTCCTTCGAGATTTCCGAGCCGGTCACGGTCACAAATCCGAGCCGTGGATCACCCAGATCGCGCTGGATCATTTCACTGATTTCCTGGACGAGCTGCTCCTGTACTTTTTCCTGCCGAACGCTCATAACGTCACTGCTGCTTTCTTTATCGAATTGCGATAGCTTTACGAACATTTCAACTGGGAAATGCTTGCCAGTGAAACTCCCTCGTCAGACGAAAAAACTTTCACCTGACCGAACGCCGGCAAAGACGAGATTCCATCCGCTGCCGACATGTTGCTTGCTTGTAATGACTAATCGACTTCCATTACGACTTCACCGACATCGATCGCCGGATTGCTCTCGAGCGTATCGAGTACCTTGTCGAGTACGCGATTGATGTACTGTCCATCGTTGGCGACGCAGGCAATTCCTATCGTTGCTCGACCCCACATATCGAGGTCGTCTACTTCGGCGATCGAAATGTTAAACTTATGCCGGGTCGTTTCGATCAGGCTTTTGATGATTTGCCGCTTATCTTTCAGCGACTGCGTGTCGTGCAAATGTACGACAACGATCAGAGTTCCAAGGTGCATTTGTTTTTATGGCTACTTCGTGCCGTTCCCAGGGTTAAAACCCTAGTCTGTCTGGCGTACCGCCGAGCGTCCTCCGGACGCAATTTCCTCTACTCTTTCTAATGAGATACGAGCGGTAAGAAGAGAGGAGCAGATGTACCCCCCAGCCCCTCCTTGAACAAAAGCAAAGAAGGGTGAGCAGGGGGTGAGGTGGCATCTTCAGACGCGCTCGACTACTTTCATCTCGAAGCAGTCGAAGATGTCGCCCACCTGCACATCGATCCAATCCGAGATTACGATACCGCACTCGAAGCCCTGTGCCACTTCGCGCGCGTCATCCTTGATACGGCGCAGTGTGTCGATCTTGCCGGTATGCACCACGTCTTTGCCGCGCAGAACCCGTACATTCGCTCCGCGTATCAGCTTGCCTTCGGTAACATAACTGCCTGCGATCACGATGCCCTTCGGAGTACGGAACTGCTGTCGGACCTCCGCCTTGCCGAGCGGCGATTCCTCGTAGATCGGAGTGAGAAGGCCCTTCATTGCCCGTTCGATGTCGGCGGTCAGATCGTAGATGATGTTGTAGAGACGCACATCCACTCCGTCACGATCGGCAGCTTTCTGCGCGGCGGCATCGGCACGAACGTTGAACCCGATCACGATCGAATTCGTCGCGACAGCAAGGCTGATGTCGGACTCGTTGATATTGCCTGCGCCGCTCAGCTTGAGGCTGAGCCGCACTTCTGTTTCCGTCTTGTTTTCTTCGAGCTTATTGAGCTGTCCGAGTACCGCTTCGACGCTGCCCTGAACATCGCCTTTGACGATCAGGTTCAGGTCTTTGATGATGCCTTCGCTCGCCTGTCGGGAGAGGTCGTCAAGCGTGACCCGGCGCATTCCGCCTGCCAGTCGAGTCTGTCGCGCCTTATCGACCTGCTTGTCGGCGATCTGACGCGCTTCCTTCTCATCCTTCACGACGCGCACTGCGTCACCGGCTGCCGGAGCATAATTCAAGCCGATCACTTCGACCGGAGTCGCAGGTAGCGCTTTCAGCATCCGTTCGCCGCGCTCGTTCGTCATCGCGCGAACTTTGCCATAGGCAGCGCCCGCAACCAGATTGTCACCGACACGCAGCGTGCCCGACTGCACCAGAACGGTGGCGACTGGACCGCGACCAGGTGCGATTTTGGCTTCGACGATCGCGCCTTCCGCATGACCGTGCGGATCGGCTTTCAGTTCGCCGACATCCGCGAGCAGAAGTACATATTCGAGCAGGTCATTGATGCCTTCGCCCGTCTTTGCCGAGACCGGAACCGCGATCACTTCGCCTCCGTACTCTTCGACGACCAGGCTGTGTTCCGTCAACTGCTGTTTGATGCGGTCGGGGCTCGCGTCTGGCTTATCCATCTTATTGATCGCGACGATCAGCGGAACATCCGCCGCGCGCGCATGGTTGATCGCTTCGACCGTCTGCGGCATGATGCCGTCATCGGCAGCCACGACCAGAATGACGATGTCGGTTACGCTCGCGCCGCGCGCACGCATCTCCGTGAACGCCTCGTGACCAGGCGTGTCCAGGAAGGTGATTTTGCGCTTTTCGAGCTCACCGTTGTCGTTTTTGTGATCGACTTCGACCTGATAGGCGCCGATGT
>JBBQPY010000025.1:0-41363 GCA_038216735.1 Chthonomonadales bacterium
CGCCCCGGGCGCGACATTAATAGTCGCTACGGGAATCGTGTACCACTCGATGTCGATTCCCTCGACCTCGATCGAGAGTCGATCTGCGTCTTCCTGACGGTTCGCCACCGTAACGATCAGGCGCGCGGTACCGCCAGGCTCGATGACCACATCCGGCTCTGACAGGGTAACGACGATTTTCTGCACATCCATATATTGGGTTTCCGACACGGCGGAGGACATCGCTGTTCAACCTTCACTACACGCCACTGCGGTGCCTATCTCATCTTTGTCTAATATCAATCAAATCTACCGGCTCTACCGTAATACGATACTGCTATAATAGAGGGACGGTTTCATGAAGCGAAACGGCATGGATTCGCTATCTGGAAAACGAACTTAACCGGTACCTAGCTACCGTCATTATATTCGTGAAACCATGTTTTGTCAATCTGCCCACCGTCAAATGACCAGACCAGCCTCCGCGTACCTGTCAAATCTGCCGCTTGCCAAATCAGTCAAGGTGGTTTATAATGGTGCGGCATTCCACCCGATGCAGACGAATGCCGGAGGGCAGCCGGTGATCTGGCGACCCGAAACTCAACACCAACGATGTCTTCTTCCCCGATAACAGGTGAACGAATTATGTTTTGCACTTCCTGCGGCGTCAAAAACGCTGCCGACAGCCTCTTCTGTAAACGCTGCGGTCACAAACTCGAGTCCGATACGGCTGGAACCGCTGCCGTGAATCCAGATATCTCTTTGAATGATCGATCCAGTGTGTCCTCTGTTCCATCGGAAAATTCTTATTCAGCGACCGATTTTCCGGTCGACGAACAGATCAGCGCACTGCTCGAGCGCGCCTATCAGCAGCGCCAGAAGGGGAACCCGAATGCGGCGGTCGCACTCTGCCGAGATGCGCTTCGCCTGCGCCCGGAGAGTACTTCAGCACACTCGCTGCTCGGACAGCTATTCGAAGCGGCGGGCGACTATACAGGCGCGGTAAGCGAGTACGAGCGCGTATTAGAACTGAACCCCGGCAGCGTCGCCGATCGAGTGAAACTGGAAGAGCTGCGCAGCAAAAGTTCCGTCCTGCCGCTCCGCCGCGATCGAACTTCTGGCGTACATTTCACAGACGATAGACATTCCTCCGGAGGCACGACTCGCATACTGACTGCGGTCGGCGGTGGCGCGATACTGATGATGCTCGGCGGAATACTGGCACTGCTTTTCAGTCAGCGAAGCGGCTCCGCGGTACATGGGACTGCGAACCCCTCTCCATCGAATCAATCGAATCAGACGATTGCCAGCGGCGCATCCAATGGAACAGCGTTCCAAAATACCTTGAAGCAGGACGGCACCCAGACTTCGAACACCGGAATTGCCAGCGCCATTCCCGCCTCAGGCGCTTCCACAGGAACAACTTCGACGGCATTTGGCAGTCCATTCGATCCGCCGATCATCTATACCGCCCCGTTACCAAACCGCGCTGTCGAGCCACAATCGCGTACCCCGCGTTTACGCGACTTTCCTGCCGCTTCTGTCAAGACTCCGACGATAACGAAATCGACTGTCGCACCGGACGAAAACCGTGTTGTACTCGAAGATAAAGACGTGATCGATCATGGCAGCGGCAGCGTCACGATCAGAGTTCCGGGCGATAAGTCCGGCGGCAAAACGGACAGCAAGTCACGCAGCGACGCTCCCGGCAAAGACGACCACGTGATCGTGGAGACAGACCCGAAGAAAGGCGGAGCCTTTACGTCGAGCGCGGCTTCCGCCGAGGCGCTCACGCAGATGCTTGCCGGCGACGAACGCAAACGGCAGAAGGATTTTGTTGGCGCGATCAAAGCCTATTCGACAGCGCTCCGCAGCGCGGGCGATGATGCGGGCTACATTCGTCAGCAGATCGGCAGATGCTATGCCCTGCATGGCGACAATACCTCAGCCGTCTCGAGCTATGAACGCGCGATCGCCGAATATGATCGCCTGATCGCAGCCGGGCGACAGGTCGAACAGGCACAGAACGGCAAGCGCGTCTGCGAGAAGGCAATCAAGACATGCAGCAACTGACGAACCGAAATCGAAGCGGCGCATCGGCATCAGAAAAAAAAGGTTCTGAGCAATTGGCATCCGAACCGATGGGAGCGCGCGAAATGGCGTCGGCCGCCACCAGAATCGCAGCAATCAGGACGCGCAGCAGAACGTGCGGATGGAATGGTGGACGATGGCTGATCGCTGGAGGAATCCTCTGTCTTTTTGGGACGGCTGCCGTCTGTACCGAGGCGCTGACGCCGGAGCGCAGGCTCAGCTTTCGACTCGATTTAAACCGTGATGTCGATCGATCGACGGATGCTAATCAGCCCGGGGCAGAAGCGACGGATTCCGCCGAACAGAACGAAAACCTTCCCCGCCTCCTTCTCGTCATGAACCGAGCCGATTCAACCCCCAGGCGCGATGACATCGACGCGACCTTTGCAATGACGCTGAAATCCGCGCTGCATAATTCCCAGAAATATGCGATCGTCGTTTTCAGCCCCGACCAGGTCACGATCAAACGCGCGCTGCTCGAACATACGCTCGCTGCCGCCGATCTCGTGCAGCCGCTACAGCCCGAAATGCTCCAAAAGCTGGCGGGAATAGTCGGGGCGCGCGCGGTCCTGACGATCCGGTCCAAAGCAAATCGTGAGGGGATCCGTGCCGATCTGACGCTGATGGAGGCGACGGATATGACGACCTGGCGCACTCCTCTGATGGAGCAGATCACCTTTGATGCCGCCTTTGGGAAAAGACACCTCAAGCCGAATGAACTGATCGCGCTGACGGTAGATGCGATCGCCGAACGTATCGACGTGCCGTCTCATCTTGCCGCAGACCTGCACCTGAAGACGCTTCAACAACAGAACGCGCGTCAGAAACCAGCAAAAGCCGTAAAAGCCGATCCAGTCGTCACCGACTCGAAAACCACACTTTCCCCCGGCACGGTCGATCCCAGCGTCCCAGCGACGAATGGTACCGATGCAAATTCCGATGGCACAGTTCCGGCATCAGAAAAACCTGTTGCAAAGGGCGAGCCTGATGCCAAAAAAGTTCGGACGACCAAACCCACCAAGCAAATAAAGCAGCCGAAGCAGAATTCAAAGAAGCAGAACCCGGATAAGCCGGTCGATACCACCGTTGTCGGGCAGACCAACACAACTGGCGTGGATACGGGTCAGCCAGCGCCGGTCGATCTCCTGCCATCGAAGCAAATTCCGGGGCAGAAGCAGGGACAAAGGTCGGTACAGAAGCCCGGTAAGAACAGTCGCAGCGTTAAGAATGCGCTTCCGCCCACGATGACGAGCGAGACCGGACCGACTCTGCTGACGACGCCTGAGATCGTGCCTGCCGCGGTGTCTGCGCAGACCGATTATCCTGCCGTCGCGGCGCGGTACCGTCAGGCGGGCGACCTGCCCAATGCGATCGCTCAGTTGCGCCATGCGATCGACGAAAAGCCGCGCGACTCCGCACTGCGCCGCCAGCTGATCGAGCTCTATCAGACCCGTGGAATGTTCGATGCTGCGCTTGAGGAGACCTCTCGCGCGCTCAATATCACGCCGGAGGACGGTGATCTACAGCGGCTCTACGGCAGTACGCTGCTAACTAAAGGCAATGTCAATGGCGCGATGAAAATCTTTCGTCAGATCACCCTGCGCGATCCGAAAGACACTGCCGCACAGATCGCCCTCGGCGACACATATCTTGCCGACAGTCAGTTCGCCGAAGCGCAGACCGCCTACGAGGCCGCCGCGCAAAACGATGCCAAAAGCCCGACGCCCCATCGTCGCCTGGCACGTATCTATGCAAGTCGCGCCGCCGGAGACGCTGCACAGTACGGCAAAGCGCTTGAGCGGATACAGGCCGCGCGCGCCCTCACTCCCGCTGCCGATGTCGAGACCTATCAGGGCGATTATTTCGATCTGATGCGCATGATGGAATCACGCCTGCGCGATATGCTCGATCAGCTGAATAATGCCTTCGTCGCCTCCTCGAACGGCAAGCGAACGCCGACGGAACTGATCCGTGTGACGACGGACTTGAAAGAGCAGGCGCAGTCCGCAGACGACTTCCTGGAGAAGCTGCCGGCTGCGGCGGGGCAGGATCCAACGCACGCCCATTATCAGCAGGGAGCGGCGCTGCTCGTACAGTCGATCGGTATCTTTCGGCAGTACCTCGATAAAAACGACGTTCAGCTTGCAGACGCGGTACGTAACACGCGTGCAGACGCTCTGACGGAACTCAGCACGGCTCGCAAGCGCCTCGACACTGGCATCGCAACTCTGGCAACCGCTCACGCCAACGGCAAAACAGGTCCGTAAACCTTTCGGATATGTGAACGCTCGTCTGCAAGCCAGAAGATACGATTCTCTGGCTTGCTTTTTTCATTCAGAACGTCGACCACCGTGTTTCAGACGGTGCCCTTATTCCAAGAGGTTTGTCTGATGGAACATAATCCAAGAATCCAACAAAATTTCAGGTTCAGGATGATTCACATTTTCGTATCGACTTGGCTGCTACTCTGTTTCGCAATCCCTCTAACACAATTGACACTCTATGCACAGAGTCGACATGCCTCAGCCTTGCCCGAAGACCTTTCTGTCTGGCTAAAAGTGCCTCCCCCGAAAGATTTTTCAGACCCTTGGTACGTAGCAAATTACGACACCCAGCATGAATGGCAGGTAGATATTAAGAATGGACGTCCAGTCGCGCATCTTAAAAAGACAAACCAGCAGGTAAAGTCCATACTGCCGTTCGTGCTAAAACGAGACACCAAGATGCCGGGTGAACTACAGGCATATAAAGTGCGCGATGGCTGGCTGCTCGGCTTCAACGCAGGAGAGTGGGGCGGCAGCCTATGGTGGTACTCTGCAAATGGGAAGCAGAGGTATCGAATATCTTATGATCAGATCACACAGTTTCTGCCGACAAAACGCGGTCTCTTCGCTCTCGAAGGTTTAGCTCACATGTCTTTGTCGTTCGGACAGATCATCGAGATTCGGCGGGACAAAAAGGGACACTGGACTAGCTCCCGCTTTGTCGATCTGGGTCATGCGCCCTACGTCGGAGTAGTCGACTCTGCAGGAAATTTCATCGTCAGCACGACCCATAATGTCATCGAGGTGCATCCTGACAAAATACAGAATGTTCTCCTGCCAGTGGTCTTCTGGTCCTGTTTTTATCCCCGCTCGATCGCACTCGGTCCGTCAGGCGACATCTATCTCGGAATGCGTCATGGTGTAGTTCGCATTCACGCAGTAAACTTTACCTACACTGCCGACTGGCTGCTTCCGAACAAAGATTTCGTAAACGCTCGACAGCAGGATTGATGCTCTCCGCCTATAGCGATTGGAGATCGCCCTCTTCCGCCTATTATTTACCTCCGATCTAGGATTCGCTCCCGATACAAACCTTCCCCGCAGAATTACACGATTTCGGTTTCACAGAACTTTTTGTATCAGTGCAAGCGTCCGAACATTGTCAGAAATGTAAAATCGGCGTAGAATGAAGTAGAGTTGCCAACAACTTTAACTAAGTCGGATTCGAAAGCGGGAAGTACAATGGCAATCGTTTCGTTCGGCAGCAGCCACATCGCTGTGTACATATTGTGGGGAACGCTGGGCACAGGTTTTCTGCTGTCGATGCTCGGACTGCGGCACAGCTCGGAGCGATTCTGGCACTGGCGGCGTGTGCGTCAGATGCATGCGGGGGAGATCGTGGCGGGGGATGGGACGCTGCAAGTCGGACAGGAAGCGGCGCTGCTTCCGGTAAGTCAGCCCGTAGACGCCACCGAAAACACGGTCTATTCCGCGTCCATTATCGAGGTTGGTAAGCAGATCGTAATGCGTCTGGATCGGGATGAGATCGAGACATTGGCTGTCTCGCGTGCTTATCAACAAGAGGTCGATACACTCGAAGGGCTGCCGCTCGCCATTCAAGTTCGTGGCGCAGGGGCGCTGTATCGTTTCGAGGGGAAGATACGAAAAATCGACTCCGATAAAACCGGTCAGAAAAGCCACTGCCTGATAACGCTCAAATGCCCGCTCTGGCTTGCTCGCATCCAGCGGCGGAACCATCTGCGGATGCCATTCACGCTGCCGGTCGATTTTCAATTGATGACGGAGACGGCAGGCGGCAAGTTGGTCGCTGCGAAGTGTGCGCCGGTGTCGGGAACACTCGTCGATCTGTCCGGGGGCGGCTTATGCGCGAATGTCGGGACCGGAGGCGCGCCTTCCGGCGCGGCACAGATGATCGATAATTATCCGCCCGGAAGCATACTCCTCGTACGTCATTCACTGCCACTGCTGAGCCAGACGCCGCTCTATGTCCGGGTACTCAAACGAGAGACAGTCGTCGTACGTGGCGGTCTGGGGATGCGGATGGCCTGTGCCTTTCTTCCAATGAAATCCTGGGAGCAGGACATTCTTGTTCAGCAGGTCTTCCGCGCGCACCGAGAACACCTGCGCGTGAGCGCCGGCAAACCGACCGTTGCCTGAAAATCGATTGCCTCAGATCGTCTGCTTGCAGAACTACTGTTTTTATTTTTGAAACCGATTGTCGACTGCGCCGTATAACCATAAATGGTGGCAATCCTTTGCCATCGCTACCCCTGCCACGTTTCAGCGTTCACCTAATTCTAATTGTTTTTCGATAGCGAGATGAGCAAAGTCGGTTTCAGGAGCGTTATATGACGATTCAGCGCGAGATAAATCCGGTCTTCATCAACGAACTACGGCAGAGCTTTCTGCGGCGTAAGCCGGTGCAGGCATTCATTATCTGGGTGCTGGTGACCGGCGTAATGATGTTTCTGGCGCAGTATGCGCCGCCCGACAATCCGCTGACTTTTCTGCCGATGATCGCCCTGCCGCTGATCGTTCCCGCTTTCGCCGCGGGCGCATTCGCCAAAGAGTACGAACAGCAGACGTGGCAGGACCTCTATCTCACGAGACTGACCAACCTGCAGGTCGTGCTGGGCAAGTTCTTCGCCGCGCTTGCGCTGACGATGGCGACGATCCTCTCCTTCATTCCGCCCGTGATTCTGATGCTTGCCAACTCGGTCGCGGCGCAGGGAGGCGGTCGAAACATTACAATGCTTCCGGGTTGGTGGCTCGTGACGCTGCTGTTCAAGCTCACGCTCTCCGCCAGCCTCTATGTACTGCTGGCGATGACCTGCTCACGTTATAGCGCGAACCGACGCGCTTCGATGGTCTGGTGCTACATTGCCCTTTCGCTCTATGCTTTCATGGGTTTTGTCATTTGGTCGCAGATCGGTCAGGCGTACGAGCGTAACACTCAGTATCTCGATGGCTCACAGGGCATCGCGATGCAGAGCGCGATCGATCCGATTTCGCCGGGGTTTATGGGCGGAATTCACCTGATATTCTGCTCTGTCGTCGGAATCGGTGTACTGTTTTTAATGTGGGTATCCATGTCCGAGCAGCGTGGCTATAAGCAGAGCAGTAACGAAGACACCGCCCGCGCATGGCAGCCGATCGGTCGCAGCGCGCGTCGCTCGATCTGACTATCATTGCACGATGCGTTAAAGAGAGCGGCTTTCATCCCCATCGATTCCTGAGAGCATGAAAGCCGCTGACCTACTATTCGCCGGCTACTCTGTAACAAGTGAAAGGTATCCCTGTCGTAATAGGATAATACTGTGGGTACTCCGAACTCTAGCCAGGAAAGTAGAGGAACGCTATGCGCACAACCCGAAGTCGGGCTTTTACGCTTATCGAACTGCTTGTAGTCATCGCAATAATCGCCATACTTGCTGCCATCCTGTTCCCTGTTTTTGCGCAAGCGCGCGCGAAAGCCCGTCAGGTCGCGTGTATGAGCAATGAAAAGCAATTCGGTATCAGCCTGCTCCTCTACGCACAGGATTTCGATGAGACGTTTCCGCGCGCGGTCAACAATGCCGCCTCCGGCAAGAAGCTCACAGTGAGCATCGCGCAGCGCCTTATGGGTGATAATGCCTTCTCGAATGCAGATGCCGCTGTTGGGCGACCGGTGGGATTTCTATATGCTTACCTAAAAACTACTGCCGTCTGGCGCTGCCCTCAGGACCCAGTCAATTATAATGCAGGATTACTGAATACCAATGGCTCTTTGAGCGTTGCGAATGCAGACAGTTATCATCTCAATCTGTATTTAACGGGCACACAGGTAGACGGTAACAACGAGACGACTTCCGGGGATGGTACACCGATTGCCAAGATTGGACGGAGCGCTCAGACCGTTCTTGCCCGCGATGGTGATGCCAATGATGGCACGAATGTGGAGAACAACACACCGATCGGAGGCGCGTTAGTTGGCGAACAGTTCTACACGCGACACAGCGACCACACGCAGGCGAACCGCCATGCAGGAATCGGAAACTACTTGATGGTAGACGGACATGTGAAAACACTCTCTTCGGCTGGCGCGAGCCCGGAGGAGATCGATGATGATCCCCAACGCCCCTGCCCGAACTGCGCTGATCTGGTGAACCCCAATGCACAGGTGTTCTTTAACCTGGTACCCTGATCAAAAGAAGCATTTTGTTCAGAGCGAACTGTCAGCAATCAGCCCGCTGTCGTTTCAATACGACAGCGGGCTGGATTTTCATTTAGTGCGCGAGAACGCGTTCATTGCTCGACGGATTCGCATCTGGTTAACCCGGTCAGCCAACAAGTTCTTCCGGCTTGAACCAGAGCGCGATCTCTGCCGCAGCTGTTTCCGGCGCGTCAGAACCGTGTACGAGGTTGGTCTGAAGTTCCGTAGTGTAGTCGCCGCGAATCGTGCCGGGAAGCGCTTCTGTGGGCTTCGTCGCGCCGATCATACTGCGGCACAGTTTGATCGCGTCGGTGCCTTCCCAGACGGTCGCAACCACCGGGCCAGAGGTTACAAAATCGACCAGTTCGCCAAAGAACGGCCGTTCGCGATGCACTTCGTAGTGCGCTTCAGCGAGCGCCCGGCTGGGAACCAGCATTTTCAATGCGACGAGCTTCAAGCCGCGAGTCTCGAAGCGTCGAATGATCTCGCCCGCCAGTTTTCGCTGCACGCCGTCCGGCTTGACCATAATATAAGTGCGTTCCAAATCTATTCTCCTTCGTCTGTTACACGGTAAAATCGTCGGTAAATCCTCCTGTATTCTACCCTACCGATCCCCGCATCGAACCGCACAAAATATTCGCTCACAAATGAGCCGGGGACAGAAAGGACTTGCACATAAGTATCTTCAGCCACTCCGCGGCTTATATCCCTGACAAACATGCTATTTCATGTCGGACCTTTGTACTAGCACTGGAAAGTGTACTAGCACTGGAAAGGAAAAAACTATGCTACGGAGGCTGTACAAACAGTGCAATGACGCTGAAGCTGCTGCCTTCTGACCGTCGCTCGACTGTATGCAGGGCGTTAACCTCGTGCCAGAGTAGCGATGCAGACGCGTGTTGCGCCAGCGTTCCGGACGGCGAGGGCGCACGCTGAGAGCGTTGCTGAAGTCGTCAGTACATCATCGACGAGCAGCACCGATTTGCCCGCAAAATGCTCTGCTGACCGCATTTGAAAGGCATCACGCACATTCTCGGCACGTTCATCGGCGTTGAGTTTGGTCTGTGTGGGGGTGTTGCGGACTCGCTTCAAGCCATCGGTGTCCAGCTTCCAGCCGCGCTCCGCAGCCACAGATTTTGCAAGCAGTTCCGCCTGATTGAAGCCGCGGTGACGATAGCGAGCGGAATGCAAGGGGACCGGTACGACTGCATCGAATCGCAATGAACTCGCAGGATCAAGCGTTGGATTCAGCGGTTCTGTGAGTGATGGGTCGGTAAGCAGAGAGGACGGGAGGGCATCGAGTGACCGCGCCAGAAGTCTGCCCAGCGGAGGGGCGAGGGCCGTTCTGCCATCGTATTTGAGGCGATGTATCGCGTGGAGAAGAGCGCCGTTGTAGACACCGAGCGCATGTGACCAGCTATAAGGCACGCCGCCACCACGCGCACAACTGTGACAGTCAGTCTGGCCCGATGGCGCTGGCGCGCCACAGCGATCACAGTAAGGCGGCATCGTCGGCACGAAACTATTGATACAGATGGGACAAAGCACGTCGTCCTGAAAGTCGCCACAGACGAGACAGACCGGGGGATAGACGAGGTCGAGCAGCCCGTTCCAGACCGCAGCAGCCAGTGTGCGCATTCGTTCTCCCCTCCGATTCCCGAGGCTGGATTTTCGTGAGCGACTGACGCGAATTCTGGTTTCGAAAGGGGAATAAACACCCCTGCCTCCTCCTTCGTAAGGAGGAGGCGAGGATACTGGCAGCGTTCGCTTTGACCTGCCTGACTGCAGTTTGACTGCTACAGAGTAGCGATTTGCTGCGGCTAATGTCCTGATGCCGGGGCACATCCGCTCAAAATTGAGTGGTCCGAGGTGCATGGATGAGTTCGGTGGTGTCCCGAGAATCGTCCTTCCGGCAACAGGAAACTGTCCTTTGCTACTTCGGTTTGCTCTCTTCGACTGCCTTCTTGCTCTCTTTTTTGATTTTGGTGTCTGTTTTCGGTTTGGCTTCCACAACGCGGATCGACTTGATCGTGTCGCCCACTTGCAGTTTATCCATCAATTCAGCGCCCTTGATGATTTTGCCGAAAACGCAGTACTGATTGTCCAGTTGGGGTAGGTCTTTCAGATTGAAATAGAACTGGCTGTCGCCCGTATCGGGAGCAGTAGCGCGTGCAAGACCCACACCGCCCTTAACATGTTTGAGGGTCGCTTCAAGCGGCACATTTTCGCCGGAACCGTGCGACCCAACGCCCTTCGCGTCGAACTCGCTCGGGCTAAGATTTTTAGATTCCGGATCGCCCATCTGGACGACGAAATCGGGGACGACGCGATGAACTTTGATTCCGTCGTAGAATTTTTTGTTGACGAGTTTCAGAATATGCGCGACAGTTTTCGGTGCGGCTTTCGGGTAGAGTTCGACGACGAACGTTCCACGATTCGCGATGATGATGTTGATCTTGGGGTTGTCGGCTTTCGCCGCAGCGCTGACGGCAATCGTACCGAAAACGACGAGCGTCGCGGCGATGCGACCGAGGCGGGTAACGCCAGAGCGTAGAAATGTATGTGTCAAGTTTTCAATCTCCTCGAACTATTGGTTTAATGTGTTTCAACAACCTCACCCAGATCTTCTCAAAATCCCTTCTACCGAAGCTTCGATAGAAGGGAAGCAAATGCGACCTTACCCCGTTGCTCCTCTCCAATCTCGACCTCGTTAAGCAAGGGATAATAATGCATGGGAAAGTTCTGTCTCCCGTTCAGTTAGTGAGGCACGAACGGAGAGGAGGGAAAGGTTGAGGTCAGCGCAATGATCTATGGCGCGGTCATGCTTTTGATTTTGTCACCGATTTGAATACCGGAGGCGATGTCCTGCCCCTTGATGACCATTCCGAAGACGCAGTATTTTCCGTCGAGCGGCGCATTGTCTTTCAGGTTGAAATAGAACTGGCTGTCGCCACTGTCGGGCGCGTTCGAGCGTGCCAGCCCGATACTGTTGATAACGTGCGGCAGTTTCACTTCGAGCGGCACCATTGACCCGGAGCCGTGCGAGCCAATCCCTTTTGCCTGGAATTCACCCGGGTCGAGGTTCTTGCTCTCGGGATCGCCACCCTGCACGACGAACCCCGCTTCAACGCGGTGGAACTTGATGCCGTCATAGAAATGCTTGTGGCACAGGTCGACAAAATGCGCGACCGTCTTCGGAGCCGCCGCCGGATAGAGTTCCATCACCACGGTGCCCTTACTCTCGACTTCCATTGTCACCTGCACGGCGCCCTGCTTGTATTTGTTGAATTCCGCGAGACGTGCCGCCGGATCGGTAGGAAGCGTGGAAGGCGGTGGCTGATGGGCTGCCGCTTCTTTCTCTTTATCCTTCTGTTCCTGCTCCATTGCCTCCTGCGAACCGGGCGGCGCATCGCCTGCCGGACGCCTGCCGGACGTGACATAGGCGATCGAGATCGCTGCGGTGATGAGGAGTGCAAATCCAATCAAAGGACCATTACGCATGGTTTTCATTTTCTCCCGGCAGTTTGTCTGCCGTCCTGCCGCGAATCGGTTTGTCGAGCGGCGAAAGCCAACGGCTTTTGATACGGGTATTTGGCTGGGAACGTTCTCCGCAAACAGTAACTGACCGTCATCTCTTGTTGAACAGGCACAATCGAAGCGGAATGAGTGCACTACGAACACAGCAGCGATGAGGGAAACGTCTCGATCGCCGATGTTTTTCTAAACAGTCTCCACCGCCGCATTTTACGCCCTGCGCGAGAGTTTGTCAATGGCACACGCGTGTGATATAATGTCAACTACTGCTCCACCGACCTTCCCGGGCACGAAACTTTTCGTCTTCGACCGATTTTTAGTGCCGAATTGAACGACTGATTTGATTCACTGACTTTATTCACTGACTTTATTCAAGGAAACGCCAATGCTCGCGCGCCGTATCATTCCCTGCCTCGATGTCAAAGAAGGGCGTGTCGTGAAGGGCGTCAACTTCGTTGCGTTGCGCGATGCCGGCGATCCGGTCGAACTCGCCGCTCGCTACGATGCGATGGGCGCGGACGAGCTCGTTTTCCTTGACATTACCGCAAGTCATGAGCGACGCGATCTGATCGTTGAGATGGCGGCGCGTGTCGCGGAACAGGTTTTCATTCCGTTTACCGTCGGAGGCGGGATACGCACCGTCGATGACTTCCGCAAAATACTGCGTGCAGGAGCAGACAAAGTCGCCGTCAACACTGCTGCCGTAGAGCGGCCGGAGATACTGACTGAGGCAGCAGAACAGTATGGGCGGCAGTGTGTCGTGATCGCGATCGACCCAAAGCGTGTCGGCTCACAGGAAGATGGAACGCCGCGCTGGGAGGTCTTCGTGCACGGCGGACGGACCCCTACCGGTCGCGACGCGCTCGAATGGGCGATGGAAGCCGAAGAGCGCGGCGCGGGCGAAATTCTGCTGACCAGCATGGATCGGGACGGCACGCAGATCGGCTACGATCTCGAACTGACACGCGCAATCGCCTCCCGCGTCCGCATACCGGTGATCGCTTCTGGCGGCGCCGGGACCCCGCAGCACTGCCTCGAAGCTGTCACGACGGGTCTGGCAGATGCCGCCCTGATCGCCTCGATGGTCCATGATGGAAACTATACGATCGCCGAAATCAAAGACTATCTCCGCGATCATGGCGTGTGCGTCCGCTGACAATGGAATTCGCAATGAAGTTCGCAAAGGAGTATTGCCGGTGCTTGTCTCCGAAGGATTGAAATACGACAGTAATGGATTGATTCCGGCCGTGGTGCAGGACGTTCTGAACAACGCCGTGCTGATGGTCGGTTATATGAATCGCGAAGCGGTCGAGCGCACCATCGCGACGAAGCGCGTCACTTTCTGGAGCCGCTCCCGACAGGAGTACTGGGTCAAAGGCGCCACCTCCGGCAACGTGCAGTATGTTTGCGACCTGTTTGTAGACTGCGATCAGGACTGTCTGCTGATCAGGGTCGAGCAGGTCGGCGCAGCATGTCACGAAGGATACCGCTCCTGCTTCTTTCGTCGGATCGATGAAACGGGTGAGACGCTCGAAACGATCGGCGAGCCGCTCACATCCGCCTACTGATGCCGCAGTCAAGACGATCCGGGCACTCTGCCAGCTCTTTAAGCCCGACCAGATACCCTAAATGAACGATATCCAGGAACTCAGATCATTGAAAGAGAGGGCGCGAATGCTGGTCGAAATCGACCGGGATCGCGAGGCTGTCACAGTGCTGATGCAGGCGTTGCGTATCGCGCCTGATGATAACCGCACCCTATGTCAGTTATCGCTCGCCTTTTATCACCTCGATGATTTTACAGAGAGTCTGCGATACGCCAATTTAGCTATCGAGAGCGATCCCCATTCGGAATGGGCGTTCCGTCTGCGCAGCCTCGCCCTGCAAAAACTTGGTCGGACAGCTGAGGCGCTGCCGCCAGCTCGTGAAGCGGTCGCTCTGTCGCCCGAGCAGTACATGACATGGATGGTGCTGACTCAAGCGGAGATGGCGAATAAAGACCTGAAAGCCGCTGAGCGCTCTGCAGTGAAACTCAAGCAGCTTGCGCCAGGACACGAGGACGCTTTCATCACGCTGAGCCTGCTCACGCTCCGCCAGCGAAAATGGGCGCTCACCGAACAGTACTGCCGCAGTGCGCTTCAGGTATGCCCTACTTCGTATGCGGCAATGAATAACCTCGCGCTAGCGCTTGCAGCACGTGGAAAGCGACGCAAAGCCGTCGAATGTATGTACAACGCGGCAAAACTCGCGCCTGCACAGGAGAAGCCGCGGACGAATCTCGTTAACCAACTGGATTGTTTTTTGTTGTTCGGAGAAAGAACCTCGGTCGGTCGCAACCTGCTCGCACTCGTTCTGGTTCTGCTGACAGTCACATTATGGCTCGCGCTGAGCGCGATCGGTCTCAATGCGATCGAGGCGACGCTCTTCACTCTGCCTGCCTATATGGGCGCACTACTGCTGTTAAATCGGTCTCCGGGCAGCCTGTTCCCATGGCTTGTCCAGCGCCGGCTAGCCTCGCTTTCGCCCAATCTGCAGCAGTTCGCCTCGCAGCGCAAACTCACTTTTCCGTCACAATCCTATGGGCATTTTGTCATAGTCAACTGTCTGTTCGGCTACTGGTTAGTAAGGCTTTTTTTCGACGACAAAGACATTACGGCGCTCTTCCCACTCAATGCGCCACCGGCAGTGCGCTTAATAAGCGGCATTTTTATCGGTTTCGTAGTGATCGGCGGGCTTGCAGTCGCGTATCGGAACCGTGATGAAATAGCGGCGCCCTTGCGTAGGTCCTCCAAAACATAGGGCGTGACCATTCACCTTGTCCAGCCCCTCCTTAAAAAAAAATGCAGAGAAAGAGACCGCAAAGGAGGGGAGAGGAAGAGCCAACTCCCGCTGTACAGTGAAATCAAAGGAATAACACCATGACGTCCAATACCAATATAAATAAACTTTACGGGAAGCATCGGCTGCCAGGAATTGCCCTCGCTCTTTTGGCACTGGGGATGCTGCTGAGCGGTCAGCGGTCTGTGCGAGCGGAGGCAGTTCCAGCAGAGCGGCTCGCACGACTATCGCGCGGCGTCAACCTTTCGGTCTGGTTTCGAGGCGGCTATAAATCGACCTACGGGGCGGAAGACATGAAGCTGCTGCGCTCGATCGGGGTGCGCCACCTGAGGCTCCCTGTCAGCGCCGATCTGCTGTTCGACGAAACCAATCCCGATCACCTGGACGCCGCGAACCTCAAACGCCTTGACCAGGTCATTGCGATGGCTGCAAAAGAGAAACTCGGGATCGTGGTCGCGGTGTTCGATGTTCCGGCGCGACTCTGGACGAGTCCAGCGTTTGCCACAAAGGTCGCGACCTTCTGGCAGACGCTCGCAGTTCACCTGAGCGCGACCGATCCCGATTACGTATTTCTCGAAACTGCCAACGAATCCGCAGTCGAAACTGCCGAAAAATGGAACCCGATTCAGGCGGATTTGCTGACAGCGATGCGAAAGGGCGCGCCGCATCACACACTGATCGCGGATGCCAACCTGCGCGTCGTCGAGCAGGAATGGACGCAGGTCGGCGCACTCGAAAAGATCGTGCCGGTGTCCGATCCGAACGTCGTCTACAACTTCCATTTCTATGAGCCGCTCGCTTTTACCCGGCAGGGCGAGACGGCGGGCTGGGAGAAACTGCGCCACTTTCACGACGTTCCCTTCCCCTCGAGTCCGGCGGCGGTCGCTCCCATTCTGCCGAAAATCGACGTGGATGGCAGAAGTGAAGTCGAGTTTTACGGTGCGAACCACTGGGACGCCGCGAAAGTCGAAGGGCTCATCAAGCGCACAGCCGACTGGGCTGCAGCGCACAAAGTTCACCTCACCTGCAATGAGTTCGGCGTTCGGCGCCTGGTCGCGCCCACTCCCGATCGACTGACCTGGCTATCCCTGACACGCTCCCTGCTCGATAAATATGGCATCGGCTGGGCGGTCTGGGACTATGATGGCGATTTTGGTCTGGCACAGGAGAAAGACGGGAAGCGCGCAATCGATGCGCAGACAGCGCGTGCTCTCGGTTTTCAGGTCGAGAGCGGCGTGCAGCACTTCGCGAGCGTACAGAAGCCGAACGACAATCTGCCCATCGTCGACCCGCTCAAGAAAGGCTATGCGCTTGCCTGGTCGGATGAGTTCAACGGCAGCAAACTCGATACCGCGAAATGGATCGACTCCTATCCCGATAACGCTCGTACCCACAGCAACGGCGAACAGCAGTACTACGCGACCGATGGTTATACCGTCTCCGATGGCGTTTTGAAGCTTCAGGCACAGAAACGCACGATGGGCGGAATGCCCTACACATCGGGTATGATCGCCTCCTATGGTAAGTTCGCACAGCGGTACGGGTGGTTCGAGATACGGATGAAGTTCTCGAAGGGCAAGGGAATGTGGCCGGCTTTCTGGCTGCTGCCCGAAACGAAAGCCTGGCCCCCCGAAATCGATATTCTGGAAATCCTGGGACATGAGCCGACCAAGGTCTATCTGACGAATCACTGGAAACCTGTAGATGGCGTCCACGATGGCAAAGGCGATTCGTACGCCGGCCCCGATTTCTCCTCCGATTTTCACACGTTCGCGGTCGAATGGACACCGACGGAATTAGTATGGTATGTGGATAGTAAAGAAAGATATCGCACAGACCGACATATCCCGCAGGAACCAATGTATGTCATCGCGAACCTTGCTGTCGGCGGCGACTGGCCCGGCTTACCGGACGCGACGACAGTTTTTCCAGCTTCGATGGACATCGATTACATTCGAGTCTATCAGAAACGTACCTCCTCGGCTGCAGCCCCTCCTTCTGTGTCTGCAAAACGCAGTGCAGCGCTCGTATCGCGCCCGAGTCGTCGAAAATAAAAATATACTTCGGAGCAGACAAAAAATATGTCTCAATTACGACAGCAGATACTGATTCTGCATCTGAGCGAACCGGAACTGGATACAAACACCGTTGCCTGGGCTCTGTACGATGCCGCGTCTCCGGCGGAGACGCGGCAGATGCAGTCAGGCGATCAGGAAAAGCCTCCCTACCGCTCCGTGCTGGCGGCAATGCGGGACGGCTGGTTCGTGCTGCAGATGGCGCAGCTTCCTTACTATGTGCGCGGGCAGGAGCATGAAGTGGGTCATCTGCCCTATGAGTACGTGCTCGAGAGAAAGGTGGAGATCGATGGCTAGTGCAGTTCTCAATAAAACGACCGAAACAACCAATGCAGCCGATACGTCCGCGTCACAGAGCGTCGGCAAAGAGCATCTTCTGACCGCGAAGCAGATGGCGCAGTTCGTGCAGGATGGCTATCTCATGTTCGACGGCTTTGTGCCGCAGGAGATGAATGAGGCGGTCTACGCCGATCAGACCGCCGGTAAGGGAAACTGGCAGCAGTCGGAAGCGACTCGTGCGGTCTTCGACTGGCTTCCGGTGCGCGGCATAATTCAGAGCCTCGTCGGCACAAGCCCATTTTATGATCACTCGGCGCTTCACATCGTTGGTCCGCAGAACCACAAGGCACAGGTGTGGCATGCCGATTCAATCATCGACGCCCGCCCGTTGGCGTTCGACATTCAGGCGATGTACTTCTCGCATGACGCCCCCCAGGAGATGGGACCCACGTTGATTCTGCCGGGATCGCACATGCGTCGCACCAGCAATTCCAGTATCGCTCGCTACAAAAACATCGTCGGGCAGCGTCAGTTAATCGGCAAAGCCGGTACGATCGCGTTCCTGCATCAGGCGCTCTGGCACTGTGCACAGCCGAACTATACCGACAAAACGCGCTATATGTTCAAGCTTCGGCTTCGCACAGGGGAGGAGCAACGCGGGCTGTTCAATACAGAAGGGTATGACGACCCTGAAGTCCGACGCATCGTGGGCGCGTTCAAGCACGACTGGCAGGGCGAGATGGGACGCGCCGAGAACGTGGAGCGCTCGAAACTCTGGCGATACGTGTGTGGCGACGACAATGTCGATACCTCCTTCGAGGGCGTCCTGACTCGCATGCATATCTAAAAAGATAGTACACCACAGTCCGCCCACTTCCTCACTCAGGCGGCCACATATTCCCAAACCCCTCCTCAAACAAAAGCAAAGGAGGGGAGAAAAACATGTAGTCTCGACTTTGATCTTCGCGAGGAAAGTTGAAGTCATAAAGTCGGAGGCACATTGTTTCGACTTTTGCCACAACGGCGATGGTTGCTGGAAGAAGCCAACTGAAAGAAACCTATAGAAACTGAATGGACAGTCAACCGCTAAAAAATAAAGTCGCCCTGATTTCCGGAGCAGCACGCGGCATCGGTTATGGCATCGCAAGGCGCTTTGCCGAAGAGGGGGCGACAATTGTCATCGCAGACATCAATCAGCCTCTGGCAGAGGAGAGCGCGGCGCGAATCACTGTCGAGACGGGCAGGACCGCTCGCGCTCTGCACTGTGATGTGACCGATCGTGAGAATGTCGACGTCGTTATCGCACAGACCATTGCCGAATTCGATGGGCTGGATATTGTGGTAAGCAACGCGGGTATCTGTCCGTTCGTCGAGTTTCTCGAACTGGACAACAAGACCTGGCAACGGACGATCGATGTGATTTTGACCGGCGGCTTCAATCTCGGGCAGGCGGCGGCGCGGGCGATGATCGCAAGGAATGCACGGAATGTGGCAGCTGGGGAAGGGCTGCGGGGCGGACGTATAATCTATATCACCTCGCTCTCCACGATTCAGGCGGCCAGCAATCAGGTCGATTATGCCGCCGCCAAGTCCGGCGAACGGATGCTGATGGCGACGATGGCGGGAGCGCTCGGCAGGCACGACATTACCGTGAATGCGATCGCGCCGGGCGTTATCTATACCGAAATGGGCGCATTCCACTGGGACGTACCGGAGCATCGAGAAGAGTTCGGCAAAAAGAATCCGCGGGGTCGATTGGGACAGCCGAAAGACATCGCCAATGCCGCAGTATTTCTGGCTCTGGACGAAAGCGAATATATCACCGGGAGCACGATACGCGTTGACGGAGGTCATCTGGCGATCGGCTGAGTAGAACGCTCGTCCACCTGCCGGTCTGCAGAGCGGCTGTAATATAGACGATCTAAGAGAGAGTAAAAGAAATATCTTTTGAGCATTTGCAGGGGCGCTGCTTGCTGCGTCCTATTCCTCTCGGGATGGGAGAGAATACATCCCCGTTAGTTTTTGCCCGTTGGCCGACATGAGGGCTGATAGGATGGTGAATCATTACGCCCTCCGTACGCCGACAAAATTAGGTAGCTTCCTACCTGCAGCACAAGCCAGTCAGTGATCTACGGGCGATTTTTATCGTCGAATGTCATTTCGTAAGTAGCTGCTGGCTCCAGGCGATGCTTCGCTTCACTCTTAGAACTTGATTCCGGCTTGACACTGGCGCAGCGACATAGGTATACTGCGGTTCGTGTCGAGCCGGTTTTGGCGTGCCTATAACCGTCTGTTTCTACTTGTTTTGCTGTCGACAGCGTGCTTATGCCACTAGCTACTTATCGCACGATTTGCATCAATTACACCCTTTCAGGAAGAACTGGTACGGAGTAGATCAACCCTTTACTCATGCCAGGATTAGGATATCACGCCGCATGGCGATACTCGGTTTCGAACTGGAGGAAATAGCGCGGCTGATCTCCCTAGTCGAGACAGGCGAGCTTTCCGAACTGATCCATGAGGAAGACGGTCGTTATCTGCGGATTCGCGGACCACGTCCCGACAAGCCCCAACGCGAGTTCGCTGCTGCGCCAGTATCTACAACTGCAACGGCGCCTCCGCCCACTGCCATTCGCGCCAGAGCGATCACGCCGCCCCCACCCGTTGCGCCCGCCAAAGACCAGGTCATTCTCGAATCGCCAATGATGGGCATTTTCTATCGTGCCGAAAAGCCCGGCGCACCTCCGCTCGTCCATATTGGCGACCATATCAGCGTTGGACAGACCGTTGGAATCATCGAAGCGATGAAAGTATTCTCCGAATTCAAAGCCGAACAATCTGGCGTGATCGTTGCGATCCCCGCGCAGGACGGGCAGTTGGTGCAGGCGCAGGCGCCGCTGTTCATACTCCGTAAGGACGCCTGAACGACTTTTGCGTGATGAACCTGGATGATCAAGCGCAGTTAGGAGCAGTATGCAAGGTTCCGCAGCGAAGGGCGAAAACAAAATCTGGAATAAGAAACAGATCGAAATCGGTATACTCGGGCTAGGCGTGGTCGGCTCCGGCACCGTGGCGCTGCTCGAAAGCAACCGTGCCGAAATCGAGCAGAAGATCGGACTGCCGTTCGTCATCAAACGCATCGCCGTCCGCAATATCGACAAGCCCCGCGCTGTCGTGGTCGACCGCGCACTCCTCACGATCAACCCTTCCGACATCCTCGACGACCCCGACATCGACATCGTCTGCGAACTAATCGGCGGCATAGACCCCGCACACTCTTACGTGCTTCGCGCCCTCAAAAACGGCAAGCAGGTCGTGACCGCCAACAAAGAAATGATCGCTCGTCAGGGACATGTTTTGATGGAGGAGGCGGCGCGCAGACGCCTTGATTTCCAGTTCGAAGGCAGTGTTGCGGGCGGGATACCGATCATTCAGCCGATGAAAAACGGGCTGGCGGGCAATAAGGTGACGGAGGTGCTGGGTATCATCAACGGCACCACGAACTATATCCTGACGAAAATGACCCGTGAACACGCCGATTTCGCCGATGTACTCGCGGAGGCACAGGCACATGGCTATGCGGAAGCCGACCCGACGAGCGATATCGGAGGCTTCGACGCACAGTACAAAATCGCGATTCTCGCCTCGATCGCTTTCACCAGCCGCGTGGATGTCGGGGAAGTATATGTCGAGGGCATCACGCGCATCGCCGCCGAAGATATCCAGTATGCGGACGAATTAGGCTACATCATCAAGCTGGTCGGCATCGCAAAACGCGTCGGCAGCGATCGGATGCAGGTACGTGTCCACCCTGTGCTGCTTCCTAAAACCCATCCGCTCGCCGCGACCAATGACGTCTACAACGCCGTCCTGATCAAGGGCGATTCCGTTGGGGACGTAATGTTTTACGGCAGGGGCGCGGGCAGCGGTCCGACGGGCAGTGCAGTCGTCGGCGACATTATCGACGTCTGCCGTAACTTGCGCTTCGGCTCGACGGGACGCGTTTCCTGTACCTGTTTCGAGGCGAAAACCATACAGTCGATCGACGAGGTCGAGACACGCCACTATATTCGGATGGTGGTGCAGGATCGCCCGAGGGTGCTTGCGGCGATCGCGGGCGTGTTCGGCGATTTCAGCATCAATATCGAGGCAATGATCCAGAAAACGATCCTCGGCAAGCAGACGAACATCGTATGGCTGATGCACGAGGCGCCGGGGCGCAACATTCAGCAGGCGCTCGCGATCATTTCTAAACTGCCCGTCGTAGTCGAGGTATCCAATTGGATACGCGTCGAAGAATGATCCCCTGCAGATCGAATTAACGAAAAGGTCGAACAATGACAGACGAAGTGAACGACATTTCCATAACCGGCACAGGATCCGCTAATCTTACAACCGCTGACGAGGATGTGACCAACCCTGCCTCTTTTGAGCTGCGCGTCCTCGATCCGAAGCGAATACGTGTCTATCGAGTGGCTGGCGTCACGCGCATGACGCTGGAAGACGACCGCTCGTGGAGCAAGATTGCAGTGGCGCGTGCCTTCCCGCTCTCGGATCCGGATCATTATCTGGGCTTTCTGGATGGCGGCGGCAAGGATATCGGAATGCTGCACGATCCCGACGAACTCGATCATGAATCGCGCCAGGTCATCGAAGAGGAGCTCGAGAAAAGATATTTTGTGCCGGTGATCGAGCGGGTAATCAACGTCCGCGAGGAGTTCGGAACTGTCTACTGGACGGTCGAGACCGATCGGGGCGAGAAGGAAATCGTCGTACGCAACCTGCGCGACAACCTGCAGGAGCTTTCGCCGACGCGCGTGATCGTCACCGATGCCGATGGCAACCGTTTCGAGTTCCCCGACACAACCAAACTGGAAGGCAAGAGTCTCAGCCTCGTGATGCGCAGCCTGTAGACATACGGCTTACATCAGAAACAGCCTGTCGTCAAATAGCCCTGTTCTCGAGCCGTTCGGCAGAGACCGGGCTATTGCTCGTCAGAGACGGCGCGGTATGAAACGAAAGCAGATTGACAGCGAAGTTCACACGGTCAAAGTGCGAAAGCAGACGATGGTTTGTCGTAAACGCTATTATCGTGTACAATGCAAACACATTACAAAATGAAAGCGAGGAACCTATTATGTCTCAAACGGTGAGTTTGCGGCTGCCTGATGAACTCGTGAGCCGTCTCGACCGCTTCGCTCGGATGCTTGGTAATGGCACGACCCGCACACGCGCCAGCGTTATACTGCTCGACGAGGCATTACGCGAAAATGAATTTTCCGGGATCGAGTTCCGCAACACGTCTATCGGTCGTCAACCCTTTATCAAGAGGTCAGGTATGGCGATATGGGAATTTATCATGGTTGCCAGAGGCTTCGAGATGAACGACGAGCGCACCGCAGACTATTTGCGTGTTCCCCTCGACAGCGTGAAAGCAGCCTTCAACTACTATAGTGCCTATCATGAGGAGATAGACCAGGCTCTTGCCGATAACGACGTCGGCGAGGAGCGACTAAAACGGATGTTTCCGCATCTGCGGGTAGTTACCTTTGCCAATACAGACGAAAAGCATCAGGACGAAGAGCAGGTCGTTTGATGCTTTCGCTGCTGACGGACGCGCATATATCGCCTAGTGTAGCAGAACAGATCAAAGCAAAGCGACCGGAGATCATTATTTACAGCCTGCAAGAGTGGCGCGACGGAGCGCTGTTGGAAGAGGAAAACGACGTTATTTTAGCGGCGGCTCTACAGGACGGGCTTACGCTCGTGACCTACGACCAGCGCACCATTCCGCCCATACTCACCCAATGGGCAACGGAGTGCCGCGATCACGCCGGGGTTGTCTTCGTAGACGATAACAGCATTGCACAGGAGGATGTCGGCGGTAAGGTACGAGCACTCCTCTGCCTGTGGGATCAGTCCTACACGCTCGACTGGACAAATGCGATCACTTATCTCAAACCTGCTTCCTGACCGGACCCGAAGACCATCTCACTTGGACAAAAAAAGTGATCAGTCAGATACCTTACCAACACAACACAGGATGGACTTGCTTTATGGTCGGGAGGAACGTCAGCTATTTTTGTCTTCTGCTGGCGATGTTCGCGATTACGCGAGTGGCTGGAGCCAGCAAATCCGCGCCGATTCATCACTTCCATGTTAGAAATCATGTGCTGCACTTCCGCTACTTCCCCCAGCGTGCGGCAGAAATCATCGAGCCCACATCCGCGCAAAAGCTCGCACGCCTGCGGCTCGGTTCACGCACCTCGCCGGTCAAAGACGAAAACGACCGTTCAATCGTCGTATCCCCTGATGGCAGGTTTGTCTACTCCGCCGATGACATGTTCTATGTCAGGCAGTACCGGATCGGTCGAGGGAGCAAAAGCTCGGGAAAAGAGCGGCGGCTCCGTCCTCTCGAACCTTTCAAGTCGGCAGCGCACAGCCATCCGATGAGCGTCAGTCTGCATCCGAACGGGCGTTTCGCGTATGTGTCGTGTTCTCATGGAGCGATCTGTCAGTACCGAATCAGTCGAGTTTCCGCTCTCGGCAGCGGAAGTTTACGGGCGTAATGACCCGTCGCCCTTGCGCTTCGATTCGAGCGAGCGTTTCGCCTGTGTCGTTACCGAAGGAAGCGAAGGAAGCGAAGTCTCGGGGTCGTTAGTAGACGTCTATCGAGTGAGCAGGTCGGGTGCGCTCAAACTCCTCCGCACCATCACCACCGATTCTCCTCACCTCAGCGGCGGTCTCATAGTACGAGGAAACAAAGTCACAGATGTACAGTAGAAATGTATGTTCGTCCGGTGAGGAGTAAACGACAGGCCTTACGGCAGAGCTGAAACAAAACAGAGGCTTCCACGCAAAGTGGAAGCCTCTGTAGTTTCGATCAATTTTACTTGGTGGCGGGGGCGGGGGTTGTTCCGCCGTTTGCCGCACCCGATCCGGGAAATTTCTTCGTCATCACGTCTGGTCCAGAATCATTGTGACTGCCGCAACCGATGGTAACGGTTCCAATCATACAGGCGACGCCGATCAGCGTCATTCTTGTCAGCACTCTGGTAAAACGCTTTGTTGTGATCCTAGCCACGAGCGCCCTACTCATAATTCTCATATTTGTGTCTCCTTGAATTCGCTGCGTCCATCACGATTTGCACAGGGTTGAGCAAGGGGTACAGGAGATGAAGCCTGCACCCCTTGTTGAACTTCCTACAGTTGCTTCGACTCGAGTCTATCCTTCAAGTCCTATTCGAGCGGCTTCTGTCCTGCAGCGCAATCCGGATAACCGGAAACATCTTTCTTGGAGAAGTACTGGTAGATACAGGCGCCGACAGCGGCATCATATTTAGAGCGAGTCAGTTCGTTCAGACGAAGAGCCTTGGAGTGTCCGTCGAAGAACACGTTGTTGAGACCCTGCATATGCCTCCCGAACAGTGCGCCCTGGCTGTACGTGCCGATTGCGTAAGCGTATGGCACGCTGCCTGTCGTATCGATCGCGATACCGGCACCCTGCGTCACGATCTGCTCAGGGTCCCACGCAGTGCGTGTGCTCTGTCCACCGTCCGAGCAGAAGACAAGACCCGAAGACGCATCGACTGCCGCAAGCGAAATCGGGCTATCCTGGAAGATACCGCCGTAGGTGCTGTCGTAGTTATAGTAGTTGTTCAGTGTGAATGCCGCGGCGAGCGAGCCGGTCATGGGACCGGTTTTCCACGGGCTGCTATCGGAATAGTCGTAGGCTGCGTAAAGCCCGGTGGAAGCGCTGGCGCTGGGGCAGACGTAGACGCCAGCATTCTTGATATAGGGCTGAATCAGGGACATCCATGTGTTGATATAATAAAATCCACTGCCAACTGGTTTCTCAAACCAGTTGTTGTCGTTATTCAGAACGACATGCTCGTCATAGTCCTGAACATACATGTTGAGTGCGAGACCGAGCTGCTTTGTGTTGGAAAGGCAGGAAGTTTGGCGCGCTTTTTCACGCGCCTGTGCGAATACGGGGAAGAGGATTGCGGCAAGGATCGCGATGATTGCGATGACGACGAGCAATTCGATCAGTGTAAATCCATACGGTTTTCTCATGGCATCTCCTTTTGTGCTTATGGTTCGATAAGCCAGTAAATGGTAATAAATTACCCGAGCATGCAGCGCCGATGCTTCAGCTATCATCATTGATCCAGTGTGAACCAAATTTACCATAATATACCATATTTGTCAATGCTTCATTCAACAAATTGTAGTGAATAATTAGCCCTGAAACGTCTGAGTTTCCAGTAAACAACCTTGCTGAAAGCCGATCATCAAGCTTGTTCTTGCTGACTACAGCGGACAAGAATGTCCGATGCTTACGCGCATCGTGAATTTTTTGGTACTCGCCGTGCGGTTCGGCTACGCGGGTGGATTGCCTGATTGAGCGTTCGCTCCTCCGGGCACATTGGGGGAGGGAGATTGCGCATCACCCTCCGGCTGCTGTAGGATACCGCCAGTGTGGGGCTGCGAACGATCACCGTTCGCCGGACTATCCTGGGGCGAGTTGCCGGGAGCCGGGGAAGGGGGGTTTGAGGGAACGTTAGAATCGTTTGCAGGCGCGGGCTGCCCGGTCGGATCGGGTGCTGGCGAAGTCTGATTGTCGGGGATCGAGCGCGAATCGGGCAGCGGCTGTTGTTCCTGGCGCGGCGCAAAAGGCGTGAGCCTGCCGATCAAACGATCGATCTGGCGCGTCATGTGCGTACACTCCTGCGAATTCCAGGGCGACAGAATGTTGGACATGCCGATCGTATAGATCGTCTCCCTGTCACGCTGCAAAACCAGTATAGCGCTCGCGACGAGGTCATATTGCCGGTTCACCACATAGAGGTCTGCCGTCTGCGCTCTCATTCGCGCATCTTCCCACGCGGCACGTACCTGCTCGAGCGCATTCGCCGCCTCCTGGCTCGCTGCCTCTTGAGACCGAATCTCCGCATTGGACAGCATCGCTGATCCGGTTGGCGGACTGGCATTATTGGATTGGATTTGCGGAGAGGAAGACGGTGTGTAGGTCGGAGAGCCCTGATCAGGGCGAGAGGCGGAAGCGGCTGGCACGTTACTCAGCCGTGTCGGTCTGAAGTGACCGGTGAGCGCGGCGATGCAGACTGCGATCGCGCCCGCACCTGCAAAAAGCAGGCGTCGCCCGAAATAGCCTGAGAGAATATCGCGTCCCGGCGAATACCGGTTCTGGGAAACAAGCGGTGTGGGCTGAAGGCTCTGCATCGCGATCTGCATCTGGGCGCGCCGTACTGCTTCCTCTTCCTGATAGGGCACGGACGGCGGCGCGTATTTCGGCGGGGCGGCAGTCGGCATATTGAGGGAATACGCGGAGGTGCTCACCGGATTAGGTGACACGCGGCGCGGGCAGGCAGCACATAGTGTATCTCCTACGCTCTGCGGCGGGGCGGCGCAGTCCATACAGCGCCCATTCGACTGTGTCATTCGACTCTCCAGTTTCCGTTTCAGCGTAACAGTAGGGTGTGAACGGCCGGTAACTCGCCGAATTCAGAAGGCATTGGTTTGAAGCAAGAAGTTCTTCAACGCGCTCCCGGAGTCCTGCAAACCATGGAAATATGAGCCGAGAGCCAATACACGCGCAACCTGCTGTGCCCTTTCTTCAACAAACGTGACAACTCTCCCAGCCTTCCGTATCGCGCTTACAGCTAGAATGTCTGCATTCACTCTCCCTCTTCCCGATGCTTCGGGAAAGGGATCGGAGGTGAGGGAGAATACTTACCAACAAACCTACAATCCACCGTCAGCATACACACCATCTATGCGCTCCAAATACGTAAATGATAGCATTCTTCGTGACCAGGATTTACCAAAATAAAAAGCGGGAACATCGACAGTACTCCTGATTTCCAATAGTTCAATGCGTCTGTGCCTCGCTGCACAGAGAGCCTCCGTACGAAAGTTGACGGTGGCTAAAGGAGACCAGGATGTTTGCACCCTTTGATGAAGCATTTGATAATAAATTGATCGAGCCTGACTCGTTGGAGACGGAGCCACTGACGCGGCGTCGTTTTCTGGCAACTGCAGGACAGGGCATCGCCGCAGCAGGAATAATAAACGGTCTGCCGACCCACGCTCTCGCCGCCCAGAATCCGCCTGCCGTGCCCGCAGGCGCTGCAACGCCGATTGCGCTCCCTGAGATCAATGCACCGACCGAAACCAGTCACGGCAAGCCGCCCTCTCCGCTGCCGCCCGACAGCCGCGTACGCTTTGCGATCGTCGGTCTGGGACACCTGTCGCTCGAGGAGATACTGCCAGCATTTGCACACTCCAAAGGATGTCGCCCGACCGCTCTGGTAAGCGGAGATCGGGCGAAAGCCGAAACGGTAGCGCGCCAATACGGCATCGCGGCAAAGAACATTTATGATTACAAAAACTACGATAGCCTGCGCGATAATCCCGACGTGGACGTGATCTATATCGTGCTGCCAAACAGTATGCACGCTGAATACACAATACGCGGCGCACAGGCGGGCAAGCATATCCTCTGCGAGAAGCCGATGGCGACCTCTGTCCGAGAGTGCCAGCAGATGATCGACGCCTGCCACAAAGCGGATCGCCGGCTCATGATCGCCTACCGTATCCAGTATGAGCCGTACAACTATACGATGCAGCAGATGCTTCGGGGCAGCGAGTTCGGCAAGGTGAAGGTGATCGAAATGATCAACGGGCAGAATCAGGGCGGTGACCTGAATCAGTGGCGGCTGAAGAAAGCGCTGGCTGGCGGAGGTTCACTGCCGGACGTCGGGCTCTACTGCCTGAACACGGCACGCTTTCTGACGGGCGAGGAGCCGGTCGAAATCGTCGCGCATGAATATACAACGCCCAACGATCCGCGTTTTCGTGAGGTCGAAGAGACCGTTAACTGGACGATGCGCTTTCCGAGCGGCATCACGGCGAACTGCTCCACGAGCTACGGTTTCCATGAGGTGCGCCGCTATCGAGTGATGGGCGAACAGGCGTGGGGACAGATGGACCCGGCTTTTTCCTATAGTGGTCTGCGGCAGATGCTCGGACACAAGTCGCGTGAGAACGATATGATGGAGACGGTCGAGGAGCGGCGGATGGCGGAGAAGAACCAATTTGCGCTCGAAATGGATCATTTGGCGGAGTGTGTCCAGGAGAATAAAACGCCCTATACTCCCGGCGAAGAGGGGCTGCAGGATCACCGGCTGATGGCGGCGATCTACGAGTCGGCGCGTTCCGGCAGAACAATCAAACTCCCTCCCGTCACCAAACGAGACCCCTTCCGCGGAACGCCCCCGACGCGGATGATCTGAAGTCGTACCCAGGTGACGCTTCTTCGTCAGTCTGCTTCAGGTGAACTGAGGCAGACTTTTTTCATGGAGAGATTTGTCCAGGGTGCGTCCGCGGGCTCGTCCCTAGCCCGAAGCGCCGTCGATATAAGCAGGTTGGAAGTAGAACGCATTCAAAATGAAACAGGAACCGTTCGTGCAGGTGGCGAATAGGCTTTCATAACAGAAATCAGGTGCAGGGCGAAAGGATTTACCAGTAAATATATGGATACGCAAAATACGAACGCCGCCGCGAATATTCCGGCGAGTATGGCTTTTCCTACCTCTTCCAACTCACTCCTTCAGCGACCGGAGGAGACCAACACGTTCATTATTTTCGGCGCCTCGGGTGACCTTACCGGACGCAAACTGATACCCGCACTCTATAATCTCGCCTGCGATGACCTTTTGCCTCACGGCTTTTCGGTGATCGGGTTCGCCGTCACGCCGATGGATGACAAAACGTTCCGCGATAACATGGAACAGTCAGTCAAAAAGAGCAGTGAAGCCAACCCGTACGACGCCCGCATCTGGAACAAATTCGCCGCGAATATCCGCTACATCACCGCCGATTTTCTCAGTCCCGAAGGCTACGAGACGCTTCGGTCGACGCTCGAAGAGGTTGAACGCGCCAACGATGCGCCCGATAATCGCCTCTTCTATCTCGCTACGCCGCCGAGTTTTTATGCCGATATTGTGGCACGGCTCGGGGAACACAACCTCGTCACTCGCAATGCGACAGCCAAAAAAGAGGGCTGGACACGCATTATCATCGAAAAGCCATTCGGGCACGACCTCACCTCTGCACAGGAGCTCAACTCGAAGATTCACGAGGTGTTCCGCGAGGAGCAGATCTACCGCATCGACCACTATCTCGGCAAAGAGACCGTCCAGAACATCATGGCGTTCCGCTTCGCCAACTCGATCATCGAGCCGATCTGGAACCGCCGCTACATCGACCATGTGCAGATTACGGCAGCGGAAACGCTGGGAGTCGAGCATCGCGGCAAGTACTACGAAGAGGCAGGCTGTCTGCGCGATATGTTCCAGAATCACCTGCTTCAGCTGCTGTCGATCGTTGCGATGGATCCGCCGGTGCGCTACGGCGGCAGCAGTGTGCGTGACCGCAAGGCGGACGTGATGAAGGGCATCGTGCCGATCAATCCCGAGAATCTCGCCGAGACCGCCGTTCGCGGGCAGTATGGACCCGGCATCGTCGCGGGCGTCAATATGCTCGGCTATCGGCAGGAAGAGGGCGTCAATCCCGACTCCAAGACCGAAACTTTTGTTGCGATGAAGCTGCAGATCGATAACTGGAGATGGGCCGATGTGCCGTTCTATCTGCGCTCCGGCAAACGCATGCCGAACAAGGTGACCGAGATCGCGATTCAGTTCAAGCGAGTCCCACACCTCTTCTTTCACCTGACGCCCGAAGACCAGATGGAGCCGAACATCCTGACGATGCGTATCGCTCCCGACGAGGGCATTTCGCTGCGGTTCGGAGCGAAAGTGCCAGGTCCCGAAATGCACCTTCGGCAGGTACAGATGAACTTCAGCTACGCCGATGCCTTCAAGGTCGAGCCGGCGACCGCCTATGAGACCCTGCTTCTCGACGCGATGGAGGGTGATCCGACGCTGTTCAACCGTGCCGATCAGGTCGAGACGGCGTGGGGCGTGATCGAGCCGCTGATCGACATCTGGTCGGCGACCAAACCGTTCCAGCCTTTCCCGAACTATGGCGCAGGCACGTGGGGACCTTCTGGAGCGGACGCGCTGCTCGCGCACGACGGCAGGGCGTGGCGCAATGTCGCGGCGCTGCCTGCAGCACGGCAGACGAGCGTACATGTCGAGGCGACGGGCGAGCCGATGGGAGCGCGTCGCAGCAAAAGCGACAACGGCACCGCGGATGGCAACGGAGACAAAAAAGACGCGCAGGACGGTCAGAAGCAGGACCCGGCAAAAGGCGGTCGTTCGCTGACATGATCCGTACTCGCGAGGTCTTTAGATGGCTCTGCTTACTCACTTTGCTGCTGCTCGCAGGAGGATTTGCCATGGCTGCTCCGCCCTCAACCGATACGCCGACGCCTCTGATTCACGGTCACTCTCACAACGACTATGAGCATAAGCGCCCGCTTTTCGATGCGCTCGATAGGGGCTACTGCAGCGTCGAAGCGGACATCTGGCTCGTGAACGGTAAACTACTGGTCGCTCATGATCTGGATCAAGTCAAGCCCGAGCGAACCCTGGAAGCGCTCTATCTTGATCCCCTGCGTGCCCGTATTAAGAAAAAAGAAGGCACTGTCTACCCAGGGAATAAAGAATTCACTTTGCTGATCGAGCTCAAATCAAGCGCCGAAGTGACCTATCCGGCGCTGCGAAACGTGCTGCAAAAGTATACCGAACTGCTCACGGAGTTCCGTCCCGACGGACTAACGCACCGTGCGATCACGGTAATCGTTACCGGTAACAGCCCGCTGAAGCAGATGGAACATGAGAAGCTCCGACTGTCAGCGGCGGATGGGGGCTTGGAGTATCTGGAAAAACCTGTGTCGCCGCTACTCGTTCCGCTGGTGAGCGACAGTTGGCTCAGCCATTTCAAATGGATCGGCATCGGTGACTTTCCGGACTCCGAACGGCAGTTGCTGCGCGACTATGTCTTAAAAGCGCATAAGGCGGGATATCGGCTGCGCTTCTGGGAGACTCCCGAAAGCCCGATCGCCTGGCACGAACTGAGAGCGGCTGGAGTGGATCTTGTCGGCGTCGACGACCTCGAACGCGGCAAAATCTTCCTTCTCGAAGATATGAAGCGTTAGTTCGCTGCCTCCCAATATCCGATATTCGAAAATTATTACGCGTACTCATGCAGGCTTTCACCACCTACATCTCAAACCTTCATGAGCGGAGAGTGGGTAGGTGTATTTATCCTCGCATCTGCTTGTTTCAATGCGAAGTCTTGTTGGTGGTGTACCTGCTCCCTCTCTCCGAAGCTTGGGGTGAGGGCTTAACTGCGCTTGTCCTGTTGTGTCCAACGTGATCGCTTCTGCAGTAATGGGTTCATCAATGTAAGGCTGAATAGTAAAGACCGATTGCGAAATAAGCGTCTGCGTCGTTTTGAACCGAATGACCGATTTTTTGGTGACATTTCAGTCACGTGAATTTCCAGAGTGGCCGCACAGGACATTGTAGAGGCCCATTTTCGTTGCAACTTGTCTATGTCGGTTATGTCTTATTTCGCAATCGATCTTAAGAACAGATAGTGTCGAAAATCGAAGGAAAATGTCGCCTCAATGTCTGAATCAGACTTCCTGTTCGCAAAACGACGCAAACTGCTCACGGTACGACACGACGCACAGGAAGTCGCACACCGCATTCGGGAGCGGCTCACACCGGAGCGTTCTGGCGAACTGCGTGAACTGCTCGATCAGCAGCATCCGGCAGACCTCGCCGATGCGATGTTTTTTCTGTCCGAATCCGAAGACATCGCGCTCTTCCAGCATCTCGACATCGCTGAAGCCGCCGTCGTGCTCGATGAGGTTGACGGCTCGACTGAAGACCACTTGATACGCGCGACAAGCCCCGAACGCCTCGCCAGCATCCTCGAAAACCTGCCGTATGACGAGGCAACCGACGTCGTGAATCGCCTCAGCAAGGAAGAGACGGAGGCGGTGCTCGCGCTCACCGATACGCGTACTGCGGCGGGAATCCGTACTCTGCTCGCCTTTGCTAAGGACACGGCGGGCGGCGTAATGGCGACGGGGTTTGTCGCAGTGCTGGAAGCAGCTACTCAGACAGAGGCGGTCGATCTCTTCCGCGCGAATATCGGTGCAGAGCCGGTTTTCTATATATTTATCGTCGACACCGACGGGGTACTGCAGGGCAGTGTCGATCTGAGACGGCTGTTCTCAGCGCGACCGCAAACCACAATGCGTGAGATCATGCAGACCGATCTGATCACGGTGACGCCGGAGTGCGATCAGGAGCAGGTCGCCAATATCTTCTCGCGTTACGATCTGACGGTGCTGCCGGTCGTGGCCACGGGCAATAAATCGCGACTGATCGGCATCATCACGGCAGACGACATCATCGACGTAATTCAGGAGGAGAACAACGAAGACATCGCGCGTTCGGTCGGTTCCGATGCGCAGGAGCTGGAGAACAAAACGCCCGTGCAGGTCGCCAAATTGCGGCTGCCATGGATCATGACGACGATGTTCATTGAACTGCTCGCCGGATTCGTTATCAAGCACTACGATGGGACGCTTACGAAGTATATTTTACTGGCGAGCTTCATGCCGATCATTTCCGCGATAAGCGGCAACACGGGTTTGCAGTCGGCGGCGATCATCATACGCGGACTATCGAGCGGGCAGGTACAGCTCTCACATTGGCAGCACGCCCTGAAGCGGCAGGTGGTAACGACCCTACTGCTTGGCGGCGCGTGCGCCCTCGTCCTCGCCGTGGTAGCGGGTATCTGGGACAGGCACTTGGTATTCGCTGTCGTCGTATTCCTGGGAATGTTCGCCTCGATCAATATTGCAGGCGCGGTCGGTACGGTCGTTCCGATGCTCTCGAAAAGAGCAGGCTTCGACCCTGCTCTGACTGCCGGACCATTCGAGACCGCCTTCCAGGATGTGATCGGCATCAGCATTTTCCTGTCACTTGCGAGCGTAATGCTGAACTGGTTCCATTAGATACACAGAAGTGTTTGGGCGCGAAAGTGATATAATGGACAGTACGCAAGGGGTTTACGACAGAATGAGTTGCGTCGTTTCTCGGGAGTGCGGCAGCGAGGGCAGAAAAGCAGATGTTTGACGAGAACGAAAGAGACACATGAGCCGTACGATCACCGTAGTGACCCCAGAAAATATACAGGTAACCTACCGCGTTGCGGGCATCGCCTCGCGCTTTATGGCGACGCTGGTCGATATTTTCATCCAAATTCTGATGATTCTACTTGTGCTAATGATCATTCGTCTTACGGCCGGTGTTGGCAGTTTTGGCGGATTCAGCGCGTCGAGTATCGTTTCAGGCGTCGGAATCGTGCTGATCACGTTCGTTATTCCGCTCGTCTATGGTATCGTTTTCGAGATGCTCTGGGTGGGGCGAACCCCCGGCAAACGGCTCTTCGGGCTGCGCGTCGTACGCGAGGGCGGTTATCCGATCAACCTGCTGAGCAGCATTATCCGCAACATCCTGCGCCTGATCGACTTCGGTATTCTACCGCTGGCGATACCTCTCATACTGTTCGGATTGCCCGGTCTGGTATGCATCTTTTTCAGTCCTGCCTACAAGCGGATTGGGGACTATGCCGCGGGTACGCTCGTGATCGTCGAGGCGGGCGTTACACCCTTCTCCGAGCGTCGCAGCGCAGAGGTCGTTCCTGCCTCCGTGCGGGCACTGATGCCTGCCGTACGCAATCTCGATCGGCTGACGGCGGAGGAGTATCGTATCATTCGCCGCTTCACAGCGCGGCGGGCGGAGCTTGAAGTCGTGGTACAGGCGGCCATTGGCGAGCGCATCGCCGGTCCTCTGCTGCAGAAACTCGAGATCGATGTGCCGATTCACTATCAGGTGCAGTACGCCGATATGCTCGAAGCGATCGAACGCCGCTACGCTGAAGATCGTGGCGTGCTGTGACATATACGCTGATTCAGCCATTCATTGAGCCGTTCGATACGTCCTACGCGCTGCGGCAGGAGAAAAGATGAGCGATGAGGAGCGTCCGGAAGTCCTGGCAGCGCAGGCCTCACTGGGGCAGACCACCGAACGCGGCGGCATCAGTACGTCCGGTGAGGACACTGAGAGCGAACACGATTCGCTGCCGGAAGTCCCATTCGCTGCGCCCTCGCCGTACGAGCGGACCTTTGTGCAGCCCGCCGAACCCCGCGCGGTCGGACGCATCGCGTTTTTCTTTACGCTGCTGATAGTGGCAATCGGTCTGTTCGTCGCGCTCCGCGCAGTGGGAACTGCGACCCTGACCCATATCCTGCAGCCTGCCGAATATGTCTTTTATCAGGAAGTGACCGACGGACTTCCGGTGCCTCGCCTCCTCGACTGGAACCTCGGGCACATCGATATTCTCGATGCGCTGCGGCAACTGAATGGCGGCTTGCTGCTGCTGGTGCAGGCTGCGGTTTTCGGCACGCTCTGGCTTGCGTGTGTGCGTATCCTCAATCCGACGTTTCGACTGCTCCGCCGCGCTTCGGACATCGTTTTGCCGTCTGCAGAGACTTCTGATATTCACCCTCTTTCGCCAGCGATTACAGCACCAACATTCCTCGCTTCGACACCGACGAATACGTTCCATTCGATTCAGGAGCCGCTTTCGGATTCGAGCGCTGTATCGAGTGAGGTAACCGAACCGGCCGATATTCCTATTTTTTCACATCCGGAGCCACTGACATCGGAGTCATTAGAGGCTGGGACGGTTTCTTCTGAGGAAGTTCTCCATCAGAATTCTCGAGATACTGAAATGTTTCTGCCGGTCTCCGAAACGATCGCGGATCCGGCGGCTCCGCTTCTTCCCATCGCAACTCATCCGACCATCGCCGCTCCCGAATCGAGATTTGCCGCAGCAGTCAATACCATTTTCAATCCAGCTCTCGAAGGACGCAGTCTCGCGAAAGCGTTGATTTTGCTGCTGCTACTGGGATTGCCGGTACTGCTCGTCTGGACGGTAACGGAAGCGCTCGCGGTCACGACAGATCCCAATCGGGCGACTCTGCTGCTGGATACTTCGGGACATTGGAGCTACGGCTGGCTGTTGCGAATGGTCGCGCTCGGCGTCGCACTCTGGGTAGGTTTCGATCGCAATGGCATAGCGGGCGATTTCGGCAGCACCGGCTGGAACCGTTCGCGGGCTGCACTTCCATGGCTGGCGCTGAGAGGCGCCGCCTTTGGTCTCAGCACATTCCTGCTGGTGCGGTTCGGTTATCCCGGGGCGCTCGAACCTGTACTGGTGCGCTTCCAGATGCTTGGCACGTTCAATATTGATTACTGGCACCAGATCGCGGGAAGCTACCTGCTCAGCGGCATACTGGTCTGGATCGGCTGTGGATTACTATTTCTACTCATCGCCATACCACGGATGAACCGGCAGCAGACTGCCCTGCTGTTAGTATTCCCACTACTGACACTCGTCGCAGCGATGAGCATTCGCAACCGTTATTCCCAGAACGCACTTGCTTCCCGATACGATATCACACCCGACATTGCGCGGACGGTTCCGGCGGCTTACAATCCGGTCCGTCCCTCAACCGGCGTCCCAGATGGTCCCGGCGCAGCCAGGGAACTTGCGAAACGAACGAAAATTGTCTCTGCTCCGGAACCGGATCGGAACCTGATTGTCTACTATCCCAATCAGACGCATACTTTGATTCAGAGTGGCTTTTCTGTCGATGGGCTGTCAACCAACCCGACAACTCTCGGCCCTGTTCACGATTTTCTACGTCGTCGCAGCTACCGGACTGCTCTCTCATGGGCGGCGATCAAACATATTTTCAATGTCAGCACGACGCACTTCGACACGACCAGCGCGATCGACTCCTGTATGCTAGACCTGATCCACTGCCCGCACAGCGCCCAGTGTGAACGCACCGTGAAAGCGATGCTTGCGATCTGCGCTGCCTCCAAACAAAACCTCACATTGCTGGATACCTGGGGCGACGAACGATATTTTGCGCATCCCGACCGCGATAGTCGACGGCTGATGGGCGATCTCTACCGGCGCATGGGTATCCCCGACAAAGCCCTCGAATGGTATACAAAGGCAGAAATGCCTGAGAGTTTTCGGCAGCGTGTTCGGGCAGAAAAGCCGGTTTTCAACACGGGGCGCATCACCGGCGTCCTGCAGCTAAATGGCAAGCCGCTGGCTGGCGTCCAGGTCGCGGTCGTGCCGATCCGTATGAACGGACTGCCAGCAGATTTGCCGCCCATCGTTCTGGGTGCGATCGGGGACATCGATTATCAGTACCCGCGCCCCAACTCGGACGCTCTGCATCCCCCCGCTTTCTCATTCCGCTGGGTGAGCGCGGCAGCGACCACCGACAGCAACGGCGCCTATACGATCGGCGAACTGACAGAGGGCGAATATGTCGTCCTCAGTACGTTGCCTCCCTCGGTGAAAGCCTCCGTGCCGTTTGATGAAGGACTGCACATCACACACGCGCCAAAGCCATTCACGGTCAGCTACAAAAATCCGGTTCAGGCGATGGGAACGACTCAGATCACGTTCAAGCCCACCCACTGAATCTGCTCCAGCAAAGAAATGACAGCCAAACTATGACAGCAAAACAGAATGATTTTGAGGTCGACATTGACTATGTGATGGAGACGGCACGCGCGGCAGGAGTGCGTGCAGTGCAGATGGCGGAGAGCATGGCGCCGGAGTTCAAATCCGATCACTCATACGTCACGAACATCGACCGTGAGACCGAACAGTTCGTGCGTGCGCGACTGGAGGAGCGTTATCCTGATTATGCTTTTCTGGGCGAGGAGTACGGGCGGCACGGGGATTCGGACGCGCCATTGTGGGCGGTCGATCCGATCGATGGCACAACAAATATGGTGTTTGGTCTGCCGCTCTGGTGCGTCTCGATCGGGCTGATTGCCAATGGACGGGCGCAGGCGGGTGCGGTGTATCTGCCCCGCACCGACGAAATGTTCTCCGGCGTGCACGGGCAGGGCTCCTTCTGCAATGGCGTTCGACTCGCCGCGAAGGATCGGGAGACGATTCATATCGAAGACACGCTCGGGTTCACGAGCAGAGCGATCCAGTATCTAGACACTTCCGTACTGCCTGGCCGCCTGCGCTGCCTCGGGAGTATCGCCACGGATATTGTCTATGCCGCGCGAGGCTCGCTATGCTGCCTGATCGGCATGCACGAGGGAGCGTACGACATCGCCGCCGCGCTCTGCATCGCACATGAAGCGGGCTGCACCGCCGCCTATTTGACGGGCGAACTGCTCGACATCGACACGATCGTCCGTGAGGGCAAAACCTCAGCGCCCTTCGCGATCGCCCCGCCGCGCTTCCTTTCGCAGTTGCAGGCACAACTCCGACCGCGGTGAGACTGCCTTAAGATAGCATGAGGGCGCAGACGCCCAATACCGGGCGCGGCAAGCAGCGCCCCTGCAAATGCGTGGGAACTTGTTTTAAAGACTCTTAGTGACGGCTGCGTTTGACGGAGACCAGCAATCCATCGAGTCCCTGATCTCGCAGCACCGGAATGATGATCGAAACGAGGTCGGGATGCGCGGCGACGGCGGCGCTGTAGCGTTTCGTGCCGCTGTCACCCACAGGGTCCAGCACGGCGTCGGACAGCGTATTATCGCCGAGTATCAAGCCGCCCTCACGGGTCAGCGGCACCGCTTTATGCAGATAGTCCACATAGCCGTCTTTGTCCGCGTCGATGAAAACGAGGTCGAAGAGTGGCTCGCCCTCCTCCAGCATCCGACCGAGCGATTCGTTTGCGGGACCGACGCGGATTTCCACTTTTTGTGTCAACCCGGCCCGCTCGATGTTGTGGCGCGCAACGTCGGCATGGTGCGGGTCGATCTCCAGCGAAATCAATTTCCCGTCTGATGGCAGCGCGCGCGCCAGCCAGGTCGTGCTGTAACCGCCGAGTGTCCCGATCTCCAGAATACGCGACGCTCCGGTCAGTAGGGTGAGCACGTGGAGCAGCTTGCCCTCGCTCGGCGACACATGAATCTTCGGCAGACCTTCGCGCTTCATATCCTCTCGAGCCGCCTGTAGCGACGTGTCCTCCTGCGCGAACAGTGCGCTAATGTACAAATCGTAGTTGACAGGCGTCTTTTCAAATTCGCTCATTCGTGTTCTCCCTCTCTCCCTATACATTATGCGGTTACTGCGGTTCGAAACCAGTTACTTTGTGATCGGCGCTATGACTCGCTACAATTTGACCCGCTACAATGCGGGCGTGTACCCGAGGACGATATCGAAACGCGCGGCGAGTTCGCCGATGCGGGAGGCTTTGATCGGAACAAAATCTACACTGACGATCGCGCGGGTTTTGGAGTCGCCGATATTGAGATAGATGCCGTCCTTCAGGTTGCCGGGATGGCCCTTGATGAAGAGCTGCGTCGTCCACGCCTCATGCCCTTTTACTTTGACTTTGAAATGGATGTGCGGCGCCTGACGACCGGGATAGCGGATCGGCTTGACAGTGCGGAAATAGTATTCGCCGCTCGAGCCGGTGAGGAAGCGCCCGAAGCCCTGGAAGTTCGCATCGTATTTCGTCTTGCCCAGGCTGCGTTCCTTGAAGTAGACGCCTGTACCATCGACCTCCCAGATTTCGACCTGTGCCCCACGTATTGGTGAACCCTGCGCGTCGAGAACCCGCCCGCTGAGGTGG
Organism: Chthonomonadales bacterium; assembly: GCA_038216735.1. GTDB lineage: Bacteria > Armatimonadota > Chthonomonadetes > Chthonomonadales > Chthonomonadaceae > JBBQPY01. The sequence continues at coordinate 38,977 of JBBQPY010000025.1, forward strand.
GTGACCTCGCCGATAGCGGGCGTGATCGCGTCGTTGATGATCAGCAGATCGTTATCCGTGTCGAGCGGGAGCTTATCCGGATAAAAGGGACCTTCTTCAACAGTAGGTGTACGGGCGAGCTCCTCGGCAAAGGCTCCACGTCCTGCATGCAAATCTCGTGCGAAAGCCGCCCCGCCCGTACAGAGTAACAAGCCGGAAGTAAGGCGTGTAAGCAGGCTGCGTCGATCGAGCCGTACACCGCTGGCCTTTCTCAAATCACCATTCGAGTGGAACTCTTCCGAAGCAGATACGGAAGGATGGTTTTCAGTCGTTTTGAATGCATTCATTTTTGTCTTCTCCTCTAAAATTCGGATGCGCACGGGAATGCTCGTCGGGAAACGGAGGCACTTTCCAGTATCCTGGCCTCTCTTTTTTCCGGTTCCTACGTTTCACGCTCTTCGTTTCTTGTTTCAGTATATCCGGACATCGCTGTAACTATTCACCCTGCCTTCCGTTTCGCAAGTGCGGACAGAATATCTGCATTCACTCCCCTCTCTCGAAGGTTCGGGAGAGGGGGCTGAGAGGGTGAATAGTTACCTATCGCCAGGTACAGTATTGTTTGCGCTAACTGCCTGCTTGATAAAAAGGTCGACCGGTCATCGAACTCCCACGTGAATCAGCCCGTCTCGTACGCTAGAAGACGTTTCTATTCCACTCGGTATGAACCACTTGTTCAGAGAAGGAGTCGCGCAATGCGTACCACTCGTCTAATCGCCCTGATAGTCCTTGGAAGCGTCCTCTCGACGGCGATTTATTGCCGGCGGTCCGCCTCCACCCCGGCGAGCCCACCCTCTCCAATCTTCCCGCAACTATTCCCCAACTCCACCGGCCAGAACGGGTATGAAGATTTCGTACGGGCTGCCGATCTTCTGGCCGCGAGTCCAGCCTGCCAGGAGTATGAGAATGTTTATGAGGTGCCGCTCGGCGGACCTCTCGACATGGAGCGTCGCGTCATCGCCGACCCGATAGCTCAGCGTGTACTGGCAACGATGCGCGCAGGACTCAGGAAACGCATCCATAGCCCGCGAGACCAGCCTGAACTGTCCACGCTACTGCCCGAACTCCCAATATTCAAGTCGATAGGAAGGCTGTTGTGTGCGGATATGGATGTGTTGTTCGCCGACGGTAAAAGCGCGAAGGCGATCGACTGCCTGAATGATGGATTGAACTTCGAACGCGCTGTGCAGGTCGGTGACCCCGGGATCGGCGTGGTAGGACTCTATGTCGAGAGTATCCTCCTTCGCTCGTTCGCCCGTCACCTGAATCAACTCTCAACTGCGGACTGTGCGAAACTGGTTTCTATTGCCAACAAACAGCTTAAACGATCCGATCCACAGATCATACTCCTCACAGCCGAGCGCGATATGGTACTTCGAAGTTTACGGATATATCGTGCGAATGCCCTTGTGTTTCTCGATAAGATGGATCCTGGCCCTAATGCCAGCGTATCGGACCGCGACGACTATGCAAGCGTATGCCGACTCGTTCGAGAAAATCCCGATTCCGGCGCGGCTATATTCGATCGGGCTGCAGAACTCGTCAGCGAACATTTCGATCAGACTCTCACCGAGATCAAAGGACCGGTCTGGGAGCGCAAATACCCTGTACCTTCGGAGCGCGAATCACCCGAAGCCAAACTGATCTATTCGTTCGTTGCGCCCTCCTACTCGCGAATGGGAAACAGGTTCGCGAGCGGGCGGGCGATGCTTCAGATGCTTGCCGTACACGCGTCTATAATCGCTTATAGTCAACAGCACGGTCACTTCCCCGCCAGCATTGAAGAGTTGAAGCTCGGCGCTCTGGCGGTCGACCCGTTTACTGGTAAGGCACTCATCTACAAGCGCTCAAACGACCAGACTTATGAAATCAGCAGCGCAGGCGCGTACGATTTGGGTGATGCAAAACACCCACCGTCAGGGCAGCGAATTGCAATTACCTTTCCCTATTCGCCGCAGAATAAACCGTGACGATAGCGATTGGCACTAAAGATGCAAAAACCATTGGCTTCCCTGTCATGCCGCATTGATCGCTATTGAACCCTGTCCCCTGCAAAGTCTGGATTTGCTGCCCGTAAGGTATGAGAATGATGAGTCGGCTTTCGTGAATCTACCCTTACATTTCTTCGCTGCTGAATGCGTGTGTCATTTCCAGTATAGCGAGCCTACATGAACATCGGATGAAAGTCGGCTGAAAGAAGGAAGATTTTTCGTTCTTTCCTTCTTTTGACGTTTAGACAATCAGTTTGGTCATTTCTGCCTTCTGTGTGTCCTTGAAAACGACTTTGTAGCGCGGTGCCTTCTCGATTTTGGCACCTCTGGCACGACCCGGGGATTTTCCGCGTACCCGGC
>JBBQPY010000026.1:0-40562 GCA_038216735.1 Chthonomonadales bacterium
CTGACCTACATCGGCGTCTGCGATGGCAAAATGGAAGAGGGATCGCTGCGCTGTGAACCGAATGTCTCGATACGCCCGGTCGGTTCCAATACTTTCGGCACGAAGACGGAAATAAAAAACCTGAACTCGTTTCGTGCCGTACAGAAAGGTATAGACTACGAGACGGAGCGTCAGGCGGCGATTCTCGAGCGCGGCGAAACGGTTCCCCAGGAAACGCGCGGCTGGAGCGATGCTCGGCAGAGCACGTTCACACAGCGCACGAAAGAGGGCGAGCAGGAGTACCGCTACTTTCCGGAGCCGGACCTCGTTCCGCTCCAGATTTCTCAGGAATGGATCGACCGCGTACGTGCCGAAATGCCGGAACTGCCTGATGCACGCAAAAATCGATTTATTCAAGAGTACGGACTGTCCGCCGCCGACGCCGCGCAACTTACTGATCTTCGCGCGCTCGCCGACTATTTCGAGGAGGCTGCCAAACAGTCAGGCGATGCGAAAGCGACCGCAAACTGGATGATGGGCGACCTGACACGGCTGCTCAACGCGGAAAGTAAGGATATCACCGAAAGCCCTGTGTCGCCTGCGCATCTCGCGGGTATGGTCGGCATGATCGCCGACGGCACGATCAGCGGCAAAATTGCCAAATCTTTGATCGAACTGATGTATTCGAGCGGCGAAGACCCGCAGGTGATCGCGGAGCGTGAGGGACTGAAAACCGTGCGCGATACCGGTGCGCTCACCGCCCTGATCGACCAGGTGTTTGCTGAAAACGCAGGCGTAGTTGCCGACATCCGCGAGCGCGGGTTAGTCAACAAGCGAGGTTTTCTCGTCGGACAGGTGATGAAAGTCTCCGCAGGGAAGTTCGACCCGAAAGACGTCAATCAGCTGCTCGACGAAAAACTGAAATAGGCGCTGATGCGGGTTGGCCTTACTCCCGGCTCGCTCTCCTTTTCGTTCGTGCTTCCCTTGAGCGAGGGAGAAGGCACTGGCCCGTTTCCGAGATTGACACTCTTCTTCTAAAGAGTTTGCGAGTGGCGACGAAGGGGCAGCGTGAGGTCGCATTGTCTCTGGCTCTCCGAAATTTCGGGACAGGGAATTGGGGAGTGAGGCATATCAAGCCACAAAAACCGCTACAGTCTGGACTGCTTTGCTTGCTGTTCGCTGCCGCGCCGTTCACCGTTCGCGCCGATAAGGTCGATGACCTGATTCGCGATCTGTCGTCGAGCAGCGTCTCGCTACGCGCCGATGCGGCGGAGTCGCTCGTCCACAACAAAAGCAAACGCGCGATACCCGCCCTCATAAAAGCAATGGGAGATCAGGTCGAATCGGTGCGCGGGCAGTCGCTGCGCGCCCTCGCTTCGACCGTCGATAAAACGAATACCCCAACGCTGATCGCGGCTCTGCGGGACACGAATCCGAACCGACGGGTGGGGGCAGCAACACTGCTCGGCATACTCAGCGATCCTCGCAGCATCAGTGCCCTGGCACACGCGACGAAAGATACTGACGCGCGCGTACGTGCCCGCGCCACCGAATCGCTCGGCACGATCGGCGATCCACACGCCGCCGATACACTGCGCCCGTTGCTCGCCGATTCGGATGGTCGAGTACGTCTCAAAGCTGTGATCGCGATCGGTCGCCTACGCGACAAAGTTAGCACGACCTCCGTCGTCGCTCTGCTTCACGACAAGAGCCGTGACGTGCAGCAGGCGGCAGCGGTCGCGCTCGCGCAGATCGGGGATCGCAGTGTTGTGCCTGCTCTCCTGCACATCGTCGAGCAGCCAACCGACAAAAACCATCCGGTCGATCCATTCGGAGTTCGCTTTTATGCAGCCTATACCCTCGGTGCGCTCGGCGACAAACGCGGGCTGACTGTGCTGCGGAAAGGATTGAACGATCGCGATAAGTTCATCCGCGTCGCGGCAGCAGGGGCGCTTGGCGGAATGCGCGACAAAGCTGCGATCGTTCCGCTGACCGGCGCGTTAAAAGACCCGTTCGTGCTGGTACGCTTTACGGCGGCGCAGTCGCTCGGCAAAATCAAAGATCGGGCCGCTGTTCCCGCTCTGATCAAGGGACTCAAAGACTCGAATGAAGACGTACGTGAGCAGTCTGCCAAAGCGCTAGGCAGAATTGGCGACAAATCCGCCGTTCCCGCCCTCATTGCAATCTTCACCGACAGCGACGAGGCGATCCCGAAAGCTGCCGTGCTGGCGATCGGATTTATTGGCGACAAGGCCGCCTTGCCCGCAGTACGCCGCCTGCTGACACACAAAGATGCTACCGTCCGACAGGCTGCCGCCGATGTGGTCAAGATGCTCGGCGGCTGAAATGTTTCGTCGCGCATCGCCATACCCAAGGGCTGCAGCACTGCTGGAAACATTTCGCGCGTCGCACAGGTATTATCTATTAACACTGCATTTCTAGCTTATTTTCAGAGCGATCCAACAGACCGAGGAGCAGAATGAAGCCCGAGCCAATACTCAGTATACTGATCCCAACAAAAACCAAAACAGCACGGGTCGTCGCTTCGATGTTGACAATCGGGACAATGGCTGCGCTCGGCTCGATGACACTCACTGCGCAGGCACAAAAACAAAAGCAGGGATCGGAAACGAAATCAGGCGTGACAAAGCCCGTGCCGCCTTCCATTTCAAATCCGCCTGCGACGACGAAGCCGCACACAAAGCCGAACTCGAAAACTACAGTCAAAGCGCGGCCCGCCTCGCCTCAACTGGCGTCTGAAGCGATCCTTGCCGACGTGCTGCGCCAGGTCTGGGATCAAACCGACGAGCATTTTCATGAGGGCGAATACAACCATATTGTCAATCTAAGTCGCATCGTCGTACAGGGTGATCCCCAAAATGTGGAAGCCTATGCCGACAGCGCCTGGCTGTTATGGAGCACCGACCGCAACGAGGAAGCGGTTGAGATTCTCAAACAGGGCGTTTCCGCCAATCCGAAAACGTACTATATGTACGACGAACTCGGCATGCACTATGCGACCCGAAGGCGAGAATATGCCAATGCTCTGCCGCTCTACGAACAGGCGGTGAAGTACCCGTGTCCTTTTCTAACCTGGAATGGTCTGGCTAACTGCTACGAGAAGACCAATCAGTGGGACAAAGCGATAGCTGCCTGGGAAAAAGCGGCGAGTTTCCCCGAAGATGGTGTCGCTAAAGTTCGCCTCGCGCGCGCCAAACGACATATTGCAGACCAAAAATAGCTGTGCAATTTTCCGAAGAGCAGCTTCTCGTTTTGCAGATTAGCTTTACAGCGCTCCCGCAATGTGCAGGCGGGAGGGAAATGACGGAGCAACCCAAATGATGCCTCACACCTTCGGCGGATATATCGCCGCAGCCATCAATATCTATATTCTGATACTTATTTTAGATGTGATTTTGAGCTATGTCGCACTGGCAGGCAAAATATCGTCGTTTCATCCGCTGGTTCAAAACATCCGTAAGATCGTGAATCCAGTGCTCGACCCGATACGAAAGATACTCCCGCCCTATCGCACGGCTAACCTCGACTTTTCCTCGATGATCGCGATCGTTCTATTACAGGTTATCGCCGGAATGGTCTGGAGAATGTAACTGTTCGCCCTCATCTCGGCTCGATTATGCTGTCGTACCGAATGAAGTTCGCAGGGAGCGCTAATGACGTCCGAACCAGATAATACCGAACCAATGCCGGACGTTCGTCCAGTCAGACGTGCCAGGACTTTATTCGAACAGATCGACCGGCTGTTCCGAAGTACCTTGTTTCTGAGCAGCCTTCTCGCCTCGTTGATGACGTTTCTAGTACTGCGCACGCTCTTCTTCAGCCATGAGTCACCTTACGAGCGCCAACTGTCAGACATGGCGGAGCAGACTACCACTGCGCTTGCCGAGACAAAGGACGCCTATCGCCCGGAGCTGGTCACCGCCCCGATCGGTGTTCCGCTCAAAACGCGTGCTCTCACACCAACGCCGCCAGGCGCGCTGCCAAAAACGCTCCCCGGCGTACCGATAAAACCTTCCGTTCCGCCGATCTCTGTCTCCTCCGGTTCCTCCCGGAGTCACACTCGCAAAGATGCAACCTATTCCAGAACGAGCGCTCTTGCAGCACGCGCGGCGGCTCATGAAAATGGAGATGCTGCAATTGCCGAATGGCGAAAGCTCGCTACTGGAAAAGCGCGTCGCGCTGCCGAATGGCGCCGCCTCGGCATATCGCTCGCGCTGTTCGGCAAACCTGGTGCGCTCGACGCCTTTCATCACATCAGCGACGTTTTCCCGATCGAACAAACGAAGAAACTGCTTGCGGCACGCATCGCAGCACAAAAAACAGGAGGCGCCACCGATCCATTCGGACATCACCCAGTATCGCTGACGTCCACACAGGAGTTGACAGTTTGGAATGCGATCTATGGCGACAAGCCGATCGCCAAAGCGGATGTCGCTGTACTGCGGCATAGTCTTGCTCAGCTGCGGCTCGGCTGGTTCGAGAACATCGCCGCCGCACAGCTCTATCGTAAAGCGGGCATGACGGCAGAATGTGTCGCAGCCGCTGATGCCGCCACCGTCTCGGTAAGTCAGTATCGACAGTTGCGCTGGGTGGAATACGGCGCATTTCTGCTGGGCATCCTTGGCCTGCTCGGGCTGGGCTTCTACGCACTCATTCGGGGAGTGCAGCATCTCAGCGAAACTCAAACCCGCACGGCAGTTAACCTTGCAAACCCCTATGCTTCCAATCCGTATCCTGCGAGTCCCTACTATTCAGGAAATGGCGGCGTTCCGCAGCCGACAGGCATACCGAATAACGTTTACTATCCGCAGCCTGTCGCTCCCGGAGCGGTGCCGCCCGGTCAGTCCTACCCATCCTATCCGACCCCACAGAACCTGCCGCCGGGCCAGCAGCCTTATCTGCCCTACCCTGCGGGGCAGTATGCTCCCCACTCAGCGCCGGAGTTCATTGAGAACCCCGTTTCCGTTTCGGTGTTCAAACGCGCCGCCGAACTATTTCCTGTGCATGTCATGCTGCTCTCCTTCCTGGTCTATATGGCAGCGCACACCGGTATCGGAATGATTGCACGACTCGTATTGAGCCCGCTCCACCTCCAGATCAGCCGATTGAACGGCACCGACTATCTGCGTCTCGAGCTGTTGCTGCAGATCGGTCTCTATATCCCGATCGTGCTGATCACATTCGCTGTTTTCCGATGGCGGACGAAGTTCGATCCGCTGACCGGTGAGCGCTATACGATCCGGCGAATGCTGACGCACATCGGGTTCCGCTCGCGCAATATATTTGCCGACATCGGCTGGGGGGCGATGGGTTATGCGATGGTGCTGCCGCTGATGCTGCTTGTCGGCGCGATTTCGAGCGCGCTTTTTAGCCGTTATCATACGCCGACCAATCCGGCATCTTTCGAGACGCTCGCGGCTCAAATGACAATCGATAAGGCGCTGGTACTGTTTCTGGCGGCGGTCGCTGCGCCCTTCGTCGAGGAGATTATGTTTCGCGGACTGCTCTATCCAGCACTGAGAAAGCGATGGGGAATCGGGGGTGCGGCGATGCTTTCGGCAGCGATTTTCTCAGGTGTGCATCCGACGCTTCCGGGCGGATTTCTGGGGATTGGGGTGATAGGTCTCGGCCTCGCGCTGCTCTATGAATACAGAGGTTCGCTGCTGCCGGGCATGGTGCTGCACAGCATCAATAACGCCCTGATCACGCTGATGGGCTTCGCCCTTTTCGCCAACTGATTCCCAACAGAACAACCTGATGGAAACCTACACGCTGCTGAAACTGCGTCTGACGCCGCGCGGCGGACGTGATGCTCTTACACGGTATGCGGATGGCATTCTCTATCTGAGAGTTGCCGCCGCGCCCGTCGATGGAGCCGCCAATAAAGCAGTGATCGAGTTGCTATCGGACACTCTCGACATAGCAAAGTCGCGCATCGTTTTTCAGTCAGGTGAAGCCTCTCGAGTGAAACTAGTTCGCCTTCACAATCTCGATTTCGATACTCTGGTTGTCCGAATTACAGCCGCACTCGAGCGTGGGAATTAGGCTGCGGGCAATCGCTTTCCGGTGATACGACGGTAGGCTTCGCAGTACTTCTCTGCAGTATGCGCGACAACATCGTTCGGCAGATAGGGCGCGGGAGGCTCTTTGTTCCAGCCTGATTCGACCAGCCAATCGCGCACGAACTGCTTATCGTAAGAAGGTTGATTCTGACCGGGGGCATAGATGGTTTCGTCCCAGAAGCGCGACGAATCAGGAGTCAAGACTTCGTCGATCAGCGTGATCGCGCCGCCATGCATTCCGAATTCGAACTTCGTATCCGCGATCAAAATCCCATTGCGGCGCGCCCGCTCCGCCGCCGCATTGTAAAGAGCGATACTGATTTCCGCGAGCCGCTGCGCCGTTTCTGCGCCGACGATCTGCCCTGCCTCTTCGAGCCCGATGTTCTCGTCGTGACCGGTCTCCGCTTTCGTCGCCGGTGTGAAAATCGGGTGTGGCAGACGGTCACACTCCTGCAAGCCGCCGGCTAGCTCGATGCCGTGCAGTGTGACCGCTCCGAGCGAACCCCCTGCCGCCAGATACTCTTTCCAGAGCGAGCCAGCGAGATAGCCGCGCACGACACACTCGATTGGGAACGCCTGCGTCTTGACTCCGAGCATCGCCCTGCCTGCGAGAGAAGCACGGAGAACCGGCGTTACCGTCACTCCCGCCTCGGCAAGCCGAGCGGCAATTACATCATCGTCCACAGTAATATAATGGGTCGCGACAAGCGGGCGAAGCGTCAGGAACCAGTGTCGCGACATCTGGTTCAGGACACGCCCTTTGTCTGGAATACCGTTGGGCATCACGACATCAAAGGCGGAAATACGATCTGTGGCGACAATAAGAAGGGTGTCGCCGAGATCGTAGACGTCGCGCACCTTGCCAGTCGCAAATTTATTCAGTCCGGGAATATCGGTCGTCAGCAGGGGAGCGGTCATGTGTGTTATATGCCTCGTTTTTTGCAATGCATAATTAGAAAGCTTTCAGTGATCGGCAGGAGCGCATTACAGAACGAGTGCCGCGATTAGGGTATACGGGGCGGAAGCACCGGTCTGGATCTGCAAAATCTACTCGCACGGGCTGGGAATGGACAGGAAATGTTTCTACGCTGCCTCCCCGCTCAAATCAAAAGCGCATGTTCGAGACGAAGCGAAACATTTTGCCGTCTGAGAGTGGGATGAGGGTAAGGTTCCCCGCATCCGCAGGCCAACTGGCGGAACGAGACCGAGACAGTGGTACAACCGCTGGTATGAACTGGAACTGGAAAAATAATTAGTGTGCCAGATGCTCAACCGTTATTGTGCAAATTTCTGGATTTCAGGGTCGTCCGGCAGGGCACGTTTCGTGAGCGCGGAAAGTGTCCCGCGCACAGGGTCGAAATCAGACCAGGCAATATGTGTCAGGCTGCCAGACGAATTCTTCGTTAGCAATTGCATCTGATTGCACCGAAAATCGAATAGCGCTTCCAGAGTACCGTTTTCACACTGCAGACGATAAGCGACGGTCGGCGCGAACTCGCAGTTTTTCTTGCTGCCACCGCTATAAGTCCGCGCATCCCGCAACAGTGCAGCGATATCCTGTGATAAAACAGGATCGAGTTCGCGTGTCTCGTCCACAATCTCGAACCCATGAAAATCGATACCGAACTCTTTATGCTGCCCGATTACCGCGCGCTTCGGCTCTTGAACCCAGTTCGGGTCGATCCGACTTGCTTCCACACTGCGAACCGTCTGCAGCATCACGATTGCCCGGCTTCCGAGGCGCATTCTTACCCTGCCGGTGGGGGAAAGTACATAGACCGCGAGAGCGATTCCGATGGCGGCAGCCAGAATTCCAATGATTCGTATGCGCAGACGCTTCGATGACGCTGACTTCGACGACATGGTAAACAACCCTCGCTCACGCGAAAAGCAGTTTCGCTTCCAGAATGGTATCATTTTAGCACGGGTAGGCAGGTTTTTGCAGGTCCGGTCGCTTTGCACCGTGGCAATGCCAGATTGCAGTGTTAATACTACTGCAAAACTGAGGCGATGCGTCTTCTTACGAAGAAGGAAGTCGGGTAGTTCTGCTTGACCTGATTTCGGAGGGGCGTTAGGCTAGGAAATAGTGACAACAATCACGGAAACGAAGACGTTTTTGAGGAGCCAGGTCGGTTTTTCGCTCGCAGCGATCGGAATACTTTTGATGCAATGCAGCATCGGACGAACCCAGAACGCAGCAGTGATTCCCGATCGGAATATCGAGGCGCTGAAGCAGATGGCGCGATGGGTGCAGGCGCCTGGAGCAGTGAAGTACGCACTCATCGAGCAATATCTGGCGGCCGGACGCGACAAAGAAGCCGCCGACTATTTCCGTGACCGCGCGCTCGCACATCCTGATGACCCTCTGATGCTGTCAGGAGAGGCGCTGTTTCAAGCGCGGGTCGCCGCGACAATCGATCTTCCGATGGAACGCCTTCCGGCAATAGACGAGGCCTTCGAGAAGCTCGACCGCGCCGTCACGCTTGCTGAAAATAGTCCTGTGGTTCGGAGAACCGACGAGAAAGTAGCGGCTGCAATTACGGGTCATCCGATAGGAGGAAGAACGACAGAGGGCATGCCGACCTTTGCCAGCGCCGTACCACGCTGCTTTCGAGGGATTGTCGCGGCGCAGCTTCCCCGCTTTCTCAACCGAACTGAAGGAGCTGTTGCCGATCTGAATTCCGCCATTGAGGCATGGAAACAAAATCCGGACGCCCTTCCGCATGGGCTGCGACGCAGCGCTTATCGTGCGCTGGCGAAGGCGTATACGACCCTCGGCAAAGCGGACAAAGCGAAAGCAGCGATCGTTCGGGCTGGCTCAACAGCTATCGATCCCGCACAGCCTCTCTTCACGACAGAAGCCAGTTTCAGCAAGACGACCGGTTTTCGCTTCACTCCCACAAGAATTCTACAGCCCGCATCCGGAGTTTTCCTCGCGCAAGGTTATGATCTCACCGACATCGTCTTTGTCAGAACTGCCGCCGGGATTGTCGCAATCGATAACGACGTCCCTTCGGCTCATTTCGACGTGGCAGCTGCTGACTTTCAGAAAACCTACGCAGGTGCAATCGTCACTCACTTATTGACGAGAAACAGCGTTGACAGTACGGGTACTACGACCAGCAGCGCGAGAGTGGCAATGCCTGAGCAGCGGAAAATCGGAGGCGTCGTTTTCGGTATTTATCCGCTGCCAGCGGACACTACCAGCAGCTCAGGTAAAAGCGTGATTGCTCTGCCTGCCAGCGGCATCGTATTTGCAGGAGACGCTTTTCGGCAGTATTGCGAAGGGGGAGAATCGTGGAGCGGCAAGCAGGAGCGGGATTCTGAGGGCCTCCCGAAAAGTCTTTTTGCGCTGTTAAAGTTGCTGCGGTCGCTGCAGCCTAAACTGCTTTTGCACGCTTACGCGCCACTGACGGAGTATGTCACAGCAAATTCTCTGCCCGGACTGGAGGCAGCGCTGCACGAAATCACAACCAATACAGAAACGCAGCTCGCCGCACAGAAACCGCTCTGGGAAACGCTCGCGAACAATACGCTTCCCGAGCGGCTGCAGGCATTCCCGTCCTCCGCACTGCCCTTTCTGCTGATACGTGACACACTCATAAGCCGCCTCTACCAGCAAAATGGTTCTACGGATTCGTCGGTAGCTCGTGCCCGTTCAATGTATGACGACGTTCCGCCGCAGCGAATGGCGGATGCGTTGAGACAGACCGCAGGCGGAAAAGAGGCTGCTTTTGTACGCGCCCTGCAGTCTCTGCAGAAGCAGGATGACATTCCGACCGCGCTCCGTGTCGCCGATCTCGGTCTCAAAACCTACCCTGCAAGCAAATCTCTCGCTGCCCTGCACCGTCAAGCACTGAATCGTCTGCTCGTCAAGACCCAGCACCTCGGCCCCTTTGCTTTTCTTTACTATTCTGGTCTCGCAGACTTCGAGATGCTGCCCGTTCCGTAGTGGCCGACGATGGCAGTTCATGCCGCTTTCGGCAGCTCGACACTGCCTGGAGCAGACACCTCTTCGACTGCAAGTGGCAGGCGAATCGTGAAGACCGCTCCTCCATCGTTATGTACGCGCAGCGTACCCTTGTGCTTTGTGATCAAAGTATGGCTGATCGATAAGCCCAGACCGGTACCTTTTCCCGGCTCTTTGGTCGTGAAAAAAGGGTCGAAAATCTGTGCCGCAATCGTGTCGGGAATCCCGGCTCCGTTATCGCGCACTTCCAGAACGAAATTATCTCCCTCGACACTGGAACGCAGTGTGATCCGCGCGTCCGGCCGACCGCCCAGCGCGTCGCGCGCATTCGTAATCAGATTGATCAAAACCTGTTCCACTTCATTGGCGTCGGCAAGCACCGGCGGCGCGGCGGCGCAGAGTTCGAGCGCCAGTTCGACATCGTGTGCGCGAAGCTGCTGACCGATCAACAGCAGGCAGTCGGAGACGATTTTGTTCAGGTCGATCTCATTCACTTCCGGACTGCCGATACGGCAGAATGTGCGCATATGCTGAATGATTTTAATCATTCGCCCTGTCTGTCCCTCTACTAATCGAAGGTCAGCTTGAACGTCCTCGGAAATCCCCGTTTCATCCTGAAGCTGCTGTACGACGCCCCGGATGATCGCGAGCGGCTGATTGAGTTCGTGGGCTACGCCTGCCGACAGCTCACCCAGCGAAGCCAGTTTCGCCGACTGAACGAGTTGGCCTTCCGCCTCGCGGAGTTCGGCGCGACTCTGCTGCAGCGAGCCAGCCATACTGTTGAACGCCGCTGCCAGATCGCCGAGCTCGTCCGGGGCGCTCTCATCGACGCGCTTCTCGAGATCCCCCTCGGAGATTGCGTGTGTCATCTGCGCCAGATCGATGACCGGACGCACGATACGCGACGCAGTAATCAGCGCCAGAAGCGACCCAAAAACGCTCGAGATCCCCGTAATGATCAGCGCGATCGTCAGAAGCCTTCGATCTGCCTGAGCAAGCGCTTCGCGAGTCAGAGGGCGAACCCGAGCAGACATCTGAGCAGTAACGACATCGGCGGCGTCAGTCATTCGGGAGCTGCTGTCCTGCTGCGTCTGCAGGGTCTGTGCGCTAATCGCCTTTTGCAGCCGCTCGATTTCGCCTCCGGTTTGCCGTGCGGTCGTCTCTCGCACCCTGGTCAGCGCCTGCTTCGTGCGGTCCTGTACCTGCTGAACTGCCTCGAGCCGAAGCCGTTTCGAATCGCGCTGCAAACGTATACCCGCAGCCTCTGCCGCCGTCTGGATTCTGAGCCGCATTTCACGCTGCGCGTTCTGCGTGTTTTCCGAAATGTCGCTTTTCAGCATCTGGATCGGACGCATAGCCTCTTCGCGTGGCAGCGCCGCTATCACGCGCCAGCCCAGCGCATCGATCGGGCAGACGCTGGTCAGCAGCTCCCCTTTCGTCGGACGCGGCGCCAGCAGATACTTTGCTCCGATGTCCTGAACACAGGCAAATCCCTCTCCGCCGATCCGCGTCACGCGTATCGTGTCCCATAACTCGCTCAGCGAGTACTGTGCCTCCAGCACACCCACAACCTTCCCGCGATAGGCTTCGATCGGAACCGCAATCTGTACGGTTGGAGCGCTGTCACGCGCAGGCAGACCATCGTCGCCCAGATACTCCTCGCCGCGCATCGCAGCATGAAAATATCGAGCGTCCGCGTACCTGTGCAAATCGGCGGAAGTGACGGCATGATCCACAGTAGACATCGCGGTTTCCCGACCATTTTTGTCGAGCGCGGAAACCAGGCTCATCTGAGGAAATCGTCGCACCAGCGCATCGAGGATACTTTTCTGCCCTGCCGCCCGTCCCTCACGTAAATCGGGCATCTGCGCAGTGAGCACCAGATAGTTTTCCGCATCTTTCAGCCGGTCGGAAATTGCCCCGGCAAGTGTCTTTGCGCGCTCGTGCATCAGCATATCCACCTGCCGAAGCATCGCGCCTTCGATACGCTGGGCTCCACGTTTTTGCGTATCGCGCGCGGAACTCGCGAACAACTGTGTCATCTCGTCGCGGACCCCGGAAAGCGTACTGCGGTTGGTTTCCGCCGACTGCTTCATCGCGCTCTCGAAACTGCTGCTGGTGAGCTGCGAAAAAGACTTTGTGGTCGCAGAAAGAGCGCTGTCTTGAATCGCTGCCATTTTTCGTGACACCGATTTCAGCGCGCCCTCTGCTGTCGTCTGTGTCTGCTGCCCCGCGCGATCCAGAGCCTCACGCCCCAGTTTTTGATATTCGTGATGACCGTCTTCGACCGTTTGCGCCTGCGCATTCTCCATTGTACGCGCTGTCCACACGATCTGGCTGCGCCCCATGTAGCCGAGAACTGCGGCGGTCGCAATTACCGGCACGGTCGCCAGAAAAATGGATCTGCTCAACAGCCTCCGAGCGATCCTGCTTTTCTGCAGCGGTATTTTGATTGTATTCATTATGCTCTGTCTTACGTTTCACTCAACCGTGTGTCACTTAGATGTGCCTCATTCATGTGCCTCATTCAGAGGTATCTTTACCCGAGTCGATCACTTCATCCGCCAGACTCAGCATCGCATCGGTTAGTTTCAGCTTTAGAGAGTGAGCGATGTCCATATTGATCGTCAGCACGGTACGACGCGGGCTGTGAACCCGCATCTTCGCAGGGCTGCCTGTTCCGTCCAGAATATGCGTCGCCATTTCCGCCGTCACGTCACCCATATCGTCGAGATTGGCGGAGAGAGCTGTCAGCGCCCCGGCACGCACGGTAGCGCTGGAAGCGCCTAGAATCGGCAGGCTCTGTACGCGCGCAAACTCCAGTGCGTCTTTCATTTCCTGAACGCCGGTCGATGCCAGATCAGGGATCAGCCAGAGCGCGTCGATCGTTCCTGCAAGCTGAGCCAGCGCTGCCTTGCTCGTCAGATCGGGCTTGATCGCAACCGCTTGCAGCTCCAATGAAAGCCGCTTCGCATCTTTCTGAGCTTCCTTCAAATAGGCAAGGGATGTCGGATCGTTTTCCGTAAATAGAACGCCGATCCGCCGCACCTTCGGGCAGGACTGCAGCAGCGCATCGAACTGCTTGCCGGGCGGAATCAGCAGTGTCGTCCCCGTAAATATGCCGCCGGGCTCCTCGAGAGATTTCACCGCGCCCAGGCTCACAGGGTCCAGTACGACCGAGAACAGCGTAGGAATAGTAGACTTCTGCTCGGCGATAATTCGCGTCGCATCCGTGCCGAGCGTAACGATCAGATCTGGGCGAAGCCTCAGTTGAGTCTGCACCAGCTCGGTATCTGATTTCGGATTGCCGGTCAGCGCAAACGTTTTGATCTCTACCCGGTCCCCGCGGTAGCCGCGCTGCTTCAGCCCGTTCAGGAAGCCGACCAGCGCGGTTTGATAAAAAGGAACGTCGCGAGTCTTGATCACGAGAATGTGCTGTTTCACGACACCGTCAGCGTGAGCGAGTGCGGGGACTCCACACAGTGTCCAGAGCAGACATACTGTCCCCAGGAACAGCCGAACAGGGGGTCCCACGACCTTTTTGGTGCAGTAGCATGTGTTCATTTATCTGTCCTAGAACCTTCCATCAAGCATCAAATAAAGAGTCCTGCGTTGCCGGGCAGCCGTTTCCATCTGTCCTGGAACCGCGATTTGTGGATACTCCGAGTGGTTGCTGTCGAACAGATCGACGGCGCCCACAGACACGGTCAAAGGGTGTCGCGCGGTGCCAAAACGATAGCCTATCCGAGCATCCACACGCACATTCGGCGGTAGTACGATAGTCGACCTGGTCTCACGAATCGTATCGGCATCTGTGTAGTGAACGCCCAGATAGGTATCCCACCGAGCCGATAAATGGGTACTGATGCCAATATTGAGCTTATTACGTGGTGCGAAACTGCCAACCGAGTTATCGACTCGAACATTCTGGTAGGCATAATTGAAAAGACCATGCATCTGTTTACCGATCCTGAACTGCGCTTCTATTTCGAACCCGGTCGCCTGTCCGTGATCCGCATTGAGATATTTTGCATCGGTCGGAATGCCCGCCGGATAAGGAGGGGACGGTGCAAACGCGGTCGGCATCGTCGAGATCAGGTCTGTCAGCCGGTTATGATAGATATTCAGCGCGATATAGCCAGTCCGGATTCTATGCCTGTAGCCGATTTCATAGTTTGTCACACGCTCTGGCTTCAGAGCGGGATTGCCGTGAAGATGGACATTCAATCCCGGCGCAATCGAAATCTGCTGATCGAAATAGGTCTGCACCAGTGAAGGCGCATGGAATGCGGTTCCATAGGACAAACGCAGCGATTGATCGGAGGCGAGATGCTGGATCAGGCTGACGCGCGGAGTCGCATTGAAGCCATAAAGTGAATTCTGATCGATCCGCAGTCCAGCAAACACCTCGGTCTTTCTGCTCAGGCTAACGGCATCCTGGACGAAGAGCGAATAAAGCTCCTGCTGATGCGGCTTGCCGCCCGTGAAGAACGCCGGTCCAAGATCGATATGCCGGTAACTCGCGCCGTAAACGAGGTTATGCTGTGCCGAAATACGGCGCTGCTGCTGAAGCTCTATATCCCCGGTCGTGCTGTCCGCAAGAGGACCGGCAGGAATATCTATGTGGGAAAAATTCCCGAATATCCGCGCCGAAAGTGGGTTTTTGACGCCCTCTTCATTGTAGGAGATCAGCGCGTAGCTCGTGTGATAACGCACCTGATTCAGGACGAACTGCACATCCTGATTCGTGTCTGCCGTAGCTTCAGAATTCCCTATCGAAACGAGCAGCGAGCCTCGCGTCAGCTTCTTCTGCGCATCGAGGGTGAGCATCGGTGTCCGGTAGCTGTCGGGAGCATATCCTGTTTGGTGAGCATTGAACCCATCGGTGCGATTATATGCCGCGCCGAACGTAAAGTCCCAGCCCGATGTCGTCGCAGTGCTTGTCAGAAACTCGTTGAGAGTCGTCTTCTGCTCGCCGATCGACGTACGCAGTGAAGCTTTCGAGGGAGCATTGGCAAGTTCACGCGGCGTTTTGGTAATGATATTGATGACGCCGAGAAAGGCGTTTGCGCCGTACAGGGCAGACCCTGGTCCACGCACGATCTCGACACGCTTGATTCGTGAGAGCAGCAATGGCTCCGTGAACCAGAGGACGCCGCCGGAGTAGTCCTGATAAATCGTCCTGCCATCGACCATCACAAGCAGTTTGTCAGACTGTTCTTGATTGAAACCCCGTATCGAGACATTGGCTATCGAGCGATTCGACTGTACGATATCCAGCCCGGGTGCATAGCGCAGCACGTCGATCAGCGTCCGTGCACCCATCTCTCGAATATCCTTGTCCGTAAAAACAGTTACAGCCGATGGTGCATCGCCGGAACGCATCGCCACGCGGGAAGCGGTAACGACGATTGGCTCGAGATGATCGTCGGACAGCAGCAGTTCCGGGTTGGCTGCTGTACTGCGCTTCTGGGCCCCTGCCTGCATCGGCGCTGTCAGCACAGCAATAGCGCCATATAGCGCAGCCGCTTTAAGGCAATCGATTTTGTAGAATATACATTTCATTAGAGATTTAGAATTTCCCTTCGAACAGCACATATATGGCGCGACGAAGGGGCGCTGCCAGCGGGGTGGTAGATCCCGGCGTGAGGTCCGGGAACTCCGAATGTTTACTGTCGAAGAGGTCGTTGACAACGACTGCGAAAGTGAGTGGATGTGATGCTGTCCCAAAGCGATAACTCAGTTTCCCGTCTACACGAGCATAAGAAGGGAGTTTCAGGACTGCACGCCCGGTGTCAAAGGTAACCGAATCGACATAATGAACGCCAGCATAAGCATCCCAGTGTGAGGTAAGCTGCGCGGCAAGACCCAGGTTGACTTTATGATGCGGGGAGAGATCAACGGGCTTTCCACCGTCCTGCACGGCATCCTGATACGCGTAATTGAAAAGGCTCCGCAAACGGGAGTTCAGACGCAGCTGACCTTCCACTTCCAGCCCGACAATTCGCGCGCCGCGTTGATTGAAATAAGTCAGCTCGGTGGGAATGCCTGCCGGAAAGGGCGGAGAAGGTGCGAGCGCAGTAACCTTCGGGCTGATGAGATCGCTATATTGATTGTAAAACGCATTGACGCCTAGTGAGCCATTGCGAAGCGTTTTACGCCAGCCCGCTTCGTAGCTGGTAACCCGCTCCGGCTTCAACGTGCGTCTGCCGCGAACCCGTAAATTCAACCCGGGAGCAATCGGCAACGCCAGGTCTTCGTATGACTCCAGCAGAGTCGGGCTGCGGAATGCACTTCCAAAAGAGAGGCGCACCGTTTCGCTCGACGAGATGCTGTGCAGCAGGCTCAGACGCGGAGTAAAGTTCAATCCGTACTGCGAGTTGTCGTCCAGCCGAAGTCCTGCGAAGAGATGCGTCCGCCGTCCCAGACGCATATCATCCTGCAGGTAGAGTGCATATAGTTCCCGCTGATGTTTACCACCGGCTGTCACCTGCGACCGCAGCAGTGTGCTGCGATAGTTCGCGCCATAGACGATATTATGATGAGAGGACAACGTACGCTGCTGCTGAAGCTCCGCATCGAAAGTTGTTTCATCGGTCAGATGAAGCGCTCCCACCGGTTGGAGAGGTCGGGTATTCCCATTCGCCAGCGCTGAGAGAAAGAAATTGCCGAAGAGGTGACCAGAAATAGGATTTTTGACACGCGACTCGTCATAGCGCATCAGCATATACCCTGTGTGCGCGTGGACATCGAGGAGCGAGGTAGTGCCCGATTGATTATAGTCCGACTGCCCGTCCGTCTGACCGAGCGAGACGATCAGCGTACCGCGTTTGAACCGCTTTTCGGCGTCCAGGGTGATTACCGGCATCGTATAGCTGTCGCGCACTCGTTTTGCTTTACGGGAGCCATAGCCATCCGTTTTATTGTAGGCGCCGCCGGTCGTGAAATACCAGCCCGAGGTTGTAGGCGTGCTGGTCAGGAATTCATTGTAGGTCGTCCCATACTCCCCGATGGAGGAGCGCAATGTCGTCTTCGAGCGCGCCGAAGCCAGTTCGCGAGGCGTTTTGGTGATAATGTTGATGACGCCGCTGAACGCGTTGGCTCCATAAAGCGCCGACCCGGGACCGCGGACGATTTCGATGCGTTTGATGCGGATGATCGGAACGTTGAATGTCGTCCAGAGGATGCTCCCGGTCGAATCCTGATAGATAGTGCGACCATCGACCATTATCAGCAGTTTGTTGGCATTCAGTTCGTTGAAACCGCGCGCCGAAACATTCGTATCGGCATGGTTCATCTGGAAGACATCGAGACCCGGCGCATAGCGCAGCACATCCAGCACCGTGAGCGCGCCCATCGCGCGTATGTCTTTTTCTGTAAAAACGGTAACCGCGGAGGGTGCATCGCCCGAACGCATCGCCATACGTGAGGCCGTAACGACTATTTGATCGTAATGCTCATCCGATAGGAGCAACTCCGCCCCGGCGGAGGTTGTGGGGCGTTGTGCCACAGCCATAACGGAGAGGAAGATCATGGGAATGAACAGGGTCGCCTGCCAGCATAGACGAAAGGCACGGGTACGTAACATAAGTCCTCCTCGACAACACGCTTCCGATTCACTGGCATGCGCCGCGTCGGCATATCGGGAAGCGTACTGGTATTATTGGCAGGAACTCGGAATTACTTACGGTCTCGCGGTCAGGGGAGCATTTTGAGACGGGCTGGGTGAGGGCGCATTGTGCTTAGATAGCGGCAAAGGCAGTCTCACCACTGTGTCATGAGTTGAGGCGGAACTGTTCTGATGAAAAAGTCAGATGAAAAAGGACGCAGGCTGTAATAGCCCGCGCCCTATCGGTATGTGAGTAGGTCGACTTGATTGCGTCAGGCGGCTTTCGGTAACCGTCTGTCTTCTGCCTGCGTCTCACGCATGCGGCTAATGAAGAGGGCAGCGAGGTCTGGATCGAACTGGGTTCCGCTCCCACGCTCCATCTCCGCGAGTGCCTCGTCCAGGGACATTCCCATTCTGTAGGGGCGATCCATCGTCATTGCGGAGAAGGCATCCGCAATTGCCATGATGCGTCCCAGATGCGGGATTTCTTCGCCCTTCAAGCCATGCGGATAACCGCCGCCATCCCAGCGTTCATGGTGACAGGCCACCGCATCGAGGATATCCGGCAGACGAGGTAGATCGTGAATGATCAGCGCGGAGAGCGTGACGTGTTTTTTCATGATCTCGTATTCGTCAGGCGTCAGACGACCCGGCTTTTGCAAAATGCCATCCGGTACGCCGATTTTCCCGACATCGTGCAGTAATCCCGCCACGCGCACGATGTTATAGGTCTCGTCGGAGCAGCCCAGCGCCTGCGCCAGAAAAAGGGCATGGTTCGTCATGTCCAGCGAATGCGCTTTAGTGTACTGATCTTTGTGATCGATAGCCGTTACCAGGCTATCGAGCACGTCGAAAGCAGTTTCAGACGAGCCAGCCGACTCGGCAGCCGAGACAAGATGCAGGGTTACGGCATTGCCGCCACTCTTTTTCCCTTGATAGAGTGCTGCATCTGCAGCAGCGATGAGCGTATGGAACGCTCCCTCGACACGGACTGTATCGGCGATGCCAAAACAGAGATGAAGCGGAATCGGAGTGCCTTCAGGATTGCGGAAAGGCTCGGTCTTCAGATGGTGTCGGATCGAATCTGCGACCGCCGCTGCTTCTGGAGCGGGCAGCCCGACCAGCACAATCATAAATTCATCGCCGCCGCACCGCCCGAGCAGCGCGCTCTCGCCGCAAACCGACTGAAGCGAATTTGCCAGATGACGCAGCGCCTGATCCCCGACGGGATGCCCATAGGTATCGTTGAGTTTCTTGAAGCCGTCCATATCCATGAGAATGAGAGACAGCGGTTCTTCTGGAGTATCCCGAAACAGACCTGCCAGCTTATCATGGATCGTCCGGTGATTATAAAGCCCTGTGAGCCCGTCTCGTTCGGCGAGACGAGCGAGTTTATGCTTCGCCTCTTCGAGTTCCTGTACGCGCGATTCGAGTTCAACGACAAGCCGCTGATTTTCAGCCTGCAGTTCGAGCTCCTGTGTGAGTCGAATGTTATCCATTCGCAGCCGCCGTCGTTCTGCGGCACGCTCCACGACGGCATCGAGTTCGCGAATATCCTCGAGCGGTTTCAGCAGATAGTCGAAAACGTTGCCAGTCTTAAAGGCATGAAGCGCATTTTCCATCGTGCCATGTCCGGTCAGGATGACGAATTCAGTCGTCGGAGCAATACGCGCAGCCTGCGCCAGAAGCCCCATACCGTCCATCCGCGGCATTTTCATGTCCGACACGATCACATCGAAGGTTTCGGATTGTAAAAGCTCTGCTGCTGCCTGACCGTCTTCCGCCAGTGTCACCTCGTAGCCCGCTCGCTTGAGCTGACGCCCCATCATCAGGCGCAGTGCCTCTTCGTCATCGGCAAGCAGTACCTTGGTCATCTATTTCTCCACATCACGCCATCAGCGCGAATGGTGTTATTTCCAGAATTTGGCGTTTGACAAAGCGCGAAAATATAAATATTTAAGTATCGCTTATAACTACATTGGTTCCATGAACCCCCGGCAAATATCATCGGTTTTTTTGAGTCGACGCATGCAAATGACCACTTTTCATACATTGTCCGACGCTGCCTGACGCAAGCGATTACCGGAAGCAATCAAGACCCGCTTGAATACCTTCCGGAGCGGGTTGAGGAAAGCAACGCAGGGGCGTCAAGACAGGAGTCGAGCCCACGCACAGTTGCCAGCTTGGAACAATAGCGACGGCGCTCAACGGAGAGATTGGCGGTATAATGGAAACATGCGTAATCAACTCCAAAGCTCGAAGCAACAGTGCGAAAAATACGACAATACTAAACCAACAATACGCGCTCTATTTATCGATATCGACGGCACGCTGGTCGGCGCGGACAATCAGGTCTCCCCCCGCGTCCTGGAAGCGCTCGATGCAGCGCGGGCAAAGGGATGTGAAATCGTGCTTTGCACCGGCCGCGCACGCCACACGACGCAGCCGATCGCCGAGCAGATCAGCAGTACTCTCGGCTACGCTGTCACCTCGAATGGCGGCATTGCAATGCATCTCGGAACCAACGAGATACTGCACCGGCATCTGCTTCCGATCCCTGTCGCGCTCGAGGTCATACAGGCGGTCATCGAAGTTGGGGCGGAACCTTATGTCTATGAAGACTCCACTTCGCCAGACGTCGAGGGCGCGCGAGTTCTATTTCACCCCGAACTGCCGACGGGTGAATTCGCCAGCACGCCACGATTTCGCCCACACGAAAACATAACCCATGCGCTTCCGTTCACGCCTGTCTCGATCAGCACGTACGGAACTCCTGAACGTATGCGCCCGCTCGTTGCGCGCCTCACTGAAATGCTGCCCGGCAATCTTGCGATCATTCAGTCCGGCTCCGCGCATGTCTGGGGTATTGAAATTTACGCGGGTGGCGTCAGCAAACGGCTCGGTCTCGAGACGATCACCCGGCATCTCGGTATCGACCGCAGCGAGGTAATGGCGATCGGCGATCACATGAACGACATCGAAATGATAGAGTGGGCGGGGATCGGCGTGGCGATGGGCAACGCGGTTCCTGAAATCCTCGCTGTCGCCGACTGGATCACGGCGCCGTTCTGGGAAGACGGTGTCGCGCTTGCGATCGAAAAGTACGTATTGCTGTAGCGTATTTACCCCCTTCGTAGGGGGATGATAGAGCCGTTAGCCCGCGAAGGCCAGGACAACTCTCCGGCAGCAATTTCAGTAGGGATCTGTTCCTGCCTTTAGAATATAACTATTCACCTCGCTTTATTTCTCTCACTTACTGACGGCAGTTGTCTCTAGTCCCCGTCTTCCCAAAGCTTCGGGAGAGGGTGTTGCAGGCGAATAGTTACCTTAAAATAGACAAAGCTCAAACCATCTCATCGAGCCATGGATACCCCGCCGGGTCTGCCAACGCTCGTTCTTGAAGCGTCGCAGGATTATGTCCCCGAATTTGTGCCAGAAAGGGAAAATCCTCGGGACAGACGACTATTTTTGCAAGCGGTCTGACCGGAACGAGGCTGGCACGCTGCGGGATTTCGATCTCCATACCACGATACCGTTCTCTCTGCTGTTGCTCGAAACCGGTCCCGGACAGCAGATAGACCATTCCCTTCCGCCAGGGATTATGAGAAAATGCGTCTCCATTGATCGAAAAGAAGTAATGTGGTTTGCCCATGCCTCCGTGTGTCTCGACTACGCGAAAGCAGCCGTTGACAAGAGAGGTCACGTATTTGTCCCTGTCTACGATTGCAAAGTACATCGCCCAGAGACCGTCGACGGCGGCATAAACCGCACAACGATCGCCGAACTTATGAACATCGTTGGCTTTACGTGGCTCGAATTCCGTAATATCTGCCCTGCCAGAGCCGTGCATAACGAGGTTTTTATGATCACATAGATAGCATAGAAACTGCCATTTCGGCGCTGTCAGGGCATACTCGATCTTGGCTCCAGAACCATGTTCTACTCCTGTCGCATATAAATGTTCGAAGGCGGCAATCGTCTCTGCATCATAGTTCGCAGCGGGTCGGGGCATGAAGTAGTCGGGTAGCTGCATGGTAGAAAACTCCTTCGAGACAGTCCGTTAGTCATAAACATAACTGTGTTAGTGTTGTCGCTCAACGACAGATCGGGGCTATTCGCTACACTAATTCGTTACTCATTCGTTTCTACGGGTTCCTTTCGATTCCCTACCCTCGACCCCCTATTTACAGAAAATCGATAAGGTGCCGCCGTGTCTGACCCAACCGTTCTTTGCAAAGAGTTCGTGCCCTCGAGTTCAGTCACAGCAGATCAATCGAAGGAGAGCCCCGTTCGCCATCGAATAGTAGGTTTTGTGCGCATTCCGACTCACTAAATATGAGCAGAATCATATCCAGTGACAGCTCCTACCAGGCACTAATTTCCTGTGTTGGGAAGCACTTCCAGACCGAAAAATCATCCCGATTAGGAAGAGACAGAGGCAACTGCAATGAGATATCTGCTTGGCATCGACATCGGCACCAGCGGCACGAAAACGATCCTGATCGACGAGGAAGGGAAAGTCCGGGCTCGCGCGACGCTGGAGTACCCGCTCTACAGCCCGAAGCCGCAATGGAGCGAACAGGAGCCGGAAGACTGGTGGGCAGCTTCCTGTGCGACGGTGCGCGAAGTGCTGCAAAAGTCGGGCGTCGAACCGCGTGACATCAAAGGCATCGGGCTCTCCGGACAGATGCACGGCTCGGTGTTCCTCGATAAAAACGATCGCGTCCTGCGGCGCGCGCTGCTCTGGAACGACCAGCGCACACAGGCGGAGTGTGACTGGATAACGCAAACGGTCGGGCGTGACAGAGTCGTCGATTTGATCTCGAACCCGGTGCTGACGGGGTTTACGGCGGGCAAAATCGTCTGGCTGCGCAACAATGAGCCAGAGTTGTATGCGCAGGTAGCGAAGGTACTGCTGCCAAAAGACTTCGTGCGGCTGCGGTTGACCGGCGAATATGCGACGGAGGTTTCCGATGCCTCTGGAACCGCCCTGTTCAATGTGCGCGGTCGTATATGGTCCGACGAAATGCTGGAAGCGATCGATATTCCGCGCAGTTGGATGCCGACATGCTATGAGTCGCAGGAGATTTCCGGCCGCATCACCGAGGAAGCTGCACGGCTGACCGGTCTCGAAGTCGGCACACCCGTCGTTGGCGGCGGCGGCGATCAGGCGGCGGGCGCGGTCGGCAACGGGATTGTCGAGACCGGGATCGTCTCCTCGACTGTGGGCACTTCCGGGGTCGTATTCGCGTTCAGCGACCAGCCGGTGGTCGATCCACAGCTGCGCCTGCACACTTTCTGCCATGCAGTGCCGGGAAAATGGCACTTGATGGGCGTGATGTTGTCGGCGGGAGGCTCGCTGCAGTGGTACCGCGATGCGTTCGCGATGCCAGAAAAGGTCGTCGCGGCCGCGCTTGGCAAAGACCCGTACGATCTGATCTGCGCGGAAGCGGCACGTGCGCCGATCGGCTGTGAAGGCTTGATTTTTCTGCCCTATCTGACGGGCGAGCGCACGCCCTATCCCGACCCGGATGCACGCGGCGTACTATTTGGGCTGACGCGCCGAAGCGACCGAAATGCGGTCGCCCGCGCCGTACTCGAGGGCGTTGCTTACGGACTGCGCGATTCGTTCGAGATTATGCAGGAGATGAAGCTGCCGATTCGTGAGGTGCGGGCTTCCGGAGGCGGAGCGCGCAGCGCACTGTGGCGGCACATTCTGGCGGATGTCACCGGGCATACGCACGTCACGATCGGAGTCGATGAGGGTCCCGCGCTCGGGGTCGCGCTGCTGGCAGGCGTCGGTGCGGGCATTTACAATTCGGTGGAGGAGGCCTGCCGCGCGACGATAGCAGTGCAGGATACGACCGATGTCTGCTCGGTCAATCGCGTCGTTTACGACCGGTACTACAAAGTATATCGGTCTCTTTACGGACACCTCAAAGAAGATTTCGCCGAGGTCGCCCGTATCTCATAACACCCCGCGCATCTACCGAGAAAAACAGAGCAAAGGATAGAACAATGCAGTTGACTCCGGAACAAATTGCAGCATTCAAGACGCACGGCTATGTTGCAGTAGAGACGTTTTTCAATGCCGAAGAGGTTCAGGCGATGCAGATAGAAGTCGCAAGGCTTCAGCAGGAGGGACTGCTGAACAATGTCGCAACCGATGGGGACAGCAAGACGATTTCGCAGTCGAAGCGCAACTTGCAGCTCTGCCCGATGTACATGCACAGCACTCTCTTTCGGGCGCTGCCGTTCGCGCCAAAGGTCACGCAAGCGATCTCGCAACTGCTCGGCGATCCCGTTGCGCTGCGGCTCGATCAGGTGTTTCTGAAGCCTGCAAGAGACGGGGCGGGCACAAACTGGCATCAGGATAACGCCTATTTCAAGATCGATGACCCGCTCTCTGGCACAGCGATGTGGATCGCTGTCCATGACGCGACCATCGCAAACGGCACGATTCATGTGATTCCCGACCGGTTCGATCACGAATACGAGCACTCCCGCGACCCGGACAGCAATCATCATATTCGCTGCTACCCGGAAGAGGAACACGCCGTGCCGATCGAGCTGCCTGCAGGGGGCGTCGCCTTCTTCTGCTACGGCACTCCACACTGTACGCTCGGCAACAAAACAGAGCGTGATCGGGCAGGTGTCGCGTTGCATTTCGTGCGGGCTGAGGCGCTGACGCAGGACGCCCAGATCGGCGCGAACCTCGACCCCAACTACCACCCAATTCTGACTGGTCCCGACGCAACGGGCGGTCAAAAGGAGTATGGCACTACCGTCGCGGGCACCTGGGAAAACGAACTTGCACACTTTGTCGCTACGCCTTGATCGAACATGGCTTTTTGCCTGGCAGCACCGCACAATCCGTGAGGTTGTGCGGCGCTACCAGCTGAAATTTTCAGTGGTGTCCAGGTGTAGATGCAGTTCGTATTCGAAACTATTCCACAGCCTCAAAGTCCAAACGCACAGCAGTATGGCGGCGCATGGGTTACCTGCTAGATTGATTTTGCTGGAGATGAAGTGGCAGTGAAGCTCGCCAGGTTTTATAAGTAAAGCCTACCCCGGCGCCATAGAACCCCATTTTTCTTGTGCCGGATTCGTTTCGCGTGATAGGGTTTATGTGGTCATACTGCTTCGCACTTTCCGCAATGCCTGAGCCAGGAACATAAAAGTGCTTGCGGCGAAAGTGGTCGTACCCAGGACCCACGAAAAGGGAAAACCGATGAAATTAAGGGAAGCTGGAAGTTGGGTGCTGGCAGTACTTTTCGGGCTGATGTACGCAAGTCACAGTGCTGTCGCACAGGAGGCTACTCCTTACAAGGCGCACAAATCTTCCGGCATATTGCAGCCCTTTCGCTACACGGACGTCACTTTGACCGGTGGCCCGATGGCAGTCCAGGCGGCAGGAGCCAGAGCCTTCTACCTGGCTCTGTCGGAAGACGATCTCCTGAATGGCTTTCGCAAACGGGCGGGACTTCCAGCGCCCGGTAAACCGATGGGCGGTTGGTATGACCCGGATAACTTCGCGGGCGCGCACCCCTTCGGACAATATGTTTCGGCTCTGGCCCGAATGTATGCCAACACACACGATGTTCGATATAAGCAGAAGGTCGCCCGGCTCGTGCATGGTTTCCATAAAACACTCGCACCGGACGGTTATTTCTACTCTTCGCAGAAAGTGTTCAAGGAGTGGCCAAACTATCTCTACGACAAGAACTGCATCGGAATGCGGGACGCTTACACGCTCACAGGAAACAAGGAGGCACTGGTCGTTCTCAAAAAGATGACCGATTGGGCGGTCAAAAACCTGCCACGTCGTCAGGATGAGTGGTACACGCTGCCCGAAAACCTCTACAACTGCTACGCGCTCACCCATGACGCGCGCTATCTACAAATGGCAAAGGAGTACGATTACAGCAAGGAATACTACGATCCATTTGCCAACGGCCTCAATGCTTTCACCCCGGAACGCCATGCCTATAGCCATGTCAACACGCTCGCATCGGCCGCCAAAGCCTATGAAGTGACGGGCGACGAAAAATATTTCCAGGCGATTGAAAATGCCTGGAAGTTTCTCACTACAACGCAGATGTATGCATCGGGCGGATGGGGAGCCGACGAGCGGTTTGTCACCGGCGGGCAGGGCAAACTTGCCGCCTCGCTGGAGAGTACCGGCGCGCATTTCGAGACCCCGTGCGGCTCCTATGCCAACGTCAACCTCGACCGCTACCTGCTTCGCTTCACCGGGGACGCCAGGTACGGCGATAACATGGAGCGCGTTCTTTTCAATGGGATGCTGGCAGCCCTGCCAATGCAGTCCGATGGCAAAACCTTCTACTACTCCGATTACCGATCCGGCACGAAAAAAGCCTATTTTCGAGAGGTCTGGCCGTGCTGTTCCGGCACGTATGCCCAGATCACGGCCGACTACCCTCTGGATATCTACTTCCACGATGCAGGCGGACTCTACGTGAACCTGTTTACGTCATCGCGTGTCCATTGGCAGCAGGGGAAGCAGCCGGTCACGGTCGAGCAGACGACGACCTACCCGGAGACGGACACCACCACGCTAACAATTCATGCCAGGAAGCCGACCCGTTTCGCCATCCATGTGCGAGTCCCCGGCTGGACGGCAAAGCCTGTGACTGTGAAAATCAGCAGCGAGATTTCACTTGTAAAAGCGCCGGGGACCTTCCTGGCGATAGAGCGTCTCTGGCGCGAGGGGGATACGCTGCAAGTCACCTTCCCGATGGCATTACATTATGAACCTATTGCGCCAGAATCGCGTGACCGTCAGGCGCTCCTGTATGGGCCGCTGCTATTGGTCGCGCTGTCGGACAAGCCCGTTTCGATGGAGGGAGAGAAAGCCCTCATCGACGTTGTGCAGCAGCCGGGTGCGCTTCCCACATTCCGCACCCATAACGGCGCCATCACCTTTCTGCCGTTTTACAAAGTGAAAGACGAGAGGTATACGACCTATCTTACCATCCCTTCCGTTCAGTAACTGCGCTGCACCGGTAAGCTGCATGGGGAACCAGTGTAGCGGGCAAAACGATAGAAGTTCAGAACAAGACTGGCGTAAAGCGCCTAAAGAATGGTTTCGCCCGCGAACTAACGACTCGCGCAGCATTTCTGGTACAATGTACCGTTTGTGCGATACGAACCGCACTGCCCGACGAACTCCCGAAGGAACGCCGACGTCATGCCTCGACCCCTGTTTTTCTACTCGGACGGCTATATGGGCTACGATATGGGTCCCGGACACCCGCTCAAACCGCGCCGCCTGAAAATGACCTACGATCTACTCGCTGCCTACGGGATGTTCGAGGACGTGCTGGAAGTACGCGAACCGCAGCCCGCAACATCGGAAGAGGTCGCCCATACGCACAGCCGCGACTACCTCGAAGCACTGAGCGCGCTCGATCGGGGCGAAAGCGTCCGTGACCTGAATCGCTACGGTTTCGGCTCAGGCGATAATCCGATTTTTCCGGCGATGTATGCAACATCCCTGCTCTACACCGGCGCCTCTGCCGCGGCGGCACAGGCATTGATCGACGGCGAAGGCGGCGGACAGGTCGCCTTCAATATCTCCGGAGGGCTGCACCACGCCCACTACGCACGCGCCGCAGGCTTCTGCGTGCTCAACGATTGCGCGGTCGCCGTCCGACAGCTGCGAACAAAATTCGCGCGGGTTGCGTATGTAGATATCGATGTGCATCACGGCGATGGCGTGCAGGAGTCGTTCTACGACGACCCCAATGTGCTGACAATCTCGCTGCATGAGAGCGGACGGACGCTGTTTCCCGGAACGGGTTTTCCAGAAGAGATCGGCGAAGGAGCGGGCATCGGCGCGAGCGTCAACCTGACTTTTGCGCCAGAAACGACCGACGACCTCTGGCTGGCCGCCTGGAGAGCTTCTGCGCTTCCGATCCTGAAAGCCTTCCAGCCCGACGCAATCGTGCTGCAGATGGGAACCGATACGCACGAGTTCGACCCGCTGGCACATCTGTGTTTGAGTGCGCAGGGCTGGCTCGCAGCGATCAAAGACGTGAAGGCGCTCGGCAAACCGATTGTCGCGGTCGGCGGCGGGGGCTATAATCTGACGACCGTGCCGCGTATGTGGACACTGGCAATCTCAACGCTTGCAGGCGTTACATTGCCCGACGATACGCCAGCAATATATGCCCATCATAACCAGATGCCAACGCTGACCGACCACCATTCACCTGATGTCAGCGCACGGAATCGCGAACGTGCCAGACTGTTTGCGGAAGAGTCAGTCGAGGACCTAAAAGAACTGCTTTTCCCCAGATACGGGCTGGCATAGAGGTTCGTATTTCGACACGCGTAGTATCCGTAAATGATTTACTTTCTCATTTGCGCGAGTTCAGCCTACGCCAAAAGAGGCGCTGTAAACAGCGCTTGCACCACTGCTCGGAAGATTGTTTGGTTCGAGTCTCTAGCCGCCCGACCAAAGGAAACAGTGCATTTTCAGGGCGGGCAGTTCTCAAAACGATCTTCATTTCGCACGTTAGAATCACATGAAACCGCCGCGGTTTCCGATATAAAGGAGCCTTGTAATATGGTGAGAATGGGACGCTCTGCCGCACTTGCGGCAGCACTGTGGACGGCGGCGCTGCTGCCAGCCAGTACACAGGAAAAGAAAGATACGACGAAACCGGCTGCCCCGCCGAAAACGACCGACACTAAGCCTGCGCCAGCTAAAGCTGTCGCGCCGCCGATGCCCGATCTGCCGCAGAAACCTGCCGATCCGAACGTCGTCGGTATGGTGAATGGCACCACAATTACCTGGGATCAGGTTGTCGCGAGACTCAAAAGCGACAGCAAACCTGCGTTTCAGAAATCTGTCGCCGATGCCTCCGGCCAGCTGATTGCGTCGAAAATGTTCGGCGAGAAGCCACAGCCGAGCGTCACAATTACGGAGCAGGAAGTGCTGGCGTCTCTGCGCAATACTCCGTCGCCAATAGTTTACGCTCTTCTGCAGCGAATGCTTCATGAAGAAGCCCTGGCGCAGGAAGCATCGAAACTGGGAATTACCGCTACCGATGCACAGGTTAATGAGTACATTGGGCTGCAACTCAAAGCGATGCGGGCGGGTGGACAGATACCGCCGAATGTCACCGACGATCAGTTTCTCGACCAGGTTGCACAGCGGTCTGGAGTCGCACGTACGCGTCTGATTCAGCTTCAGCGCCCGGGAATTCAGCTCACCAGTCTCGTGCAGAAAGACTATGAGAAGACGCTCGGACATCCGCTTGGAGTCAACGATTATATCAAAGCGGAACATATACTGGTTGCGGTGCCACAACCCGCTCCAGCCGCCAAACCAGAAGATGTGAAGAAGGCAGACGCCGCTGCACTTGCCAAGATCACGAAGATTTCCGACGACATCAAATCGGGCAAACGCACCTTCGAGGCAGCAGCAAAAGAGAGCAGCGATGACACGGGCTCTAAGGACAAAGGGGGCTCGCTCGGTGTCTTTACGCACGGTGTAATGGTCAAAGAGTTCGAGACAGCCGCATTCAGTCTGAAGCCCGGTGAGATTAGCAAACCGGTACGTTCGCAGTTCGGCTATCACCTGATTAAGCTGCAGCAGGTTGGCAAAGACCTGACTCCGAAAGAGAGACAGGACGCGCTCAATTCCATTCTGCAAGATCCTCGTCGCCAGAGAGCCTATGATGATCAACTCGCAAAGCGCTCAAAAATAGTCAATTTTCTTCCAGCGCCTCCGCCACAGCCCGGCGGGCCTGGAATGATGCCGCAACCGCAGGGAGAGTAGCTTGCTGCACTGCAGGTGAAAATATAGTATGGACAAAATGCCGTCGAACGCGAACTATATTGCGCTCGGCGGCGTTTGCTTATATTCCCCTGACCTGGATACGCATGGGATGAAGCAGCAAGCCTTTCAGAAGACAAATGTCACACACTACACCGGAAAAAATCGTTATCAAAAGAGCGTTGCTGGTGGTCCTCGATGGAGTAGGCGCAGGAGAACTTCCCGATGCCGGACAGTACGGCGATGCGGGCAGCAACACGCTTTCGCACACCGCAGCGGCAGTGGGGGGCATCGCTCTGCCAACGATGGGTCGGCTCGGACTCGGAAATATCACTGCTATTGCCGGAGTGCCTCCATTGACGTCGTCGGAAGGGTGCTATGGCAAAATGCGCGAAGCGTCTCCGGGCAAGGACACGATTACCGGGCACTGGGAGATGGCAGGGGTGGTATTAGAGCATCCATTTCCGACTTATCCAAATGGCTTTCCACCGGACGTGATCAGCGCTTTCGAGGCGCAAATCGGAACAAAAACGCTTGGCAATGTCGCTGCCTCCGGCACAGAGATCATCGAACGGCTCGGCGCAGAACACGTTCGCACTGGATTTCCGATCGTCTATACCTCAGCAGACAGCGTCTTCCAGATCGCGATGCATGAAGGCGTGATACCGATCGAGCGTCAATACGAAATCTGCGGCATCGCGCGCCGTCTGCTAACTGGAGTAAATCAGGTCGGGCGCGTAATCTGTCGCCCCTTCGTCGATGCCCCACATTCAGCAATGGCAACCGTAGAAACGCGAACAGGCACAATCAGTGGAACCGCTGAGTCGTCGGACGCAGCGGTTCCACCAGCCGCTCAGCCCCCCGCACAGCAGTTCAAGCGCACCGAGCGCCGTCGCGACTATCCCGTCGATGCTCCACCCACCGTCTTGGATGACTTTCAGGCCGCGGGTCTCGCCGTCCATGCAATTGGCAAGATCAACGAAATATTTAATGGGCGTGGAATCACAAGCTGGGATCATACGACTAACAACGCCGATCATACCGCCGCTCTGCTCCGTGCCGCACAATCGAATAACAGTCCTTTGATTTTTGCCAATCTGGAAGATTTCGATATGCTCTACGCGCACCGCAACGACCCTCAAGGTCTGGCACGCGCGCTCGAAACATGGGACGCTGCTCTTCCGACGATCCTGACCGCGATGCGCCCGGGCGATCTACTGCTGATCACCGCCGATCATGGCAACGATCCGACGACCGCCTCGACCGATCACAGCCGTGAATACCCGTTCCTGCTGGCATACGGACCCGGTTTGCGCTCCGGCATCGACCTCGGCATTCGGCAG
The DNA here is from genome assembly GCA_038216735.1 of Chthonomonadales bacterium. Taxonomy (GTDB): domain Bacteria; phylum Armatimonadota; class Chthonomonadetes; order Chthonomonadales; family Chthonomonadaceae; genus JBBQPY01. Next base: position 30,791 of record JBBQPY010000026.1, read on the forward strand.
ACCTTTGCCGACATCGCGGCTACATTGCGGGAAGCGTTTCATCTGCCTCCGGACGCGCATGGCGTCAGTTTCCTGGGTTCGCTGACTGGATAAGTTAGCTGTCGTGTTGATAACACGAGACTGAATGAGGACACGATCGGAAAGGAGTATGGGCTGTGAACAGTAATTTGACCTCAGCACAAATAGATTACTATCGCGCGAATGGTTTTATCGGAATCGAGGATTTTTTGGACGATCACGAGGTCGCACATTGGCGGCATACGACGCAGGAAGCAGTCGATCAGCGGTTAGCGGAAAAAGGCGCGCTCAACAATCAGTCCGACCCGGACAACTACTATGCCCAGGTCTTTACACAGTGCCTGAAACTCGCCGATAGCCATGCGGGAATGCACGAACTGATGTTTGACCCTCGCCTCGGCGGGTTGGCTGCGCGACTTGCAGGCGTCAACGGCATCCGCATCTGGCACGATCAGGCGCTGTTCAAACCTCCTTTCGGCAACCCGACCGCCTGGCACCTCGACGACCCCTACTGGTCGTTCGATTCGCGAGATTCGCTCTCGATATGGGTCGCGCTCGATAATGCGACGACCTCTAATGGCTGCCTCTACTATATACCCGGCAGTCAAAAAACAGCACGGTATGAGAACGTCGGGATCGGTCAAAATCAGGCAGACCTGTTTCGTATCTATCCTGAGTGGCGCTCGATTGCGCCGATCGCATGCCCCTGTCGCGCTGGAGCTGCAGTGTTCCACAACGGCCTGACGGCACATGGCGCAGGCGCGAACATGACGAACAAGCCGCGCCGCGCAATGACCTGCGCCTATATGCCCGACGGCTCTGTCTTCAATGGAAAAGAGAATATCCTTCCCAAAGAGTATCTGGCACATTTAAAAGTCGGTGACGTCTTGAATGACGATATCATCAACCCACTGATCTGGTCTTCGCGGAGCTGAATCTTGATTTGTCTTGCGCAGCGCCGAGCTGACTGGCGCTGCGCCGAATAACCATCGACCGCGATTCCAATTACTTCGAGTATCGCTGAGGATTATATCCATTGTCTTCTACAACACATGGCATACCTTCTGCGGAACTCCGCGAAATCGTGCGTCTCACGCTCGCCGAGGATATCGGCACAGGCGACATCACGACACTGCTAACGGTCGAAGCCGATGTCATGGCACAGGCGGTGATGGTCGCCAAAACGGAGGGCACGATAGCCGGACTGCCCGTTGCCGCCGAAGTTTTTCGGCAGGTAGATCAAAACTTGCAGCTGGAGTTCAGAGTGATGGACGGAGAGACAGCGGTCTCCGGAGAGACGATATTGCAGGTTTCCGGCAGAGCGCAAAGTATTCTGACTGGTGAGCGCGTCGCGCTGAATTTCGTACAGCGACTGTCCGGGATCGCGACCAAAACAGCGCATTTTGTTGCCCTTGTTGCCGGAACGCAGGCACGGATCGTCGATACGCGCAAGACGACCCCAGGACTTCGCGCCCTTGAAAAATATGCGGTGCGCGTCGGGGGCGGGCATAATCACCGTTTCGGCCTCTACGATGCGGTTCTGATCAAAGACAACCATATTCAGGCGTCGGGGAGTATTACTGCAGCTGTACGATGCGCTCGGGCCGGTGCCCCGCACACAATGACCGTCACCGTCGAATGCGACACTTTGGCTCAGGTTCGGGAGGCGGTGCAGTGCAGCGCGGATATTCTGCTGCTCGATAATATGAGCCTCGCGCAACTGAAAGAGGCAGTTGCGCTGATCGGCGGGCGGGCAAAGACTGAGGCTAGCGGCGGCGTTAATGAGACAACTGTCACAGCGATCGCGAAAACCGGCGTCGATATTGTCTCCATTGGCGCGCTGACCCATTCCGCGATTGCACTCGATATCAGCCTCGATCTAAGCCTTGTCCACAGTTCGGGTGCGAAACCCCTTGATCTCGCCTGAAGCGCTCCATGGAGATGCAGCGGGATAACTATTCGCCCGGCTTATTTCTTTCCCTCGCAGACGGCAATTGAATCTGCTCACCCTCCTCCCAAAGCTTCGGGAGAGGGGTTGGAGTGAGGGTGAATAATTTCGCACCGAACTGTGTCGTGTTGGGGAATCGCCGCTTCGCCGCAGACAAAAAAATTTGGGACCGGTGTTAGCGGTCCCATGGGAGGGTCTGTTACTCACGTTCTCTTTATTGGAACGCACACCGTCGGGAGGCGTCATGCTGCCGGAAGATTTCACGGTCGCAGCGCAGAGGCTCGATTAGTTTCAGTCATTTATGCGGCGCCGATCGCGCACGGCTCTGATTCACCGTATCGCGCTAACTCGCAAAAGACTGCCTCATCTCCCAAATCATGAAAAAGAATGGTAGGTCGCGAGCATGAAATGAATGGTACTGATAGCATTTCATGCACGAATCAGAAAAGTCTGCCTATATATTAAAACAAATGTATGGCTATTTTCGTTCCAAAAGAAGATTGATTGCAGAGAAAAATTTCGCGACCGGTTAATCGGCTTTTCTATTCTCTCACCACTACTGACGTAGCATGTGCCCATCGGTTTCGCACGATTTCACTTATTTTTGCATCTTAATAGAAGTTTAATATTTCAACGGTTTTCAGTGTGGATTGTGACAGTCTTCTGCCATATTCTCTAGATTTTATTTAATCCACCTTTTTCGACGCCGATACCGGCGTTGCTAAAGCCGTCGAAAAATCGCCTCCACCTTTTGCTACTTATCGGCAGCATGGCGGAGGCGAGCGACACGTTCATACGAATCCAGACGCAACTCGAAACGATTTACAGGCTGGCAACGACCTTGCGGATACGATCGTCGAAAGCGGTCTGATCTACGATGAACGACTGCAGCGCAGACTCGGTCATCAGGTCGTCCATTGCGGCGCGGCCTACCCACTTTGCCGTCTCCGGGATCTTGCCCTTCGTCCGTATCGCTGTCTGCTCATCGGGCGTGAACCCACTGAACAGCTTCGTGCCGTGATCTTTATCCGCCTGCCGTAAGTCGTCACCGGTCAGATTTACTCCACCGCGATTTGCCAGCTCCTGCGCAAATTTCTTGAACTGATCGTCGATCGTCCATAGCACTTCGACACTGCTTTTATCGGTGTCGTTGCCGAGCGCGACCTCATATTTTTCCCGGGTTCGAGAAACGATATCCGCCGGACTATGGTTTTGACCATAGAACTCTTCGACTGCCTTTGGGGGCACGGTGAAGACGTCGACGCCTGCCAGCGCAAGCATCTGATCCGCGCTGCGCATCGAGGCAGCGATCTGGTGCGTTCGAATATCGGAATGTGCCTCGCGCAGTTCCCGCACCCCGGTTTGAGAAGCCAACGCCGTTTTTTCGCCTACGAATTTGCCATCCCCCAGCTTATTGTCGGCGACGACAGCATTCAGGCGTCCCAGAAAGACGTTCACATAATCGGGCTTCGCGAGCAGGGCGGCGAGATAGTTCTGGCGGGCGGAGAAGCCGAGGGTGAAATTGATCGGGATCGCCTCCGCACGCGCTCTGGCGACGGCGCAGAACCCCTCGGGCGTCATCGGAATTTTGACGATGAAGCGATCCGGATTGATCGCATAGTACCGCTGTGCATAGCGCAGTGTCTTTTCGATATCGTGACCGATGCCAGGGTGTAGCTCGACGCTGACGAGCGCATCGAATGCGTGGACGAGACGCAGGGCGATATGGCAGTTGACGACGAAAACGACGTCGAGTACGAGATCGTCAAGCGAGATGCCAGGTTCGACCTCACGAATTCGCTTTGCTGCGGTCGTGATGTCCTCATCCATAATGCCAGTCTGCACTACCTGATTGGCGAGCGTGTTGTTGGTCGTAAGCGCGGACATTTCGCGCCGCCAGAGCTTGCTTGCCTCTTCCAGATTGCCGGTGTCGAGCCACAGCTGTGTGCCGACTTTGTTGAACTGTGCGAGTGCGGGGTCACTGTTCGGGGCGGGAACGCGTGCGGGCGGATGGGTGATCGTGGAAGCGAGTTCCGCCAGTACCGCCTCTTTGCGGGTCATCTCTGTCGTAGTAAGGGTGGCCATCGTGATTATTTACTCCTTGTCCTGACTGACAATTCACATTTTGTTCGTAGTTCGTGAGCCCATGCTTGAGTGCATTCTCCCCCTCTCTTAGTGAGGCGCGAATGGAGAGGTGAGGGAGAGGGGATGCGGTGCGCCCTTGTAGTGCACAAATATCTATATCGGTTTTAACCTTTATAACCCATACCATGCTTTGACCGGCTTCTGCATCCAGAGCGCAGTCAGCGCACCGGCAACAACCAGCCAGAACACAGTCGGAACTGTAAGCAGTCCGTTGTGCAGTATGGTCACGACCGTGAATAGTCCCAGGACGACAAGACCGCCCGTCCACGCCCAGGTGCGCTGCGTCCAGGTCGCCCACGCCATTATTCCGAGTCCGATGGCAAGCGGCAGCATCGTCAGTAGAGCGAGTATCGGGCCGATTGTGCCGACGGCTGCGGCTGTGGCGTTTGTGCCTTCCGCGTTCAGATGTGGGCGACTGGAGAAGGCTGAGAGGATCGCCCAGAGCGGACCGATAAACACCATCAATCCATAAAAACCGGTCAGTGCGGCAACCGCGAGCGGCCGCGTTTCGAGTGCAGCGACCTGAGCTGTTAGTTTGCCCTGATAGTTTTCGGGCTGCCCAAGCTGCGCGCCGTAAGACGTGAGTGGACGCCCACAGTTGATACAGACCGACCTACCGATGTCATTGGGCGTGCCACAGTCCTGACAGAGCCGCGTATTGAGATTGATACTGTCGCCGTCGATTTCTGGATCGCTCATATTTCTACCGCATTTCTTCCTCTAACAAACTGCTTTCTTATTACTATTCTACCTTACATTTGCCAGGCGGGATTTTGCCTGGCGCTCGTTCGCGGAACCGGCATCAGCAACGTCTCTACTGTTATTCTACAATTATACTGACGCACAATCCGCCCTCGATTGCTACACGAAATTGACGCTCGTGCGGGCTTGTGTTATAATTCACTCAATGTACGATCATTCTAAGCCTACTTCTGAGCTTACTTGAAGCATACCTATGGATCGATTTCGCCCTGCCGCCACATCGAACCTCATTTCGGTTTCTGCCGTCTCAAACTGTGCGTTCCCCCGCTCTGGTTCACATTTTTTCGCAACCGTGCCGACAAGTAAGTAAGAACAGACCACAGTTCTTTCCGACGACCGACTTTCGACAGATTTCAACAGATTTTCGAGGAGCAAGATTTCGATGACACAAGCACCCCCACGCACTGGCGGGCCTCAGGTTTTCAAATTGATCATGCGACAGGACGGCGTGTCGCGCGAAATGGGCGGCGAACTGACCGAAGCGGTCAGCAATACCGACTTCCTGATGCGCAAAGCCCTCGACCTCGGCGCGTCTGATATTCACCTGCAGCCTGAGCGCACCCGACTCCTCGTTCGCTACCGCATCGACGGCATTATGAACGATGTGGGGCAGCTTCCTGCCGAAATCGTGCCGAACGTACTCGCTCGACTCAAACTGGCGGCCGGTATGCACATCGACGAACGGCGCGAACCGCAGGACGGTCGCCTCGATATGGAGTATGGCACACGCAAACTCAGCGCGCGTATGTCGGTGCTGCCCATGCTGAACGGCGAGAAAGTCGTAATGCGAATTCTCGATCCGATCAGCGCAAAAGTCGATATGGAAAAGCTCGGTATGGCGCCTGACGTAATGAAAAAATGGCTGAATGCGATCCAGTCCTCTTACGGATTGGTACTCGTGACAGGTCCGACCGGAAGCGGCAAAACTTCCACCCTATACGCCTCACTGCATAAACTCGACCGAGAAAAACGTAACATCGTGACCGTCGAAGACCCGGTCGAATACGAGTTCAGCGACCATGTTACGCAAGTCCAGGTCACGGAAAAAATGACCTTCCCGCGCGTGATGCGTTCGTTCCTACGGCAGGACCCGGACGTGATGCTTGTTGGAGAGATTCGCGACCCCGAATCGCTGGGCATCGGCATTCAGGCGAGCCTTACCGGCCACCTCGTGCTTTCGTCACTGCATACCAACAACGCGATCGAAACGATCGGGCGTATGATGGATATGGGCGGCGAACCCTACCTTATCGCTTCGACCGTGCAGGCGATCATGGCGCAGCGCCTTGTCCGCAAGGTTTGTGCCAACTGTAAAATTCAGTATCAGCCCGATGCCGATGAACTGATTGAAGTCGGGCTCGACCCGGCACAAATGCAGGGACGCACCTTCGCAAAAGGTCGGGGTTGCGAAGTCTGTCGAAACTCCGGCTTCAAGGGTCGTGTCGGTATCTATGAAATTTTGATCAGTACGCCGGAACTGCGTGAACTGATCGCGAAGCAGGCGTCGATTACCGAAATTCGCGACTACACGCGAATCAAGCAGGGAATGCGAACGATGCTCGAAGACGGCTACGAGAAGATATTTGCAGGCATTACGACGCCCAAAGAGGTCTTCACCGCTGTCTATTCAACGATGACCGTCGGCGGCTAGGAGGCATGCAGATCAAGGAGCTGAACTCCGGTCTGTAACTACAAAACCCAACTTGACGGGTTGGCCTCAACCCCCTAACCCCCTCGCTACTGCGTCCGTGCCTCATTCAAGCGAGGGAGAGAAAAGCATGGGACAGCTGCTCAATATTGTTACCTCTCTTAACAAGCATGTGAGTGGGGAAGAGGTCGCATTTGCTCCTCCTCGTCCCGAAGATTTCGGAGAGTGAGTTGCGGGTGGGGCAATTTTCACTGGGGGCGAGAGCAGGTGGGAAGCCGAAAAACTTACGATATCGCAGTGATTGGCTCGGGTTTCGGCGGGGCGCTGTTCAGCATGGCGGCTCGTCGGCTCGGGCTGTCCGTGCTTCTCCTTGAGCGAGGAGCGCATCCACGTTTCGCAATCGGCGAATCGACCTCGCCGCTTACCAATCTGCTCATCGAGGAGCTGGCAAAACGGTTCGATCTGCCCCGTCTGCTCCCACTGACGACGTATGGTGCATGGCAGCGGGAGTACCCCGGCATTGCCTGCGGATTGAAACGCGGTTTCACTTACTTCGAACAGCATCGGGGTCAGTCCTATCGACACTGCCCCGACCTCAGCACACAGCTGCTCGTTGCCGCCAGCCCCAACGATGACAATGCCGACACGCACTGGTTCCGCGCCGATGTCGACGCTTTCCTCGTCGAGGAGGCGATTGCAGCGGGCGCAGACTACCACGATCATACCGAAATCACTGAACTCGAGCGCGTCGCGAATGGCTGGCACCTGACAGCGCAAACCAAAAAAGAGTCAGACGCCTTGGCAAGAGACACTGCTAAAGCACGCACATCTGAAAATTCCACCTTCTCCGTTTCTGCAAAACTGCTGATCGATGCGAGCGGTCCTCGCGGATTTTTGAGCCGCCACTTTGCACTTCAAGAGACGACATTCTCGAATTACCCCAGGACGCAGGCGCTCTTCAGCCACTTTACCGATGTCGCTGCCTGTGCAGACACGGTAGACTTCGACCACAGGACTTTCCAACGCTCCGATCCTGCGCTGCTTTCAGCCAATCGGAGAAACGATGACATACCACCTTATGCGATGGATGATGCCGCAGTACATCACGTCTTCGATGGAGGATGGATGTGGCTGTTGCGCTTCAACAACGGTGTAACAAGCGCGGGATTTGCCTGCACCGACGACTTCGCCCGTGAGATCGGGCTGGAACGTGAGATCGGAACGGGTAAGCAAGGTACAGACGGCGTCGGGAATGCGAACGCAGCCGAACGAATAGAGGCGGAAATCGAGGCTGTATGGTTCCGGTTTCTGAGCCGTTTCCCCTCGATCGAGAAGCAATTCTCTGACGCTAAACTGGTTCGTCCGCTGATCCATGCGCCACGACTCGCCTATCGAACGGCACAGGCGGCAGGCACAGGATGGGCAATGCTTCCCTCCGCCGCCGCGTTTATTGATCCTCTGTTCAGCACTGGTTTTCCGCTGACACTGCTCGGTATCGAACGGCTGCTGACGTTGCTAGAAGCGCACAGGGGCTGTCCTGATTTCGACGACCATCTGCGGCACTACGGCGAAACAACGCTGTCCGAAGCCGACAGCACTGCAGAGTTCATCGGGGGCTGCTACCGTGCAATGCCCAGTTTCCCGCTCTTTTCCGCCCTCTCCATGTTCTACTTTACGGCCGCTTCCTACAGTGAAATGGCGCGGCGATTCGACCGCGTACACCTCGCTCCCGGCTTCCTCGCTGCCGGACACAAAGAGTTTCGCGCCGGACTGACACACTGTTTGTCACTGATGCCTGACGGCAGCAAGTCTGTCTCCGAAGCAACGATCGAGCGCTTCACCGCAGAAGTGGCGAAACACTGCGCTTGTCTCAATATCGCCGGCCTGTGCGATCCCGCAAAGCATAACTGGTACGGCGTCGATCTCAACGATGTTATCGAAGGCGCGTCTCGGCTCGCGATGACGCCCGATGAGGTACGCCGTATCATCGAAACAGCGGACTGGGCGGCAGGTTGTAGTATTTGAGTCGCAATGCAACACGAAAATAGAGGTAATTCAGGAAAATCTTCCGTATAATTATGCCGCTGAGCGCGGCGCCTTAATTCGGAGGGCAGAACAATCTACACGAATCAGACCGTGACAATTGAACTTCTGGGCGGGCTGCGAATCAAAACGGAATCGCAAACCGTAACCCGCTTTCAGACGCAGAAAACCGGAGCTCGATTAGCGGCGCGTGCTGGGCGACCATTGCTCTGCTGTACACTGTGGATGGTCCGCCGCCACCGGCAGCAAATCCTGTCAAAAGCGTTACTGCAAAGACGGCTTCTTATAAACCATCTACGCGATAAATGGAATAACCCTGCAGCATAGGAAGTCTGGTTCAGAAATTAAGGAGGTAACTATTTACCCTCACCCAATCCCCTCTCACGAAGCTTTGGGAGAGGGGGAGGCGATGCAGCTATTCTAACTGTAAGTGCGAAACTGAAGGCAGGGTGAATTGTTAAAAAGGAGGTACATTCTCTCAGCTTAGACCTGAGAGAATGTACCTCCTTTTTATTTTCTGTTCGGAGCGATCCATCAGTGCACTATGCCGTGCTGCCGTCAGAATTGAGGACGGGCATCCATTCCAGCGACAATAGAGCGCATATTGTGTGGCGGCTTCCTCACTGATCTGGCTTTGTTCCGGTGTCCGATTGTTTGTCGAGAAGTGGATAGCGAGCCACCTCGCTCCAAACAAATTCGCTTCTGAACAACGGGATTACCGTGCGTTTCGGTGCCGTCGGCGGAAGCGGTTCCGACAGCAGTGAATCCGGCCAGGAGCAACACAAAGCCACACATCAGCGTGCCAACATTCCAACTCGCCCCGACTATCAACTTTTGCCAGAGTGGCTTTCGAACTGGATTTAGTCTGCTTCCGCCTTCTATATCATGCTTGTGTTTTCTCTGCATCTTCTCATCTTGCCTTTCCTTTAGACCGACTGCTAGACCGACTGCTAGACCGACTGCGGACATTGAATGCACAGGTCGAATCTTTTTTGGGAACAGGCTAAGACACGTGTATCGGCGAGACATGTGACATCTGCTGCGTTGTACACGGCTGATAAGAGAATGTAGTCCTTCCCTGATTTCACGTACAGCGAGTTAAGCAGCCAGTCGCCTCGTTTCGGGTTGATGATATTGCTGCTCAAACGCTTCAGGACTGACATAGCCCACCGTAGAATGCGTGCGCTTGCGGTTGTACCAAATGGCGA
>JBBQPY010000027.1:0-39897 GCA_038216735.1 Chthonomonadales bacterium
GTCGGCGAATGCAGTCCAGGAATCACGCCCCATATGTTCATCAGTAAGATGTAGAGGAAAATAGTACCGACGAACGGCGTGTATTTTTTACCTTCTGGCCCGATGACACCGATTGTAAACCCATTCAACTGCTCGGCAACATACTCGCCCAGCGCCTGGATTCCTCTCGGAACCGCTTTCATTTTTCGGCCGGCAAGAAAGCCGAGCACACAAAGTAAAACTGCGATTACAACCGCATTTTTGAACAGCAGCACCGGATCCGGAATCTCGCCGATCGGATGCTTGTGCTCGACTTCAGTGCTGGTATGTGCGCTGTCGGTCGGGGTGTCCGTACGAGCATCACCGCCCTGAGCGATCTGAATCGGGGTTTTGTCGGTACCGGCGCTCTCGGGTTTCGTCAGGTTCGACTGTGGCATTGACTGTCCTTCAGCAAGGCATTATTATGAGCAAAAAGTCTGGATCAGCTGGAAAATTGTTCACTCTCTTCTTCCTGCTCTCTGCCGAAGCTTCTGGAGATGGGAGCGAGACATTTTGAGAGCATGAACCAGATTTATGTCAGCGTGCGACTTTACGATCTGAATTAACATTTGGATTTATAAGTGCGCCGAGCGTCTGCAGCGTAATCACGGCTGGTACGAGCGCGATACCCATTACGAGCGCGATGGGCGAACCTTTGAGCGTACCGACTGCGAGCCAAACTCCGAATCCGTAAACGGGAAGCTTTGCTGCCAGCATCAAAATACCAATAATTCGAGCACCTTGTGTCGTACGAGGACGCAGCTGCATCGGCACCAGCAGTATCAGGCTAAGCAGACTGAATATCGACAGAGCTGCCCCAATCCCAAACCCCGTAAGCACATCTTTGTGAGGGGTGCCTGAAAGTAGGAGTGAGGTTATAACTGTGAGAACGATACTTGTTCTCAGAGCACGATGCGGCGCTCGATTCAGTTCCAATTTGTCCATACTCATCAGTGGTGGCCTGCAAAATAGAGCTTTCGAAACGATACAACAAAAAGGCTGCATATGGCACCTGAGAATCAAAGACGCCAGCGGGATGCAAGCGAACATCCATCGACTACTATTATGTCACAAGATGCACACGTATTTGTGTTCGCACCGGAAAATAGCTTTGCGCGGATTGCTGCCAGGTACTCACGGTTCGGCAGCAAAACATGATCCACTACTTTTTGGAATCGTCGGGAAGCTGATTTACGACGCGCAGCATACCCATGACGCCGAGTATGAAACCAACGATTATTCCTGTCAATACTCCCCAGGGCGACCAGTGGAAGCGGCTGTCAAGAAACCAGCCGAGCGCTCCGAGCCCGAGTACAGGCGTTACGAAGGAGGACGCGGCATTCATCGCTAATGCGCTGCCCTTGAAACTGCCTGGCGCCATGGTACCAGGTTTCGGTAAGGATGGGTGCGGTGGCAGGTCAGGCTTCAGGCGCGGCACTTCTGGCATATGCGGCGCATCGGGAAGCGTCGGAAAATGACGTTCGAGGTCGTCCTCACGCGCTGCTTCCTCCTGCTCGGCAAGCAGCTTATCAAGCTTCTCTTTCAGCAAATCTTCTGGATTACGCGCACCGGTCGGCTGTTCGTCTGGCATGTATTGCCTCGTTTCTATGCCTCGGTCGAGAGTAAATCATTCGGACTGAATTATCTGCAATAAGCGTGAGCGAACACCATTCGTAGTACGCCTGCGAAATTATATATCGTGCGATGGCAATTCGAATAGTCGTTCGTGCAGTAGTTTCACTGCGCGGTGCACTTCGCTCTCAGAGACCAGACACGAGATCGACATATCCGAATCCGCGGTCTGATAAATCGTGATCCCTGCTTCGGTCAGCGTGTCATAAATCGTAGCAATTACGCCCTGCACCCGCCGATGACCGGAAGCGATGACCGAAACCATCGTGCAGTTCTCAATCACGCTGCCGCGTACATCTACGATATTGATCCGTCCCTCGATTGCCTTTAAAAGCGGCCGCTGAACGCTGTAGGCAAGGTCGAGTCCCTCTGAGAACTTGAAGATATAGAAGGTAGCCAGCTTATCGCTTGCGTCCTCGGTGCCCTCGTCTTCTCTGGAATGCTCTACAGGAACGACCATCCCGTCAAGAAGGTCGCGTGCGACCGGAAACTGTTTGCGCTCTACAGCAAAAGAGAGCGCTGTCGGGCTGAATGTTACAAGATGGATATTGACATCTGCCTTCGCCATCATCCGATAGACTTCGCGCTCGACGAGCGGTTTGTGCGCTGCGTTTGCGATCTCCAGCCGTATATATACGATTTTGCCGGTGTGTGTAATGCCAGTCAGTCGTCGGCGCACCGCTTCGGGAGCATCATGACCGGTGATGCGCGTGCCAGGCGCATCGGAGAATGTCGATTTGACCCACAGCGGAATGTTGTGATCCATCGCGATCTCGGCAGCGCGGGGATGCACCACTTTCGCGCCTTGATGCGCGATCTCGGCGACCTCTTCGTAGCTGCAGACGTCGAGCGTTCGCGCATTCGAAACTAGATCTGGATCAGCAGTTTTGACGCCATCGACATCGGTATAGATCTCAACTGCTGCTGCATTCAACGCGACGCCGAGCGCGGAAGCGGTAGTATCGCTTCCGCCGCGTCCAAGTGTCGTGATCGCGCCGTGTTCGTACTCTTCCGCCGGTTCGGTAATCCCTTGAAAGCCACAGACAACCGGTATGAAACCCTGCTCCAGCAGACGGCGAATATAGTGCGGCCGTATCTCGAGGATACGGGCATCCCCGAATCGCGGGTCGGTAATGATGCCAGCCTGCCCGCCGGAGAGAGCAATCGCCTTGTAGCCGAGCGTCTGTAGCGTGTGCGCAAAAACTACGGTAGATATTATTTCGCCGCAGGCCATCATCATATCGAGTTCACGCGGCGCGGGAAGCACCTGTGGATCGATATCGCGCAGCACATTTACGAGCGTATCGGTAGCGTAGGGCGCTCCTGCACGGCCGATCGCCGAGACCACGACCACAGGACTGAATCCCGCGTCCTGTGCCTGCGCGACTTTTCGCGCGGCTTTGGCACGATGCTCGGGTCGATCAACAGAGGTGCCGCCAAACTTCTGAACGAGTATCTTCACGCGGTGTCCTCCGCCGAAAGCCGGAGTTCCTGCACGCATTCACTGCCCAGATCAAAAGTACTGCAGAGCACTGAAACGGCTTCCTCAGCGCGCTCCGCTTCGATCAAGCACTGTACAGAATCATGCGAATCCCCCATCTCATAAAGGCGCGCGCCTGCATTGTAGAGCGCATCGCTGATTGCGACCATCACGCCTGAGATTTCTCGCATCGCCGCCGCCACGATCGTAACAACTGCAAGATCGCGCCGCGTCTTCGATTTAAGATGGGCTGCGGATAGAGCGAGTTCGGCATTCGGAAGATCATATCCTGCCACCGCGAATGTCACAGAAGTCTGGTGCAGCTTGACTAAAAACAGCGGGATGCCCGCTTCTGCAAGCACATTAAAGGTTCTCTGAATGCTCGCCGTACGCATCGAGTCTTCCGTGAGATAGACGATGACATGGGCGACATCGTGCGTCACTCGGAGAGCGTATATGCCTCGTTCGCGCTCGAATGTCACTTTGGGACGCTGGTCGGACGGTAAGGGACCTGTCATCGTTCGTCATCCGTGCTGCCGTTCGTACCCGGCGAGACTTTGTGTATTATTTCGCAATCAGTATGACACAAGGCAGGAAAACATGTCAACGCGAGGCTGAATTATTCGTGGGATGATTGTTCTGCCGATGCGTGAAGCGCAAACGTGGACCAGGCAATGCAGACGGCTGCGGACGATTCTGGAGGAAGCAGGCGTTTTAGAATGATGCCCAGGAGAGGAGTCGAACCTCCAAGCCCTTGCGAGCACTAGCACCTGAAGCTAGCGTGTTTGCCATTTCACCACCTGGGCGCAGCATCATTAAGGAAGCTCAAAACGAGCACAGTCGAACCGCTCAAAAGACGACGATAACTCCGTTTCAAGTTGCCAAATTATACGGTATATGGTACACTTTGTCAAGTCAATTGTTCGGACGGACACAAATCTCGTGTTCTACGCCCTGTCGCGGATACTTCCTATGGCTCACCTTTTCGCATATTCGAATGACAGCCAACCCTATCCTGCTGGCGCGTCATGGAAACTGTCTTGATTCTGACCGTTACGCCAAATGCGGCGGTCGATAAGACCTACCGCATAGAAGATTTCACGCTCGATAAGGTCAATCGCCCCTCTCAAACGACAACGGTTGCGGGCGGAAAAGGCATCAATGTCGCGAGAGTGTATCAAATTTTTGGTGGAAAAGCAGTAGCGACAGGGTTTCTCGGCGGGATTAATGGTCGTATCGTCGCTCGTGCACTGGCGGCGGAGCAAATTGAGAGCGATTTCATCCATGTTCGGGGCGAAACGCGCATCTGTATTGCGGTTATCGATCCACTCAATGGCATGCAGACCGAGATCAATGAGCAAGGGCCGGAAATATCGCGTTATGCGGTTCGTGAACTTATTCGGCGTGTGGAGCGTCTGCTGTCACAACAGGTGTACGAGTTTGTCGTTTTGAGCGGCAGCCTCCCGCCATGCACTCCGCTCAACTTATATTGTGATCTGCTGGAGATAGCCAAACGAGCCGGTGTCCCGACAGTGCTCGATACGAGTGGTCTTGCATTACGCGAAGCGGTGCAGTGTCACCCCTGGATGCTCAAGCCCAATACTGCTGAACTAGAAAACCTTCTCGGTACGAAGCTCGATGACCACGATAAAGCGGTAGATGCGGCGAAATCGCTCCTTCGTGGCGGAACGGAAATTGTCGCGCTATCGCTTGGAGCAGAGGGTGCCGTTGTCGTGTCGCGTAGTGGCATCTGGCGCGCAATTCCGCCAAAAATCGATTTTGCGAGCGCTGTAGCCTCTGGAGACTCGTTCGTGGCAGCTTTTCTGTGGGCATGGAATAATGGACCCAGTCCTGGCACCGTCGAATGTGCCTTGCGTCTTGCCTGCGGAGCAGGCGCTGCAAATGCCGCCGTAATCGGTGCGGGGTTTTTCGAGCGCAGTGCGGCAGAATGGCTCGCTGACAGTACGCAGATCTCACAGATTGCCGCTGCTAACTGAAACTGCATACAGTTACGGATAGCCGTGACTACTGAAAGAGCAGCATCCGATATGAAATTTTATGAGGTGAGCCACAATGCTTGCTAATGCAGAAATATTTCTCTTTATCAATAGCCCAGTCCAGATAATAGTGGTCGTTGCCATAGCTCTGATCGTATTTGGACCGGATAAACTCCCCGAGATAGCGGGCCAGCTCGGACGCGCATTGCGAGAGCTTAAACGCGCGGGAAGCGACCTTCAGGACACTTTTAAGTTCGACGACAACAAGTACGATACGACATATGATCCGCCGCGATACGACAGCTACGGCAATACTTTGCACGATGCGCCGACGGCGACCGTTCCAGAGGAAGATATCTGGCATGCTCCGACAGCGGATAACAAAGCTTATGCTGCAATCACATCGACTACACCCCCAATCGGTGATTTTGCTGCCTCTGCGCTCTCCGACAGCAGCGCTGAATACGGTGTCGGTCTGAGCAATCCCAGCATGCGTACAGAACCCGTTGTATATGGTGTTCTCCCCGATGTCCGATCTGCTGCGAATGGCGAAACGCACACCGCCGTGGCTTCGTCGGATATTCAGGTTAAACCTGCAGAAGGCGCTGTGCCGCGAATATAACAGGGCTGAGCGTATTGTTTTTGTCTGACTATGATTCGAATAACCGCGCGATGTTTGCTTTCTGACTGGAGATCGTTCCTATGTATACACTGGCTTTCTATAACAACCCGACCGCGATCATTATTATTGCTGTCGTCTGTCTGGTGCTGTTCGGCGGCGCGAAGATACCGGAACTAATGCGTGGTATTGGTCAGGGAGCGCGCGAGTTCAAGAAGGGCGTCAACGGCGAAGATGATGAACTGGTCAAATCACAGGAACGAGAAAAAGAAGCCCGGCGTCGTGTCGATGAAGAGATGCGGCGTGAGGATGAGATCCGCCGCGAAGAGGAAGAAACACGACGCAAGCGGCGTGAGGAAGAAACACGCCGCTGAGCAACAGATAATTGTCTGGCAGGACAAATCGTCGACATGTGCACGTTTACCTTGTTGTAGCGTCATGCTAAGCAGCATTTTGAATTGTGAATTAATGTTGTGAGATCATTTGACAATCCAGGAGACCGGAAGCGAATATGCATTATTTCTACATTTTGTTGTGCGTGATTGAGGCGATCGTTGGTATCGCATTGATATTCATCGTGACGATTCAGGAGAGCAAGAACGATGGTTTGCAGGGGCAGATCGGCACGACCGCCTCGACGTCTTTCAAGGGCAAAGCCGGTCGTGAAGAGATGCTGACGCTGGCGACTCGCAATATCGCTGTCGTTTTCTTTGTGCTGGCATTCATCGTTGCCGCTGGCGCGAAGTGGAAATGACCCGTGAAGGGATTCTATCAGGTCAGATTTTCAGACATTTGAAGGCGGACGGATAGCTGCGCCCATTTGCCACCGGGCATCACCACATAGAATGTGCTGTTGCTTCTGCTATTCAGTCCGCGGCTATCCTTGCAATTCGCAGCGCTGAAACACCTGCACAAAACTAACACAAAACGAAGCGAGACTCACTGCGGCAGTGAGTCTCGCTTCGTTTTGTCCCGACAAATTCCGTTTCGTCGACCCCGAAGATGAGTCGTGAAGCCAATTTCTTTTGTCGTACGTCAAACGGGGGAATGAATCTGCAATCCCGAGGAGATAAATCCGACTTGCGTGAAATCAACCGTAAATCCGACACCCGAACGGAAGGCGTACTGGCGCTCGCCATCCTGGCAATACTGCTTCCCGCACTCGCGCTGGTCTTTCTGGCAAAATGGCATATCGCAATGCCCGACAACGCTGTGATGATCAATCAGGCGACATCCGAAAAGATCGCTTCAACCCTTGGAATCGATGCGGACATCGCGGCACGGATTGTGGCGTATCGTAAGGAGGTAGGGAGTTTTGATGACACCGATCGTCTGCTCACTGTTCCCCTCCTTTCTGCCGCAGATGCCAAGCAAGCTGGACAGACATTTTCGCAGTCGCGCCTCGATCTCCGCACAGCGACTGCTTCTCAGTTTGCCGAAGCGCTCAAACTTCGTCCCGCAGTAGCAGCACGGCTTGCCGCCTATCGAGACGCGCACGTTTCAGAGTTTCCTCCCATTACAGTTGCGGACTTGGTACAAAAATCACCGGCCAGCACTTCGCAGCAGTCCACTTCCAAAGCGAACCCTTCTCCTACGACTGCGCGACTGTTTCGTCACGCGACCGCGCTTGATCCGGTTACAGCTGCTTTATTGCTGAAACGGTTTGTGCTGCGACGTCCTGCTGCTGTCTTCCGAACCTTCGCTTTCGTTACTCTGGTTCTATCTTCGGTCATCGTTTTCATACCCGTCTGGCTACGCAAACAGCAGAAACTCGGCGGCGATCCGTTTCTGATTCCCCTGGCGTTGCTGCTGTCCAGTATGGGAGTCGTCATGCTGTTCAGCATCAAGGATCCATTTCGTGACGGCGCAGCCTATCTACATCACACCGTAGGAATTGTGATTGCAGTCGTGGTGATGCTTTCATGTGCAAAATTGGCGCGTTCAGCACGAGGTCGAATCCGGCACTACCAGTATGTGTGGGTGGGAGCCGCTGTGGGTCTCGTCGTCATGCTGTTCATTTTTGGACGCGGTCCCGAAGGTGTGAAACTCAACCTGTTCGGTATACAGCCTGTGGAGCTGATCAAGCTATTCCTCGTCTTCTTCGCCGCCTCCTATCTCGCTGACCGTGCCGGGCTGATCGCCGATGCCTCGCGCCGCTATACGCCGCCGAAATTCGAGGGCGTCAAGCGCAGCGATGGGCGATCTACCCTCGCAATTGCGATGCCACGTGCTCAGGATTTAGGGCCTGTCGCAGTGATGTTCAGCTTCTCGCTCGTTCTATTTTTCGTGATCAAAGACCTCGGTCCCGGACTGCTTTTGTTCGCCGTTTTCATCGCGATGCTTTACCTGACAACCGGCAAAAGTAGTTTCGTGGTGATCGGAGTTGCTCTCATTCTCGTCGGAGGCGGTCTGGGTTATCTGCGACACGTCGGCGTTTTCGGTACACGTGTCGATATGTGGCTCAGTCCATTCGCCAATACGCATCCGAACGGGATGCAGTTGGGACAGTCCTACTGGGGCATTGCTTCCGGCGGCTGGGAGGGTAGCGGGCTCGGACTGGGTATGCCGGGACTGACGCCGCGAGCGGGCTCAGACCTCGCCTTTGTCAGCTGGGTCGAGGAGACAGGTCTTCCGGGCGCATGGCTCGTGCTGACAATATATGCCCTGCTTGTCTGGCGAGGGATGCGGATTGCGTTGCGGGCAGGCAGCGAATTCGACCGATCGCTCGCATTCGGACTGACAGCTCTGCTCGGACTGCAGACGCTGTTGATCCTGTTCGGGGTAACAGGCGTTACTCCACTGACAGGCATTTCACTTCCGTTTTTATCCTATGGCAACAGCGCGCTCGTTGCGGATTTCGTAATTATTGGGCTGCTGCGAGGTATTTCCGTGCCTGCACCGGGGGGCGGCGATCGACTGGAGGTCCGTCGTGAGGTACAGTCCGCCGCCCGTCACTTTGCAGTAGCAGTAGCTGCTGCCCTCATCGGGATCGTCGGCATCTGGCGGCTGGGATCGATGCAGCTTATTCGATCCGACGAGTTCGCCTCACACCCGATTGTCACTCCCGACGCCGACAAAGTGATGCGTCCTCACCATAATCCGCGCCTGTTGGCAATCGCGAACGCGATACCTCGGGGCAGTATCTATGATGTGCAGGGGCGCGTGCTGGCAACAAATCGGGAAAAGGAGATCGATACACTCGAACACGACATCTCGAAACGCGACCGCCTGATAGCTGCCCGAACACGCCTCTATCCCTTCGGTCCGGCGCTGGCACATCTCGTCGGCTATGTCGATCCCAGTGTCGGAGGACCGTTCGGGTTCGAAAAACATTACAATGCGGAACTGCGCGGGTACAGTAAACTCAACGACCTCCTGCACGATTATCGTAATCGAAGTCTGCCTTTTTTCCATGTACGTCAGGGGCGTGACCTGCGCTTGACGATCGATGCCGTACTTCAGCGCGACGCGCAGAATGTCCTATGGCAGACCGCCTCGAAACTCAAAGATAAAGTCACCGGCAAGCCGAAGGATCGTGCCGCTTTCGTGCTGATTTCGCCGCAGACAGGTGATGTGCTGGTTGCCGCGACGACGCCGACCTTCGATCCGAACACCCTGACGTCAGAGCAGGTTCGCCAGTTTACGACCAGCCCTGATGCTGAACTCGAACACCGGCTCATCAATCGTGCCGTTCATGGAGTGTATCCCCCGGGATCGACGCTCAAGGTCGCGACTGCCGCGTGTGCTCTCGACAACATGCCGAACGCGCTGCAGTTTGCTGTCCCCTGTAATCAGATTGCGGACTCAATCGGGTGGAAAGCGAACGGAAAGTCTTATGTGAGGCGCAATGTCCGCGACGACAAAGGCGATCCTAAATATGGCATGATCACACTGCCAACGGCGTTAAAAGTCTCATCGAATATCTACTTCGCGCATCTTGCGGTTGCGCTCGGGCCGGACACATTGCGTGCAACTCTCCACGACAAAATGGGCTTTGGTCATGTGCCAGTCCAGTCCGCTTTCGATGCCGATCTGCCCGACATCGGATATGGGCAAGGGCGGATGTGGGCGACGCCCATAGAGATGGCACGGCTTGCCGGGGCAGTGGCGAACGAGGGCAAGATGATGCAGACACGGTTCGCAACTAGCCTGACCGACCCATCCGAGCGGGAAAAGAAGCTATCCTTCGCCCCATCTCTACTCGCACAGTCGATGAAGCCACAGACGGCAGCGATATTGCGTGACCTGATGCGCGGCGTAGTCACAGAGGGCACAGCGCGAGGCATTTTCGACGCTGCGAGTGTCCACATCGCTGGCAAAACAGGAACAGCTCAGAACCGCCAGTTCGACAACGAACCGCATTCCTGGTTCATTGGCTTTGCACCCTACACCAGCGGACAGGGCGCTCCGCCGCCAAAATACGCTTTCGCATGTGTGGTCGAAAACGGCGGATATGGCAAACGTGTGGCAGCCATCATCTGCCGTGATCTGCTCCGGCGACTCTACTGATCATTCGTGCTGAACTAAAGTAGTTGGGAGAATACGAGGCGTGTAACTACTCGACGATTTCGATTCCGCGCGCCCACCACCGGCAATGCCCGAGCGTGTGAAGAATGTTGTAATAGAGCGCGTAGGGGTAAGTGAAGCGGGCAAGGATGGCGGCTCGACGACGATATGCATCTGTATCGATTGGGTGGATACGAACAGATTCGTCGATTATACAGGTGACACGACCGAGCACCTGCGACCAGATCACGGGGGGATCCGCCCATAAGTTCGTATCGCCTTTGAGAATGCAGAGGCGGTTCGATTTTCGGATGAGCCGGTGACACACTATTCCGCGCCCATCATAGAACACGACGAGATCGCCGACGGTCAGCTCATCATAGGCAGTCGGCTGTACCTCGACGCGCATACCATTTCGCAGCATTGGGTACATGCTGCGACCGCGTACACGCACCACCGTGCGACCGCGTCTCCGGAGCGTATCCAGCACAACCTCGGTGAATTGTGGATTGGCAGCGATGGGGCACCTCAGGGTTATTCCGCAGGGAGTAAAAAGCAATTGTAGAACGGGCGAGGACAAAGCAGAAGCTAGTTTACAACCATCCCCGGGCGGTATTATGGCACACTACGTCGATCTGAGGCAAGTCTATCAGTATGGTATATGTTGCCGCCGATTTGACAAGCAATTATTCCTCACGCGACTTTCACAGGCTGTTTTGCTCATTGCTTTCGAGCGGGAGGTGAGGCGTTACAAAG
Organism: Chthonomonadales bacterium; assembly: GCA_038216735.1. Taxonomy (GTDB): domain Bacteria; phylum Armatimonadota; class Chthonomonadetes; order Chthonomonadales; family Chthonomonadaceae; genus JBBQPY01. The sequence continues at coordinate 11,009 of JBBQPY010000027.1, forward strand.
CGCTGTCCGGCATTGCGCTGATACACAGCAGTCGAGACAGCAACGAACATTCCATAAGCGGACCATGCCTCGAATGTCGGACCACGCCCCCAGTAATGATCTACCATCCCGTGTGCCAGCCGAGCTACCAGTAACGCGCTGCCGACCGCATAAAGGGAGAACAAGGGGTCGCCGGGCAGCACTTTTCTACGCATGCGCCAGACCGCTCTGAAAAAAGTGGCATATAACAGACTGAATGTGATCAAACCCACCACACCAGTTTCTGCCAGAGTGAAGAGCACAATGTTCGTTGCATCGCTCTGTTTTCGAAACTGTATTCCGATACCAAAAATTGGACTGCCCTCGAAATAGCGTCTTGCAAGCGCATAATCGTCGAGGCGTGCCTGAATATTTCCGCTTTGCGTGTTGAAATTCGTCGCGTATGCGCGTGACTCTTGTGGAAGCGAAACCCAGAGTACCGCAATTAGCGGCAGCAGCAGTAAGCCAAGACGCAGCATAAGGCGAAAATCTCGTCGCAGCAAAAAGATTACGCTCAGGCCTGCCGCTGCGCCCAGCCAGCCACCACGTGAGAGGGAGATGAGCAGTCCTCCTCCGATCAATAACAGTGCGAGACCCAGTAGACGCTTCCGTCGGGGATCATCTGCCGAAAGCCATAGCTCGACTGCGACAATCAGAGCACACGCCTGCGAACCTCCGAGCGCATTTTTATGCAGACCTAGCATATACTCGGATCGTACGACAAGGGCGACAGATCCGAGGACAGCGCCGACGAATACCAGTCCGTACAGAGCGATCATCAGCTTTTTCGGATCGGTGACAAATGAGGAGAAAACGCCTACCAGGATCGTCATGTAGATCAGCATCTGTCCGAATGCCAGCAGTGCCGAACGATCACCGATGTCATTGAGTGTGGAGTAAAAGCAGACCGTTAGATAAAGCAGTGCTGGCCATATCAGCGGTCCCAGTTTTGGAAGCTGCCTTCGCACCACAAGATGCAGGAAGAAAATGGGAAGCGCAAGAACGAAATTAACTTCGGCGGCTGAGATCTTCGGTCCCTCGCCTCCTGCAATTTCGTTCTGTATCGGTGCAGACGCAAAGATCAAGAGCAGTGCAATCTGCGGCCACTTCCATGCCACATACAGATAGACAGGCACATACACAGCCGCTGCTGCATACTGTATATCACGAAGGCCGAGCGCGACGGTGCAGGCAGCATACGCGCACATTCCCAGGAGAATGAGCAGCATCCAGCCCAGTCTGCGGCGCGACAAGAGATTCCACGAACGCGATGGGAAGCTAGTCACTGGATTTTCCTTACGTTTGGAACCTGAGACACCTTTCGAACCTCGTGAGCCTTGCGCATCCGGTGATTGAGGCTCAATGATTTTCTGTCTCCGCAAGACCGATATAGGGACCGCCCCCTGCCCACCATCGAAGCAGACGACTCCAATCGGCAATGTTTTTGACAGCTTTCTGCCTGCGCGCTCCGCCGGTAATGTACAAAAGACTCCAAAGTGTCAGCCGAATTCCTGCGCCAGTCACCATCGCTGCCCGCTGAACACACCACCCATACAGACCGTAATGCTTGCGCATAAAGCGGGCAGACGCACGATTGAACTCGCAGAACTGCCGATCCTTCATGCTCGCACTGCTGCTCTCCCCACCGTAATGGATCAACTGTGCCTGAGGGCAAAAAAGCGCTTTCCATCCCGCCGCATGCATTCTGAGCTGCCAATCCGCTTCTTCAGCATACATAAAAAAATCGGTATCGAAGCCGCCGATCTGTTCGACGACGGTTCTTCGTACGAGCAGCGCCGCCCCGATTACAAAATCGACATAGCGCTCGGAATCATGTGCCCAGCCCCGATAATCGCCAAGGAAAGGATTGTTCGGAAAGGCAGCTGTCAGGAGCAGATTTTCACACACACAACGCAGTGGACCAGGGAAACGATAACAGGAACGCTGTAAGGACCCGTCGCGATTGTGTAAACGGGGACCCACGACAGCAGCGTCTGGGTGTGCTTTCAGACAGGCCAGCATCGTGTGGATCGCTCCCGGTGTCAGAAAAGCATCCGTATTGATCAGTAAAAAATATTCGCCCTTCGCTCTCTCAAAAGCCTGATTGTTAGCCGCGCCAAAACCGATATTGTGCTTATTCGCAATGATATTGACTTTCGGGTATTCGGCTTGGATCGCTTCTACGCTGCCATCGCTGGAGGCATTGTCAACTAGCCAGATATCCGCTGCCACCCCCGTCAGGTCGACATGTAGCGCATGCAGACAATCCAATGTCATTACCCTTGAGTTGTAGCTGATCACGACCACGGAAACTTCTGGATCATCAACGAACATACGCGCCCTTCCTATTGGATAACGCGAAATCTCTACGACAGCTCTGGACAACCGATTCTACGTCATCCAAACGTGAATCCCAGGAATTTCGCGCCGCCTCGGCTTTGCGGAAAGCCGCCAGTTCAGGGGATTCCAGCATCGCCTCTGCGACCGCTACCGCAAAAGTATCGGCATCATCGGCCAGATAGACTGCCTGCGGATAATCTCGAAATCCAGCTACGCGCGTTGAAACGATTGGCTTGCCAGTAGCCATGTACTCCCATAGCTTGATTGGATTTAAGCTTTCCGTAAAGGGGGTGACGCGATGCGGCGTAATACATACGTCGAAGGTATCGATATAATCTGGAATTTTCTCGTAAGGTATCGGTCCTGTGAAAACTATATTACTGCATTGTTTCAATCGTGTTTGTACCAAATCTGGTAAGCTATTTGGACCCACCAGGATGATTGTCGAGTCGGGCATATTGCGCGCGAGAGCTTCCAACAAGTCGACATCCACGCGGTCAGGGTGAATCGTGCCTACATAACCCAACCTCGGGCGTTTCCAGTCTTGTGAGGTGATGGGTGGCTCAGAGGACGGTTGTCCGACGCGTTCATAATGGGCGACATCGACCCCATTTGCGATCAGATGCAGCGAGCCAGTCAGTGCGCGTTTCATCTCCCATAATCGCTTCGAGCAGACAATGACGGCGTCTGCCTGCTGACATAAGCGCGCATCTTGAGATCCAATTCGCTCGATAAGGGCTGCCGACTGAGTCAAACTCGTCCAGTCGTCAGTAATATCGTAGACAACTGCCGATTCGTCACATTGCCCAACCAGGTGCACGGCGGCATGATCGTTGATCCACAACAAGGGCGAACGAAGCTTTAATTCAACAGAGATTTTTCGGACGTGACGGCGCATCATCGCCTCGTTGAACCTGCGCCCTCCACTGAGCGTATTAGGCATTACTTTGAGTGGCTGTGTGAACGTAATGTTAGGATAACCTGGAATGAGATGTACTGTCGATCTTCGAAGTTCTGAGAAGCGACCCCTGCGCAAGCTATTCGAAACATCGTGAGACAGACCGACGAACATAATTTTGCTTTGAGGGTAGCGCTTCGCCAATCCGGCGCATAAAAATTGGTTTCGACGCCAAATTTCGTCCCAATTCTCGAGAGAGATGAAAATCATGTCCGGGAAGTCATGCTCTGGTCTGACTGCAGTATCAGCAGACGATGTGCGGTCCAACGTAGGATTCCTCCGGTAAGGCTGATCAAATCGCCTCGTATGATCATTCGTCAGGGCAGACTTACAACTAAATTCCACAACGTTATTTGTCTGTCAACCAAAATACTTATGAAATGGATTCTGCCGAAAATCCCGACATCATCTGGACGATGCCAGAGCATGGTTTCATGGACTAGCCTGAACCAGCTCAGCAAGTAAACCGAAACTCCGCAAGGTAAGCAGTATCAGCGAGCGTCCCTGATACGGACTTTGTATGCTAACATAATGACTGCTTGTGGTTCGCGAATGCAGTAAAAAGGGATGGACGGCAGTAAATGAGTCGTTGTCAGTAAACTACAGTCCAGTCTCCAGTAGAGGCGCAATCGAGCGCGTATACACTTCAGGGCATCGCCACTAATGCTGAGAGGTGTGCTGCTATGCAAATGAAATTCGAGCGATTATCAGGAAAATATCGATGCGTGTCCTCTTGATTTCCCATACCTGTCAATCGCGCACAGAAGGTCAACCGAGAGCCAACGAACTCTCGCGCTTTCCAGAGATGGAACTGCAGGTGCTGACACCGGATCGATGGAGGCACTATGGCAGCTGGCGTAAACCGGATGTCGGCGCAGCTGACTTCAAACTTCACACTTCTCGGATCGCTCTGCCGTGGGCGGGACCGGCGCAGTCATATTTACATTGGTATCCACGTCTGGCACGACTCATTAGGGAGTTTCATCCCGAGATCATCGATCTCTGGGAAGAGCCCTGGGGATTAGTGAGCGCCCATACGTGCTGGCTGCGCAACCGCTTGATGCCGGACGCTAAGATTATCAGCGAAACCGAGCAAAATATAGATAAACATTTGCCAGAGCCTTTTGAAAGATTTCGGTCGTATACGCTTCGAAACGCAAATTTTGTGGTCGGACGCAGCCTTGAAGCTGTTAATATCATCGAATCGAAAGGATATGGCGGTCCTACTGCTGTGATTCCCAATGCTGTGGACACGAAGCTCTTCCTTCCGATGGATCGCCACAAGTGCCGCGAGGAATTGAGCGTATCTGGCTTTGTGATCGGCTATGTCGGTCGGCTCGTCGAGGAGAAGGGTCTGGGAGATGCCATCGATGCGCTGGCGTATTGCCCGCCGGAAGTTCAACTGGTGATCGTCGGCTCAGGCTCTTTTCAGCATGACCTGGAGAAGCGAGTTGAGCGACTCAAGCTCTCTGAGCGGGTAAGATTCCTACCTGGTCGTTCCCTTGAGCAGCTGCCTGCAGTAATGAATGCGCTCGACGCACTCGTCGTGCCTTCATGGACGACAGCGAGCTGGAAGGAGCAATTTGGTCGCGTTATCATTGAATCGCACGCATGCAAGACCCCGGTGATCGGCTCCGACTCGGGAGCGATTCCGGAAGTGATTGGCAGAGGTGGATTGGTATTCGCCGAGCGCAATGCACGAGCGCTTGCCGCCGCGATAGCTGCATTGGCATCCGACCCACTTCGCGCCAGAGAGATGGGCAGTATGGGTTTCGATCAGGTGCAGACGCGCTATACCTGGGAGACAGTCGCTGTTCGCATGCACAGTATCTATCTCTCGCTGCTCGAGAAGTAGTTGCTATTGGGGTAGCACTTCCGAGAGAGCACACATTCCACGAGGCGCAGTTCATGCAGTCAGCAGTGTGCTCAACGTGTCGAATACGTCGGGTCTTGGCTCTTCAAGGAGCCACTCTGCCTGCAGCGTCAAGCCGGGAAGAGCCTCGAACGTGAGGGTGCCTTCGGTAACTATCATCAGGCTATAACCATCGTCCTGTCGTCTGAGAAAATGTATCTCTTGTTTGCTCAGATGCACGAACACGAGCTCGAGCACTCCCAGACCGAAGTACTCAGTTTCGAGTTCGCGCAGATGCGACGGTCGGTCATTTGGCGAAACAATCTCGATGATCAAGTCAGGTGCGCCGTAGACCACTTTTTGCTGCACGATGTCGAGGCGCTCCTGACGCACAAACAACAAATCCGGCATCCGCCCGCCGAAAGCCTCTGTCTTCACCATGATACGTGAACTCAGCATTTCACCGAGTTTGCGTTTCTCAACGTATAGTCCGATCAATTGATATAGCCAGCGGGAACAACGTTCAGGACCTAACTGAATCACCGGCTTCTCCTCGATCACACCTCTGACCAGTTCGACGAACCGTCCCTGTGCCATGTCGAGAAAATTCTCGAAGCTAATCGGACGCTCCCCGACATAGACAGCGCGGGCTTCGAGACACTGTTCGGTTTCGTTTTCAATCGTATGGCCCGCCGCTGCACTGTCCGCTAACATAAGGTTCGTCATTCCGGTCTCCGCTCCTGAACGTAATCGGCCGCACTTAGCCCATTATAACATAGGCGCTACTTGCGATGCAGAGTCAGGACAAGCAGTGAGTGCGGTGGTACGGTTACCTGCCAGGTCGCACCTGAAATCCAGTTAGGAACTGCAAAAGGCTTGGGAGCAACCGCATTGGGCTTGTCGTCGGTATTACGGGCCTGCGGATCGGAGGCATAGAGTAGCGTTCCCGTAATGCGCTGGGGAAGAAAGCCACGGATAGACAACTTTACCGGGCGTGAAGCGGTTAAATGTCGGTTGACTGCAAAAACAACCAGTGTTTTGGGCTCTTTCGAGAGCGCGGCGAATACGTCTATGTCGGGGACATTCGAAACTGCTGGCAGCGAGCCTCGTGCCGGAACATCACGACCAGGGCCGGTAGTGATCGTCGCTAGTGGCAGATTTGGCTTTGCTGCAGCATACAGCTCTTCTGTCCAGTACTGCGGATCGACGAAGACGATCCCATTGGCGCGTTTGATACCTCCACCGTGCAGCATAGCCGTCATATTTGCGAGCGTCACCTGATCGCTGTTTCGCAGCATTGCGTTCAGAGTCAGCGCATTGTAAATCGCTCCCGTGAGCACATCATGGTTCGGGCCAAGCCACCATTTGTCGCCCCCAACGATAATCCCCCACTCCGTAGGCGCAATGCGAGTCGGAGTATTCGGTCCCGTGATTTCGGCGATGAGACGAGTCAGATCCGGCAGCATTGTTTCGCCCAAAAAAGTAGGGTGTGCCATCGCGCTCTCATACTGTTCGGCATACGGCAGACCTGGCGTCAGTCCGGGCAGTGGCACCAACGGGTGTATCGAGAGGTAGTCTGGAGCGCTGCCTCCCTCAGCTATTGCTGATCGAAGCACGGCGGCATTCCAGTCCAGGCAGCGCTTCCAGCCTTCGGGAGTGAACTCGTCGGCTTCGCCGGTCGCTATAAGTTTGATAGTAGGGTCGGCGGCAAGCATGGCTTTGCGGAAGCGCACAAAGCGGTCGGCATTGCCTGTCGGGTCGGTGTGGCCGATCTGCCACCCACCGTACAGTTCATTTCCGATCTCCCAAATTGTCACATTATAAGGTTTGGGATGCCCGTTTGCGGCGCGTAGCGCGGCGTAGTGGTCCGTATTGTCGGTACTGTTGCAATAGCGCACCCAGTTCGCCGCGTCTTCAGGGGTTCCATTTCCGGCGTTGATACAGATTTGGGGCTGTGTGCCGACGAGTCTGCAAAACTTCATAAACTCGTCTGTGCCGTAGTGGTTCGGCTCCACTCCACCCCAGGCAGCGTTGCGGCGCGTCGGACGCAATTCACGCTTTCCGACGCCGTCCTCCCAGTGGTAGCCGCTTACGAAGTTGCCGCCAGGGTAGCGCACGATCGGCAGATGCCATGTTCGCGCCTTCGAGATCACGTCCGGATCCATTCCTTCGACGTTGTCATCGGGGAAAAGCGTAATTTGATCGACTTCGACCGGGCCACCGCTATGATGAGCCACCACGAATCGAGCCAATTCTCCCTTTGCCAGCATGCCTTCAGGCACAACCAGCGGAAGCGTATGCGCCTCCCACGTTGAGGAGTGCGCTTCCACTTTGGATTCTACCAGCGTCTTCCCTGCCGACTCCGTCACAAGCCGGATTGTTATCGCGCCTGGCTTCTGAGACGTCCGCACATACAGTTTCAGTGTATAAGCACGTTCTCGTAGGATCGGCAGAGTCACGATCTGCGACAGCTCACCGCCATTCGCGGCTGGTGCATCGGTGCTGTCGATCGCTTTATCTGCAACACCGTTTGTACTTTTAGCAGGCGCAAGCCGCACACAGCGCGGAGAGTGATAGCCATCCTTAATCCAGTGGGCGCTCGGCGAAAGCGTCCATTCTTGTGGAGCTGTGTCTTTCTCATCGACCTGTTCGAGGTTTGGATTGAGCAGCGCCTGCGCCCACAGCTTTTCATAGACTGCACCTCCAAGATGTTCGATGAAATTCCCGAAAATCTTTTGGTCAATCGTATGTGATGCCGCCTGCGTTGCGTCGATCTGAATCCTGGTAAGCGCTTTAGGACTATTGTCATCGCGTACGAAGCGTGATAGGGCACGTGTTGGCAGCGATGAATGAACATCCACATGCTGCAGACGCAGTTTGCTGCGTGTCTGACGAGTTATGTCTGAGTTTATATAGTTAGCGTATTTTCCCTGTCGCTGGGCAGATTGCATCGACAGAAGCGTCAGAACTAGAAGACTAACCGAACTGAATGCAGCACTCCGCATAGCCGCCTGACTTTCCGCAAAATTTTTGCGAGTTACATGCAATTTCCACATTTACAGCCGCTTTTACAACATAAACTATACGAAACGGTGCGCTCACGATTCCCAGCTAAATATATCCTGCATCGTAATATTCATCCTCACCCCGACCCCCTCTCCCGAAGCTTCGAGAGAGGGAGCGAATATAGATATGCTGTCTGTAAATGTGAAACTGAAGGCAAGATGAATTCTGAACCAGCATCGAAAGGAAAATCACATTTTGATACTGGCATTGAAAGCACCCTGTTGAACTGAACAATCCGCTTCTAACCCGGGTTTCAAAACCACCACTTGAAGCATATGCCAGCATTGCTCCGCAAGCTCTTTGGATATGTAAATGCTTCTTGTTTCGCATGTTAATACAAAACTATGCTGGCATAATTTTCAACACCAGTAATCTCAGCAATTGGGACGCAGCGTTAAAGAGTGCGGACTGAGTAATGTCCGCAGACCCGTTACTGTGCCTGTACGATGTCGATGCGCCAATCAACGAGGTTGAGGCGTTCATCACCGCCGCCTGCCAGACTCACGTTGCTGATGACATCGTTGCCTGACGGCTCGGTCGAATTGGAAACACGCTGATCGCCGTTGGCGATCGAACCATTCTGAGAGGCATCAAGGCGCAGAAAGTTCGTCTGCCCGCTGCTCAAGGTGTCGTCGCCCAACGAGTCGACCTGCTTGATTACCTGCGTCACGTCGGTCGGCACAATATTAGTAGCGATTGCGTTAACCTGCAAATAGCGAATTGTGCGCGCCTGAGTTGCCGACTGAAGTGGATCGAGTTTGTTCCCATTGGCATCAAAAACGATTTGTGACAGGTCGATGTCGAACGATATTATACGTGCTGTGCGTGGATCCGTCGGATCAGGTGGCGTGAAGACGATCGGGCGACCGTTCGGATTGAACTGACGATTGATCGTGCTGCCAATCACATGATAGAGATTGAAATTGCCCTGGGTGAACTCGACAAAATCCGTAAATCCGCCTGAACCATTATCAGAACTCGCTGCGAAACCGTTACCGAAGCTCTGATTTGCATTGGACGGACCGATTACCGGGATCGGTCCCGGCGCGGCAGAATTCCCCGCGACGCCCTGCGAGGTGTCGTAGTTGATCACGAAAAAGTAGTGATAGTTCGGGTTGTCGAGAGCAGCGTTGAAAGTGAGCGTGACACGCAGGCGTTTGCCGGAGAGCGAAGTCTGTGACGGTGGCTGCCGCGCACAGCCTCCCGCGAGCATCAGCATTGCGCAACAGCCAGTCAGCGCATACAGAGGATGCTTTCGTCTGCCTGGCTGCTTCCGGACCCTTGTTTCCTCTTTTGTTAAGATCACGCTGCGTTCGCTCCTTATCAGTAAGCCGTATCAACCCGCGGGGTACAGTATATCCTTGTGCAGTCAGCAGTCTTTAGGGTACAACAGGTCGTACAAAGATTAGTGATGTTCCCATTTTCCGCACATGGATCGCCCTACGCAAAGATTGGAATGATTGGTCAGGGCTATTATAGCCGAACAGGAGCGGCACTGCAACTGCTGGCCACTTTACGCAAGCGACTGCTCGCTGTTCTTCAGACAGAACACTACATGCAACAGGCTGACAGAATATCCAACGACAAATACCTACGATTGAAGATATCTCCATGACTGGCACCACATCCTTCGATTCAACACTCACTCGGCGTTTTCCAGGGTTGCGGCTCGCTGCGCTTGGCGGGCTGCTGCTTTTCCTTGCCTGTCCGATTCCCACGCTTTGGCTGATCGCCTGGGTCGCCGTCGCGCCTCTGATACTCAGCGTCACTCGCGCGGCGCGTATGCGGCAGGCATTCTGGCGCGGCTATATTTTCGGCTGGTGCTTCCTCGCACCTGTCTGGTACTGGGTCGGGCTGACGATTGTCGCCTGGACACACTCTCCGATCGGCTGGTTAGCCTGGTTCGGGCTGACGCTGATCCTAGCGCTCTTCTATGGAATGTGGGGGGCGAGCGCCTGGTGGCTGTCACGTCGACTTACTGGCGGGCGACTGATCATAGCGCTCGCAGCAGCCTGGGTGATCATGGAGTGGGCACGGACGCTCGGCGCGATCACAATGCCCTGGGCGCAGATCAGCTACACACAGTACCGTTTTCTGCCCGTGCTGCAGTTCGCCGATGTAACCGGCGCATACGGCGTGAGTTTTCTGATTATGCTCGTCAACGGAGCACTCGCCGACTGGTATAACAAACGGGGTCAAAAGGACCTTGCGACCGACAGCGGGCGTTGGCTATGGGCGACACTGACTCTCACCGGACTGCTCTGTCTATACGGCTGGGCTCGAATGCTGCCTTCTGACAAGGGACCGATGCTAAACGTTGCGGTGATGCAGGGAAATTTCAACGCCTTCGTGCAGCAGACTCCCGAGCAGCAGATGCAGGTCTTCACCGAAATGACCGCGCAGGCTTCACAAACGAACCCGAAACCGGAACTCTATGTCTGGGCAGAATCGTCCGCTCCCGGTGACGCAGTGCATGATGGCAACGTTCAGGCGTTCCTCCGCGGGCTCGCTCTCGACAGCCGGGCAGCGGTGGTCGTCGGCTCCGCGGTGCGCGATACAAAGGCACACGCACGCGCCAACACCGCGGTGCTGTATGGTTCCGACGGTCGGCTCTCGGCACTCTACAACAAACGGCAACTCGTACCGTTTGGCGAGTTTATTCCCTATCGTGATCTGATACCGGATTCGGTTTCGCACGCCTTCGATTTCCCCGACGACGATGTCGTGCAGGGTAAAGCAGCCGCGCTGCTGCCTTTTGCGACTGCTGCTGGAGAGCAGGTAAAGCTCGGACCGTTCATCTGCTATGAGGCGATGTACCCCAATTATGCGCGTGAGATGACTGCATCGGGCGCGAATTTGCTGATCACGCAGAGTAACGACTCCTGGTTCCAGAGCCGCGCCGCACTCGAACAGCATCTTGCCGCTGTGACACTCCGGGCGATCGAAAATCGCCGCGAGATTGCCAGATCGACCACCACTGGCATTACTTGTATGCTCGACAGCAAGGGACAGACGATCGCACGATTACCCAACGACGTGAAGGGCTGGGAGACACGACGCATGCACCTGCTCGACGGCAAAACGCTCTACACACGATTCGGCGACTGGTTCGTAGGGTTCTGCGCGCTTCTAATCCTAGGTATGCTCTACCGAATCCGCACAGGGCGGCGCACCGCGGGCACGGAATGATGCGTCTCGAACCGGGGCGAATTCCGAGCGGTGATCTCGAACTATCTGCGCTATGCTATTTGCCGGAGCTCCCGCTTCGCACGACGGCGCTCCTCTATGCACACGGCTTCACATCGGGCAAATACAGCCTGGACGGGCTGGCGAGCTATCTCGCAGGGCGCGGCTATAGCGGGCTGACATTTGATGCGATAGGTCACAAACTCGGCGGCACTGGCGGAAGTATGGAGAGTATCCGGCAGGCGGCAGACAATCTGCAGGATGCACTCGTCTGGCTGCAGGAGAGCTTGAGAAGTTCGAAATCCGAAGTGAAACGCGTCGTAATTGTCGGGCACTCGATGGGGGGAGCCGCCGCACTCGTTGTCGCGGCCCAGGAGCAGCGGCGTCTCAGGGATATTAAGATGACGGAGGCTGTTCCGAGTCTCGCCGGGATCGTCTGCGTCTGCATCGGCACAGACCCCTTTCGAGGTTTCAGCAGCGCAATCGGCAAGGCTATGCTTTCACAGCGACAGGACTATGTAGCCGGTACACCTGCAGGTCAACTTCTACATGAGCTAGACACACTCGTGCTGGAGGCAAAAAATGTCGGCGACATGCCCGCGCTTTTCATTGCTGCAAAGCAGGATGTGCTGCTGCCGGTCGAACGTGTCGAAGCGCTGGCGGCGATGGTCGGCTCCCATGCAAAAATCGCCAGCATCGACTCTTCACACCTCAAAGCCCCCGACAAATCGCGTGGTACGATCCTGAACTGGCTTTCGGAACAGGGTTGGTGAATATTCTGGTAACTATTCCCCCTCACCGCCAACCCCCTCTCTGGAAGCTTCGGGATGAGAGGGAGCGAATACAGACATGCTGCAGCTGAGTGCGCAACTGAAGGCAGGGTGAATTGTTACTATTCTGCTAGATATCGACCTGCTCTTCGTTTCCGAGGTAGATGCCGGTATAGACGGTTTTGGCTGGACCGGTCATTTCAATAGATTCGCCAGGCTTCCAGTTGATGCTCAGTTCGCCTCCACGAGGTGCAACGGTGACTGCCTCTCCCTCGGGTGAAGAACCGTGCCGAATCGCCGCAACCGCTGCTGCACATGCGCCCGTCCCGCAACCGAGTGTCTCTCCTGCGCCCCGCTCCCAGATCCGCATGCGGATATGTGTCGGATCGTCGATGACGCACCACATCAGACTCGTGCGCTCAGGGAACTGTGAATGATGCTCGACAAGCGGGCTCAGAGCTAAAAAACGATTGTCGTCTGGCATTTCGGAGACGAATGTGACGGCGTGCATCGAGCCGGTCGATAGCGCAGTGATTGAGAGTACAGTGCCGTCCGGAAGTTCCAGGGGGTAGTCGAGCACCTCGTCACGTGCACCAACCAGCATCGGGATTTTGTTCGGGTCGAACTCAGGTTCGCCCATCCCTACTCTGATTCTGTCGATGACACCGCGCTCGTTCCGATAGACAACCGCGATTCTGTTACCTGCCAGCGTTTCGATCCAAAGTCTGTCGGGTTTTACAATGTGATGCTCGACCGCATAGCGGGCAACGCAGCGCATTCCGTTACCGCAGATATCGGGTGTGCCGTCTGGATTGTACATTCGCATCAGCACATCGGCGGTTGAATTGTTTGGCGTGTCGATCACGAGCAGCCCGTCCGCTCCGATCCCGAACTTACGGTCACAGACCTCGATCGCCACCGCAGACCACTCGCGGTCACCACCTCCTCGACCATCGACAACGACAAAATCGTTCCCGACGCCCTGCATCTTCGTGAATTCCAGCGTCATCGGATATCACTCTTCTGCCGTGTCATTCGCCCGTTGATTCGCTGGAATTCGGCGCTCCAACAGAAACCAGCACTCTCTTGCTCGCAGCAGTCTTTTTTACAGCGGCGGTTTTCGTCGCAGCGGTTTTCGTCGCAGCAGTTTTCTTAGCAGCGGCTGCTTTTGCAGCGGCAGTTTTTGCGGCGGTCGTCTTGACCGCACTCTTCTTTATGGGGGCTGTTTTCGAATCCACTGCTGTGGTCTTTTTAGCAGCGGTCTTCGCTACGGCTGTTGTGCGTTTCGCAGGAGAGGTTTTCTTTGCGCCGCGCTTTCCCGCCGATTCTGAATAGGTACAGGCGAACTCCTGCTTCTCCAGCAGGGTGCCATCCGGATTCAGCTTCAGTGTCGTGCGGCATTTCGGATAGGAGCTGCACCCGAGGAACATCCCGAACCGTCCCTGTCGCTGCAGCATCACGCCAAGCTCTTTCGGACAGACATATTCGGTCGCATTGGGCAGCGTTGCGGGATCCACCGGAACCTTCGGACCGGTATCGACCAGCCCGCAGACGAAATCCAAACCCTCGACGAGCGAGCCATCCGGGTTCGTCTTGAGTATCTTCTTGCACGCCGGATAGCCACTGCAGCTGATGAACGGGCCGAACCGCCCCTGCCGCGTGACCATTACCTTGCCGGTTGCAGGACAGCTGAACTCGGTCTCAACGGGAGCGGGTTTCAAGTTCTCCATCTCGACTTTTGCGAGCGCGACGGACTTCTCGAAAGGATCGTAAAAGTTGCGCAGCAGCTGGACCCAGTCCGCGCTGCCATCCTCTACAGCGTCGAGTTTGCTCTCCATATCCGCCGTAAACTCGATGTCCATCACGCTCGGAAAGTGCTTGACGAGCTGATCGATGACCTTGAAACCAAGCTCGGTGGGGTAGAACCGTTTGTCGATCAGATCGACATAGTTACGGTCGCGAATCACTGAAATAATGCTCGCATAGGTACTCGGCCGACCGATACCTCGCTCTTCGAGCGCCTTAACGATCGTGGCCTCCGTGTACCGAGGAAGCGGTTCAGTGAAGTGCTGGCGCGGATCGAGCTTAATCAGGTCGAGAGACTGTTCTTTCGTGAGCGGAGGCAGAGGCGGCTGCTCCTCATCGGAGGTCTCCTCCGTGTCTTTGCCTTCGGTGTAGACGCGCATGAAGCCGTCGAACTTAATCACGCTGCCGGTGGCACGGAACACGTAAGGTGCAACCGGCTTGCCGACTTTATCAGTTCGCATTGCTTCGCCAACTGCATCTATGTCCGCCGACGTCACGTCCATTACTGCAGGGTTCATCTGGCTGGCGATGAACCGCTGCCAGATCAGCCGGTAGAGTTTGAGCTGGTCGGGGGCGAGGTGCCGTGCGATCAGATCGGGTTCCCGCATCGCGGCCGTCGGGCGGATCGCCTCATGGCCGTCCTGCGCAGAACCTTTGGACTTGAACTGTTTGGCGGTCGCAGGAACATACGCCTCACCGTATTTTTCGGCAATGAACTGTCGCGCTTCGACCTGTGCCTCGTTTGCGATTCGGACCGAGTCGGTTCGCATGTAGGTTATCAGCCCGACGCTGCCCTGCGAGCCCAGTTCTACGCCTTCATAAAGTCCCTGCGCGACCTGCATCGTGCGCTTGTTGCTATAACCGAGTTTGCGGGATGCTTCCTGCTGTAGTGTACTCGTGATGAAGGGCGCGGCAGCGTTACGTTTCTGCTCGCGCTTCTTAACTTCGGCGACCGTGTAAGTCGCTTTATCGATGTCACTCAGGATCGCGGCGATGTCCGATTCCGACTTCGGCTCGAGTCGCTGCCCGCTGCGGCTGTGCAGTTTCGCCGGGAACGGGAAATGTTTGAGAGGAAGCTGTGGTGATAAAGTCGCAGTCAAAGACCAGTATTCGACGGGAATAAAAGCCTGGATTTCGCGCTCCCGTTCGCAGATCAGACGTACGGCGACTGACTGTACCCGTCCCGCCGACAGCCCTTTCTGAATCTTTGCGGAGAGTATCGGCGATAGTTTGTAACCGATCAGCCGATCGAGTATTCGCCGAGCCTGCTGTGCATTCACGCGATCCATATTGACGCGGCGCGGCGCAGCGAGCGCCTGCTGGACGGCGGTGCGTGTGATCTCGTTGAATTGAATGCGCTGCGCGTCTTTGAGTTCGAGGGCTTCCGAGAGATGCCATGCAATCGCCTCGCCTTCGCGATCCGGGTCGGAGGCAAGGTAGACCGTTTTGACAGATTTGGCGGCGGCGATCAGTCGCTTCAGCACGTCTGCCCGATCGGCGAGCGGCTTATAGGTGGGAGCGAAATCGTTGTCGACGTCTACGCTGAGGCGGCGTTCAGGCAGATCACGTACGTGTCCCATGCTCGCTTCGACGAGAAAATCGGGACCTAAAAAGTTTTTGAGTGTCTTCGTTTTTGCCGGGGACTCGACGATGATGAGCGATTTCGCCATGCGATTGTTGTGCCTTTGATGATGAGAAACGGGTTCATAAAATTTACAGGGTATTGGCGGTTATGTTACCCCTGCCCTTCCGCTTTGTCAAGTTACGAAAACGCGCCCTCTGTCTTGCGGAGCAGATTAGTAGTTTTGCCTGCTGACAGAATGAACACAATGGAGGGAGGTTCTGACTCGTTTTGCTTTGGACGTCGAGGTCTAGATTGCGTCTTTTCTGCTGCGATCGCACTGGTTTTGCTGGGTGGTTTTGCCGTGGAGAAGGTACTATGGGAGTAGATATACATGGCGAAGGTACGTCAGGCATACGCGGCATAGATATGACCTTCAACGCAGACGGAACGGCTGCGTCTCCGCTCCCGAACGCGATTATCACTGTTCAACCTTATGGACCTGCGTCGAGGGATGTCGCACCACCATTGCCGATCGTGGCACAAACACAGGCAGATGCGCAGGGGAATTTTTCGATCGCGCTCGTGCCGGGAGTTTAGGGGATTGGCGGCAAGGCAATTCAGCCAGGAAACTATGCAACGTATCCACACAGCGCTGCGGTGTCGAATAGCCAATTCACGCCGCTCATCCTGCCATTCACTGCGCCGAAGCCATAGCCACCTAATACGCGAGACTTAGTCGGACGTGCAATACCCCGATCAGTATTTGCTAACCGGGGTATCGAACGTCCACACATTCTTGCTAACGGAATGTATCTACCCTCGCTATCGACTTCGTGGTAGTTGGGCTCAGGTCTATGGATTGCCGGAATTGGCAGACACGGCGATCAGAAAGTCGCGGCAGTAGTCGCCATGCACTTTGTCGTCCAGTCAGATGAAATCAAATCGGGGATTTCGACCGGCAACCCGGAATTTCATAGTCGTTCCGCATATAGAGCACTCCTCCGATCGGTGTCATCGGCAGTGCCTTGTGCGTCAGATGCCTCGCATCACCCAGATTCCATGACTTCCAATCAGGAGCATTCCCTCAGCTGCTTCGCCTTCGCAGCTCCACACGTACTCGATACAGAGGCAGGTTCCGCCCACCATCAGCCGTACACGGGCAGTCGTTATCGACTCAATCGGCTGTTCCGTTAGCCACAGCGGATTCTTTCACTGCCAGGCGCCAGCTACCTTCGCCGGTTCTAACCAAATACGCATCGAAACTCCTCGCCCGCAATGTGTTACGGAGGCATTCCCATCTGGCACTGCCGTGTTTACTCGGATACAGGAAGCACTTCCGAATACAAAGTTTCAGCACTTAACTCAACAACTCAGCATTTGGCTGTCTTGCGCTTCTTTCCAACCGTTCCTCTGGCAACGACTTCGGCGATGCTATCTGGCGCAAACGCAATCCTGCAGGCGGTATTCCCCATCAGGACGGAGACCTTCCCGATATCGACTGCGCATTGCGAAGCGATCACCGTAAGGGGCATAACGTTGGTACCGCAAGCGATTACGAAACCGTTCATAGAGTAGCGCACCCGGTTGGGCTGTTGATGTATGGTGGTCGATACGCGAGTCAAGAGCGCCTCATATTCCTGAATATTGAGATTGGAGTCGGGCGTGATCAGGGTCAAACAGCTCAATATGCACCAGCCAGCGCAGGCAATAGTGTCCTTCGACGATTCGATCCATTCCTGGCTCAGTTCATAGCCATATCTGCTGCCGGAGGCAACCCAGGGCACTGTACTCTCTGAAGGCAACGACCAGTAGGCCTGTTCTGCCCAGGTCTGCAGATCCTCGCGGGTCATTTTCATGTCGTCCGTGACGAGCCCTGCCAGGTACATAGCGTCCGAAATCCCAGTTGCGTACAGTTCCAGAGCCAGCTCGTAGTTGGGCTTCAACCGCTTCTCGATCGACTTCAAATCGGCGATTTTGACACCGAAAAATGGCTCGCGCGCTCCATGATTGACTAACACCTTTTTTATGGATGGACTGCCCAGAACGCGCAGTTCTCCCATTATATCTGATAGAGATGCCATTCGTTTGCCTCCATTCCAATACTCTGACAGTGATAATAGAAACCGGAAATATAGAAATCAGATAGAAACCGGGAAGCGACACATCGTAAGGTTTTTGCGGTGTGACCACCGTCCATATGTCGGAGGACGGTGTACCCCGCGTTTCCTCACCCGCACCGCGTTTTAGATACAGTACACGCCGGAAAATGGAGTCTAGGAACCAAGCGAGAAGAGAGTATATCTCCTCCAGATATAGAGCACGCAGTGAGTAATTCTCTAAGGGGAACAGAGCCAGAAACAGTGTGGCGACTCGCGATGGAAAGAATCTGAGGAGAGTGTCCTGGATGGAGGATTTATGTTAGGTCGCCGACTCACAGAGCGAGAGTTGACCGGTCATTATGAGTAACTATTCACCCTGTCTTCAGTTTCGCATTCACCTGCAGAATATCTGGATTCGCTCCCCACTTCCCGAAACTTCGGGAGAAGGGTAGTGGTGAGGGTAAATAGTTACCGATATGATATTACAGCATTAGCGACAAGTTCAGCCTGTTTTGAGATTGTCAAGCACCTTTTTGACTTCTCGACAAAATGATGAAATAAAGCGGCTCGCGAAACAGATGTCAGGCTATACAGATCACGAGAGTCCTTTATTTTCTGCTGATGACATTACAGCGATGTTTGCACAGCCATATTCCGAAAGCTGGTCTATTCCCGCCTGCATTTACGAACTTGTAGCTGCTGACTGTGTGTCGGGATCAATGCGAGTTTCCACACCTACCTGTGTCGAGTCTAATGAGGTGAACCGATGATGGAACGCATGCAAACTCATGCCAATTTTCTTTGTTATTCAATATCGCTGTCTTTGGTCCCGCGAAATTATAGACTTCCATTGTCGCGTTCATGGTCTGAACGAAACGATGGATCGGACATCGCTTCCTCAACCTCCAGCTGCGGTTGCTCTTCGCGAACCGCCCGATCTCCAGCAGTATTGTCTTGTACAGAAAGTTGACGCCTGAACAGAACTTAAACCTTGCGGTCGTAATCCTGTTTAGCTCATCGGCATGTTGTCTGAGGTTTTGGTTCCCATTACGGTTGAAGCGTAGTCGTCATCCTTCGATTCTGATGCCCAACAAATATACAGATTAATCGCCGATTTTGAGGACGCTGAGAAAGGCTTCCTGCGGGAGTTCGATGTTGCCGACCGACTTCATCCGCTTCTTGCCCTCTTTCTGCTTCTCGAGGAGCTTGCGCTTTCGGGAAATGTCTCCGCCGTAACACTTGGCGATCACATTCTTGCGGAACGCTTTCACGACGTCCGCGCTGATCACCTTCCCGCCGATCGCCGCCTGGATTCGCACTTCGTACTGCTGGCGCGGCACGACTTCCTTCAGTTTCTCGGTGAACAGCTTGGCACGGCTGTACGCCTTATCGCGGTGTGTAATGAAGGAAAGCGCGTCGACAGCGTCTCCGTTCAGCTGAATATCGATGCGCACGAGTTTACTCTCACGGTATCCGCACATCTCGTAGTCGAAGGAGGCATAACCCTTCGTGCGCGACTTGAGCTGGTCGAAAAAATCCATCAGGATTTCACCAAGCGGAATCTTGTAGTGCAGCATCACACGGTCTGTCGCGGGATACTCCATCTTCACGAACTCACCGCGCCGGTCGCGGCAAAGCTCCATGATGGTTCCGACATAGACGCTGGGCAGAATCACAGTCGCGTCGACGTACGGCTCTTCCAGCCGGTCGATATAGTTTGCTGACGGCAGATGCGCCGGGTTGTCGATGTCTTCGACTTTGCCATCCGTTTTGTGAACGCGGAAAATAACTGAGGGCGATGTCGCGATCAGGGACAGGTTGAATTCGCGCTCGAGTCGCTCCTGGACGACGTCCATGTGCAGCAGACCGAGGAAGCCGCAGCGGAACCCGAATCCGAGCGCGGCGGATGTCTCCGGCTCGAACGAGAGCGCGGCGTCGTTGAGCTGCAATTTGCCGAGCGCCTCACGCAGGTCGGGATACTCCGCGCCATCGAGCGGATAGAGACCACAAAAGACCATCGGTTTCGCCTGCCGATAGCCGATGAGAGGTTCGGTTGCGCCGTGATCGCTGTCCGTCACCGTGTCACCGACGCGCGCGTCCCCGATCGTCTTGATGCTGGCAGCGACATAACCCACTTCGCCGGTCAGGATCGCCTCACCAATGCGCCTCGCTGGAGCGAAGGTGCCGACTTCGATGACTTCGAACTCTTTACCGGTCGCCATAAATCTTATCTTCTGACCGGGGCGTATCGCGCCGTCCGTCACGCGCACGTAGCAGACCACGCCCATATACTGATCGAACTTGCTGTCGAAAACGAGTGCGCGAAGCGGCGCGTTCGGGTTTCCAGAGGGCGGCGGAATCTTCTTCACCACTTGCTCGAGAACGTCGATGATGCCGATCCCCGCCTTCGCGCTCGTCAGCACGGCTTCCGAAGCATCGAGGGCTAGCACGTTTTCGATCTCTTCACGGACTCGCTCGGGATCGGCAGCAGGCAGGTCGATTTTGTTGATCACAGGGATCAGCGCGAGGTTACTCTGATAGGCGAGGTTGACGTTAGCGAGCGTCTGAGCCTCGACCCCCTGTGCGGCATCCACAACGAGGAGCGCGCCTTCGCAAGCCGCGAGCGAGCGTGACACTTCGTAAGTGAAATCGACGTGGCCGGGAGTGTCGATAAGATTGAACTGGTACTCCTGCCCGTCGAGCGCGTGGTAATTGAGGCGCACTGCTGTCATCTTAATCGTAATGCCGCGTTCGCGTTCGAGGTCCATCGTATCGAGAAGCTGCGCCTGCATATCGCGCCGTGCAACAATATCGGTCGCTTCGATGATGCGGTCTGCGAGCGTAGATTTGCCGTGATCGACGTGGGCGATAATACAAAAATTACGTATATGGTCCTGGTTCATAGGTTGGCTCAGTTACTCGCTTCGGTCGGGCATTCGGACGGAATTGTGATCGACAGGATGTGATTGATTGTTGGCTGGTTCCTCTCATTATAGCATACGGGCGGGAAGGACATGGGAACGGCAACAGGTCGCATCATCGGCGGCGCAACCCCTTCCCTTCTCGGCGGAGCATAGCCTACCAAACCGGCGTAGTTCGTAGTATACTGATTTTAAGTTTAGTTCCATCCTGCGTTAATCCGCGATTCATTTTTGCCACTGGAGCCAGCCGCCAATGTCCGTCGATCCGACTATAATTTCCGCAATGAAAACCGCTGTTGAGTGCGACCCCGATAACCTCGCATTGCGCCTGCATCTGGCGTCGCTTTTGCTCGACTCAGACCAGCCACAGGAGGCGCTCACGCACTGCAGTTTCGTGCTAGCAAAGCAGCCCGCGCACATCGATGCACTGCAAAAAGCGATGCAGGCGGCAGAAGGAGCAGGCGATAAAGAGCGCGCGAAAGGCTATCGCAGTCTGTACGAGGCCTTATCATGGAATCAGACCAAAAATATGCTCGACGACATCGAAGATCGCCCACTGCCGGAATCCTCGCGACCGACCCAAAAGTATGCCGACAATTCGACATTCACCGGCTCATTCGACACGAGCTCCGACAGGAACCCGAACAAAAAGCACGAAGACAGTCATCAGGAGAACGATCCATTTTTGCTCCGTGAAGGGGAAGATGATTCGGACACACGAGGTATATGGGAAGCGGAAGAGCCCGACATGACACTCGCGGATGTGGCGGGTATGGACGAGGTCAAAAAGCGGCTCAATATCGCGTTTCTCGCCCCGATGAAGAACCCTGATATGCGCAAGCTCTACGGCAAATCGCTGCGCGGAGGGCTGCTGCTTTATGGTCCTCCTGGATGCGGCAAGACCTATATCGCCCGCGCGACCGCCGGGGAGATGGGTGCCCGATTCGTGTCGGTCGGGCTGTCGGATGTGCTCGATATGTACATGGGGCAGAGCGAGAAGAACCTGCACGCGATTTTTGAGACGGCGCGGCGGCACAGTCCCTGTGTGCTGTTTTTCGACGAAATCGACGCGCTCGGTCGTAAGCGCAGCCTCGTGCGCGAGTCGTTCGGGCGCACCGTGGTCAATCAATTGCTCAACGAAATGGACAGCGTGGCGGCGAACAATGAGGGCGTGTTCGTGCTGGCGGCGACGAATCATCCCTGGGACGTGGATATGGCGCTGCGGCGGCCGGGGCGCCTGGATCGGACGCTGCTGGTGCTGCCGCCAGATGCGCCTGCCCGCGATGCGATCGTGCGTTTCAACCTGCGCGAACGCCCCGTAGACGGCGTCGATGTCGGGTGGGTGGTGAGCAAAACGGAGGGGTTTTCAGGTGCGGATGTGGCGCATCTATGCGATTCGGCTGCAGAACTCGCCCTGGAGGATTCGATCCAGCGTGGAGTGGCACGCCCGATTGGGCAACGGGACTTTCAGGCAGCAATTCGCGATGTAAAACCAACGGTCCGCGCCTGGTTCGACACGGCACGCAACTACGCACAGTTCGCTAATGAGGGCGGGACCTATGACGACCTGCTCAAATACCTCAGCGCCAACAAATTACTGTGATGGGCATATCTGTTCAACTGCCCTTCAGTTTCACAATTACAGGCAGAATAGCTGCATTCACTTCATCTCTCCCGAAGCTCAGGGAGAGGTGATCGGGGGTAAGTGTGAAGAGTTGCGGATGGACTTGATCGGACGAGAAGGACAAAATAGCATGTGCCGCCCACTACTCACTGCATTGGGTCTGCTCTCAATTACCAGTTTCTCAGTCTTCGCACAAACAAAACATCCTGGCACCCGCGTTCGCAGTCAAACTCCGAATTCAAAACAGACAATGGAGCGCAAAGCAGAAGAGGAAAATATTCGTGAAGCTGTGTTTCGTTCTTTGATCCGTCATTCCGACGGGGGCGTGTGCAAAGTAATATTTCTGGCTGTCGCAGACCAAAACAGCCCTTCCTCCGCGCTGATGACTCGCTTCGCCAGCAATCCGAATTCCTGTCAAACCGTTTTCCAGCACTGTGGTTAAGGACAGGCTATACAAAGATCGGAAAACGAACCAGCAGGGACTCCTCTACTTTGTCCGCAAAATCAACCGTAAAAATGCAATGCGATGCAGTGTCGATTGTGGCTGGATGAATGGTCGATGCGGAGGCGTTTACTCCCTTTATACTGTCGAAAAGAGCAAGGGTAAATGGGCTGTTACTGCAGTAAAGGATCTCGGTGAGTACTGAGCGAGGATTATCAATTCGCTTTTTTATCCTCCGTTGATGCGGAAGTAGGCTTATCGGGCGGACAGTCAACAGATTGGTGGAAGTAGCGTAACTTGATCGCTCCCGTGTGCAGTTCGTGAAGGGTCGCGCCTTCTTCGACAGCTACCGTATGCGATTTCGCCGTACCGACGCGCTGCGCCGAATAGATCCCTCGATGTCCTGACACAATGTAGCTGACGATGCAGACCGTGCCGAGCGGGACAGCTAGCTGTGCACCGAACATCTCGATTCCCATCAGAATACAGGCTAGCGGCGTGTTCGCCGCGCCCGCGAACACGGCGACGAAACAGATTGCAGCAAAGAAGCCATGCGGCTCGCCGAACGCGCCCGCGAACGCCGAACCCAGTGTTGCCCCGATACAGAACAACGGCGTCACCTCCCCGCCCTTGAACCCAGTCCCGAGCGTCACCGCAGTGAATAGTATCTTGAGCGCGAACGCCCCCCAGAACAGATGCTCTGCCGTAAAACTTCGCTCAATCAGCGGCAGACTGAGACCAAGATAGTCCCGCGTTCCGACCAGATACGTCAGCCCGATCACAGCACATCCACCCAGGAAAGTGCGCAGCCAGGGCAGCCTGACGCGATCCTTCATCAGGCGACCCACCGCATGAGTCAACTCGCCGAACACCAGACTCGCAAACCCGCACAGCGCTCCCACCACCAGAATCAATAGCCAGACGCGCGGTGTCAGCGCCGGAAGTGCTCCGATGCCATACACTTGATGGCGAATGCCAAGCGAGCGAGCCGTCAAATCCCCGACACATGCCGCAACGAAGGAGGGTATCAGCCCATCGTAGCCGATGCGCCCGACCGTCAGCACTTCC
Source organism: Chthonomonadales bacterium (assembly GCA_038216735.1). GTDB lineage: Bacteria > Armatimonadota > Chthonomonadetes > Chthonomonadales > Chthonomonadaceae > JBBQPY01. Next base: position 34,723 of record JBBQPY010000027.1, read on the forward strand.
AGCCCGAAGACCGATCCCGCAAACGGCGTACCGAACACCGAGCCGAATCCCCCACTAATTCCAGCCATAATTAGCAGTCGTTGGTCGTGCTTTGAGAGCCGAAGCGGTTTATGCATGAGTGCAGCCAGAGTGCCACCCATCTGGACCGCCGTTCCCTCACGCCCTGCCGACCCGCCGAACAGATGAGTGACAACTGTGCTCAGCAAAATCAGTGGCGCCATTCGAAGAGGAATCGTGTCATCGGGATTATGGATGCGTTCGAGCAACAGGTTGTTGCCAGCCTCGACCGATTTACCATAACCGCCATAGACGAGCGCGATCACAATGCCTGCGAGCGGCAGCAGCCACAATATCCCTGGATGATGCTCGCGAAATGTAGTTGCCCCTCTGAGGAGATGCAGGAACAGAGCGGAGGCAGCTCCGGATATGACTCCCGCCCAGATGCCGAGAATTCCCCATACCGCCAGAGTTTTGAGCAGTGCAGAATGTTCTTTATGATGAGGACGATGCAGCACAGAGCAGGTTCCTTTCCTGGTTATGCCGCAGGAGGTGGAGAAGAGACACCCACGGCGTGGATACCGCAGGAGTCATCAGCTTCAGTAAAGCCTTCAATCTCGATGAATTTGAGATTGAAAATCAGACTGAAGCGGTTTCATAATCGAGGGCAAGCTCCCTGCCCTATTAAATCAGCGCGTTTTCGCAAAACTATCTGGCGTTACGCCCTTGTCAGCAGCCTGTCTCGCCAGCACAACCTTCGGCTTCCGTCAGGCAAGCAGTCTCTTCCGGACACGCTTCAGCCAGTTCTACGTTGGACAGATATTTAGCGCTCCACTCCGTGATGGCTTCTAAAACAGGCTTCAGGGCGAGTCCCGCTTCGGTCAATTCATAGCTCGTACGCGGCGGCATTGTCGAGTGAATCGTCTTGATCAGCAGACCTGCGTGTTCAAGAAGATTGAGCCGTTGCGTTAAAGTGGTCGTATTGACGTTGCCTCTCCGCATCAATTCACTGAAGCCGATCGCTCCGCCGAAAAGACTGTGAACGATCATCAGCACCCATTTTTCCTGCAGCAAAAGCGCGCCACGGATAAAAACCGAGGCGGTAGCACACGTCTCGGAAATGGCAGTTTCGTTATTTTCCTGATTTTCCTGCATAGTAGACTCTGATCGGTAGCACTTCGTACTTGTTGGATGCCACTGCTTGCTGTGGGGTTCGTCGTTGCCCCTGCGAGCATTGATATTGTACCCCGTAATGCTTAAATGTCAAATTTAACTATGCGTTTCATAATATAGAGCGTATAATATTATATTGCGTATAATATTATTATGCCCTTGACAAAATAAAGTATTGTGTTCATAATACATCGACTGAAGAATATGCTCGTCGAAGTCCCCTAACGAATAAGCGTTGGGACGAATGCATGCTGAAAGAAATTCTTTCTCTTTTCAGTCGATGCTGCGCACGGAAACGTATGCCGGAACGTAGCTTCATGTTAGCAGGTATTGAGGAACACTTCCGCATCAGAAAGACTTAAAAGCATGAGTACTGACCTTTCTTCACCTATTGCCCTTGGTCCACTGACCCTGCCGAACCGTATGGTAATGGCTCCAATGACACGCAGCCGAACGGGAGATGCCGATACCCCGACGGATCTCACAGCCACGTATTATGCTCAGCGTGCTACTGCAGGACTACTTATCGCCGAGGCAACGCAGGTCTCAGCATACGCCAAAGGCTATCCGCTTACGCCTGGAATTTACACTAAGGCTCCAGAAGCAGGATGGCGCAAAGTTACCGATGCTGTCCATGCCAAGGGTGGACGAATTTTTCTTCAACTCTGGCATGTCGGGCGTGTCGCCCTCCAGTCCGTGCTGCCCGATAACGCACTGCCCGTCGGACCGTCCGCGATTCAGCCCTCCGGCAAAACGTTTACCGGTGAGGACTACGTGACCCCGCGCGCCCTGGAGCTGTCTGAAATCACGGGTATCATCGAGCAATATAGAAATGGAGCACGACACGCCAGAGCTGCAGGTTTCGATGGCGTCGAAGTCCATGGCGCGAACGGTTACCTGCTCGATCAGTTTCTGCGAGACGGCACCAATCAGCGCACGGATGCCTATGGCGGATCGGTGGAAAACCGCGCTCGTCTGCTGCTCGAGGTGACCGAAGCCGTGATAAATGTCTGGGGCAAAGAGCGAGTCGGTGTCCGCCTGTCGCCCTTCAGCGCCTTCAACGATATGCACGACAGCGACCCTGTGAACACTTTCGCGTACGCGGCGCGCAAACTGAGCGAACTGGGGATCGTTTACCTACACATTATCGAACCAGTCATAAGCGATCACCCGATGGCGCTGCCTGGCGCAGAACCGATTGCGCCGCTCCTGCACGAAGCATTCAACGGGACTTTGATGCTCAATGGTGGCTATAACAAAGAGACAGGCAATGCGGCAATCGAATCCGGCGCGGCTGACCTGATCTCCTATGGTATCCCATTTCTTGCGAATCCCGACCTCGTGAGGCGTTACGCCGAGGACGCTCCTGTGAACGCTCCTGACCAGTCCACGATGTATGGCGGCGACGCGCACGGATATACGGATTACCCGACGCTCACATAGAATTCAGCCGCGCTAAGGAACTATGCGGTGGTTTGAGAATCGTCGACTTTTCGACCTTCGATCCACCGGGCTTCTATTCATCAGGAGTTCCGCCGCCTGCGAAAGGATCGCAATGAAAGTTGCTACATTGGTTGCCCGGTTTCTACTCGGATTGATGTTCATTATCTTCGGTCTGAATGGGTTCCTTCACTTCCTTCCGATGCCCGCGCCCACTGGACAGGCAGGTCAGTACATGGGCGCACTGTTCAATTCGCACATGCTTGTCATCGTATTTATCATCCAGCTGATCAGCGGCGTGCTGCTGCTCGCGAACCGATTTGTACCGATTGCGCTCGTGCTGCTGGGACCGGTAATTGTGAACATTTTGCTCTATCATGCGCTCATGGAGCCAGCAGGAATCCTGCCAGGTATGGTAGCGTTTATACTCTGGCTGCTCGTGTTTTACAGTGTGCGCTCCGCATTCGCGAGCGTGTTCGCAATGAAAACGAGCACCGAGGAGGCGACCTGATGCAGCTCGGCGTGGACAGCTTCGCAGCGACTTTTTCCACCACTAGTTTTTCCAGATCACCGGCCGGTCTCGATCTGACGCCCGCTCAAAGTATGCGGGATTTGCTGGAGGAGATCGTTCTTGCCGACCAGGTGGGTCTGGATGTCTTCGGAATCGGCGAGCATCATCGTAGTCAGTTTCTCGACTCGGCGCCAGTGGTGATCCTTGCAGCGGCGGCAGCCCGGACAAAGCAGATTCGCCTCACCAGCGCCGTCACAGTGCTCAGCGCAGCCGATCCGGTGCGCGTCTTTCAGGAGTTTGCGACGCTCGATCTGATCTCAAATGGTCGGGCTGAAATCATCGCTGGTCGCGGCTCCTTCACCGAGGCATTTCCACCTTTCGGGCTGAGTTTGAACGACTACGATTCTCTTTTCAAGGAAAAGCTCGATCTGCTGCTCAAAATCCGCGACAATCCTGAACTTCACTGGTCGGGCAAACATCGTCCGGCGCTTCACGGCGAGGGTATTTATCCTCGTCCGGTACAGAATCCGCTTCCGGTCTGGCTCGGAGTCGGCGGCACACCGGCATCTTTTGCCCGCGCGGGCGCTCTCGGACTTCCGCTCATGGTGGCGATCATCGGCGGGGAACCACATCGTTTCCGCCCGCTGATCGATCTCTACCGTGAGACTGGAATACGCGCCGGTCACGCGCCCGAAATGCTCATTGTCGGGCTGCATTCGATCGGCTATATCGCTGAAACGACCTAGCAGGCAGCCGAGGAGTTCTTCCCCGGTTACGCGCAGCTGTTCACTGAAATCGGCAAGGAGCGCGGCTGGCCACCGACAACCCGTGCGCATTTCGACGTGCAGCGCGGTCCGACGGGGGCTTTGCTAATCGGCAGCGCGGAGACGATAGCCGAAAAGATTCTATACATTCACGAAGCGCTCGGCGGTATTGTACGGCTGAGTTTCCAGATGAACGTCGCTGCACTTCCACTCGCCAGCCGACTGCGCGCCATCGAAATCCTGGGCACACAGGTCGCCCCGCAGGTGCGCAATGAAACCGCAAGCAGTTCGGCAGCGCTGCTGTAGCTTTGCATTTGAGACCAACCTTCCCATTCAACCTACAGGAGAAATCATGACACACATTCTGCATCTCGACGCCAGCGCGCGCGGCCAGGCATCCCACTCACGTACCATTTCGGCCGAACTCGTTCAGGCGCTGAAAGCCGCCTATCCGACCACGACAGTGATCTATCGCGATCTAGGTCATCAGGCGATCCCCTACGTTTCCGAGGAATTCATCTATGCGATGTATACGCCGGAAGCTGCTCGCACCCCCGAGCAGAATTCGGTACTGGCGCTCTCCAATGAAATGATTGCTGAGCTGTTTGCCGCCGATACCTATGTCTTCGGTATCCCGATGTACAATTTCAGCACTCCTGCCGTTTTCAAATCCTACATCGACCAGGTCGTACGGGCTAACGCAACCTTCGTTCCCGGAACTTATGAGGGGCTGTTGAAGAATAAGAAGGCGATCGTCGTGACCGCACGCGGCGGCGGTGGGTACGGCGAGGGTGGTGTACGCGCGGCGTACAACATTCAGGACCCGCTGATCCGAACCGCTTTCGGCTTTATAGGTGTCACCGATATCGAGTTCATACATATCGAAAATACGTCCGGTGGCGACGATGTGGCGAACGGCCAACTGGCTGCGGCACGGGCAAAGATCGCCGCGCTGGTGCAACCCAAATAGGTTCATTCGACGATAGATTCACTAACACTTCACCGCCCTAATCCCCTCCTTCATAGAGGAGGGAAGAGAATACACGCACCATCACTTATCCATCAGGGCCGAACAGTCACGTTGCTTAAAAGTGCTGGCAACGGAGCAGACTGCGACAGGAGAACAACACATGTCGGACACGACAACTAAAGACCGATTGCGAAATAAGCGTCTGCGTCGTTTTGAACCGAATGACCGATTTTTTGGTGACATTTCAGTCACGTAAATTTCCAGAGTGGCCGCACAGGGCACTGTAGAGGCCCATTTTCGTTGCAACTTGTCTATGTCGG